>NZ_JBKFRY010000003.1:0-486923 GCF_046569105.1 Salmonella sp. 741265073_HBA | reverse complement strand
CGACGGTGAAACTATCGATATCGATCTGAAGCAGATCAACTCTCAGACCCTGGGTCTGGATACTTTAAGTGTACAGGATGCCTATACGCCAAAAGGTACCGCTGTTACCAGAGATGTTACCACCTATAAAAATGGTGGTACTACTCTTACAGCACCTAACGCAGCAGCAATTGATACCGCTTTAGGTACGACTGGTGCGGCGGGTACTGCGGCTGTGAAATTTAAAGACGGTAACTACTTCGTTGAGGTGACCGGTACAACTAAAGATGGTCTGTATGAAGCGACAGTTGATGCAGCTGGCGCGGTGACAATGACCGCAAATAAAGCAACAGTAACTGGGGCTAGTACAGTTACTGAAAACCAAATTGTAGACGCTGTTACACCGACGCCAGTTGATACAGTCGCAGCAGCTACTGCATTGACCAATGCAGGTGTGACAGGTGCGACAGGTAATACCAGCTTGGTTAAAATGTCATTTGAAGATAAAAATGGCAAAGTTACTGATGCGGGTTACGCGCTTAAAGTTGGAAATGATTATTATGCCGCTGATTACGATGAAAAAACTGGTGAGATAAAAGCTAAAACTGTAAATTATACTGACGCTACTGGTGCGACAAAAACCGGTGCTGTGAAATTTGGCGGTGCGAATGGTAAAACTGAAGTTGTGACCACCGTTGATGGTAATACTTATCAGGCTAGTGATGTAAAAGGGCATAATTTCCAGAGTGGTGGCGCTTTAAGCGAGGCTGTAACCACTAAAACTGAAAACCCGCTGGCTAAAATTGATGCCGCGCTGGCGCAAGTTGATGCGCTGCGTTCTGACCTGGGTGCGGTTCAGAACCGTTTCAACTCCGCTATCACCAACCTGGGCAATACCGTAAACAACCTGTCTGAAGCCCGTAGCCGTATCGAAGATTCCGACTACGCGACCGAAGTTTCCAACATGTCTCGCGCGCAGATTCTGCAGCAGGCCGGTACCTCCGTTCTGGCGCAGGCTAACCAGGTTCCGCAAAACGTCCTCTCTTTACTGCGTTAATCCGGCGATTGATTCACCGACACGTGGTACACAATCAAGGCAGCGAAAGCTGCCTTTTTTAATTCCGGAGCCTGTGTAATGAAAGAAATCACCGTCACTGAACCTGCCTTTGTCACCCGCTTTTCCTGTTCTGGCTCGGCCTGTCGCGACCACTGTTGTAAGGGCTGGAAAATCACGCTGGATAAGACGACGGTCAAAAAGTATCTCGCCAGTAAAGACACGACGATTCGTACCATCGCGCAAGACCATATTATCCTGCTGAAAAAGAACAACAGCCACTGGGGCGAAATTAAGCTGCCTTCCGCGCTGGGGAATTGCCCTTATCTGGATGAGGACCGTCTGTGCCGGGTACAAAAAACGTTAGGCGCAAAGGCATTAAGTCATACCTGTTCCTCTTTCCCACGGGCGCACCATACCTATAAAAATGAGGTACGTAACTCCCTGAGTCTTGCCTGTCCGGAGGTAACGTCCCGCATTTTAAACGATCCTGACGCGATGGCGCTCGGCGAAAAAACAATCATTCAGCAGACATTCAATACTGCGCCGTTATTCCCAGCGCAGCAAAAGTTACTCAATCTGTTTTGCCTGAGTTTGATCAACCATGCCAACAGCAGTACGGAAGCCGCGCTCTATGCGTTAATAAAATTTGTCATGTATACGCAGAAATTTGCCAAAATTGATGATGCGGCGCTGGGTGAACTGGAACAGGTGTATGCTGCGCTACTTGAGCAGTTGCAGACCGGCGTGCTGGCGCAGGAGTTAATGAATATCGCGCCGGATAGCAAGGTAAAAACCTCGCTGGTATTGCAGATGCAGGACTATTTCCGCTCGCTCCCGCTTAGTCGTGGCAGTGTTATCCTCGATCACTATATCCAGTGCCTTCTGCGGGTGCTGACGGCGGAAGAGGGCGTTTCAATGGAGCAGAAGGTGAGCGATATTGAGTCCTCATTAGCGCGCTGTTTACAGGCGGATGAGCAGCAGAAGAACTGGGCCTTCAGAAATTTAATTCTCTATAAAATTTGGGAAAATAATTTCCCCAACCAGCCGAATGTCGACCCGTTACGCGCGCTGTATATTATCGTGGCGGAATATGCCTTTATTAAGCTATTAACGGCAGCCAGCGTGCATGAGCGCGGGCGGATTGAGTGGGATGACGTTACTAATATTGTGTATAGTTTTCACTCCCGCAGCCAGCATAACAGCGAGGTGGCGAAGAATTTTCATCGCCATATAGAAACGGTGCGTACTGGCGACGATCTGTCGATGATTCATCTTCTGACATAGTTTTGTTCGGGGTGGGCTTTTGCGCATCCCGTTTATCCTATCTGGCTGATTTTATTCTGCTCTTTTAGCCGCTAAAAAGGCGCTACAGGTTACATAAGTGAAATAACCCTTCTTTTATAGCCTTATTCCTTCGATAGAACCCTCTGTAGAAACGGATAATCATGCCGATAACTCATTTAACGCAGGGCTGTTTATCGTGAATTCACTGTATACCGCTGAAGGTGTAATGGATAAACACTCGCTGTGGCAGCGTTATGTACCGCTGGTGCGTCACGAAGCATTGCGCCTGCAGGTGCGATTGCCGGCGAGCGTGGAACTGGACGATCTGCTACAAGCGGGCGGCATCGGGTTATTAAATGCGGTCGACCGATATGACGCTTTGCAAGGAACGGCATTTACCACTTACGCAGTGCAGCGTATTCGTGGGGCGATGCTGGATGAATTACGCAGCCGCGATTGGGTGCCGCGTAGCGTCCGGCGTAATGCCCGCGAAGTGGCGCAGGCGATGGGACAACTGGAGCAGGAACTGGGGCGTAATGCGACGGAAACCGAAGTGGCGGAACGTCTTGGCATCCCTGTTGCGGAGTATCGTCAGATGTTGCTCGATACCAACAACAGCCAACTTTTCTCTTACGATGAGTGGCGGGAAGAGCATGGCGATAGTATCGAACTGGTGACTGAAGAACATCAACAGGAAAACCCGTTACATCAACTGCTGGAGGGCGACCTGCGACAGCGGGTAATGGACGCGATTGAATCGCTGCCGGAACGCGAGCAACTGGTGTTAACGCTGTATTACCAGGAGGAGCTCAACCTCAAAGAGATTGGCGCGGTACTGGAAGTTGGCGAATCGCGGGTCAGCCAGTTGCATAGTCAGGCCATCAAACGATTACGCACCAAACTGGGTAAGTTATAGGTCGCGCATGGTCGCACCCGAAAAGTGCCGCACAACGTATAGACTACCAGGAGTTCTCATGACGGTGCAGCAACCTAAAAGGCGGCCCTTGAGCCGCTATCTTAAAGACTTTAAACACAGCCAGACGCATTGCGCGCATTGTCACAAACTGCTCGACCGCATTACGCTGGTTCGCCGTGGCAAGATCGTTAATAAAATCGCTATTTCACAGCTGGATATGCTACTTGACGACGCTGCCTGGCAGCGGGAGCAGAAGGAGTGGGTGGCGCTGTGTCGATTTTGCGGCGATTTGCACTGCAAAAAGCAGAGTGATTTTTTCGATATTATCGGTTTCAAACAGTATTTGTTTGAACAAACCGAGATGAGCCATGGCACGGTGCGGGAATATGTCGTGCGTTTACGACGTCTTGGCAACTACCTCAGCGAGCAAAACATTTCCCACGATCTGCTGCAGGACGGTTTTCTCGATGAAAGCCTGGCGCCATGGTTGCCGGAAACCAGCACCAATAATTACCGTATCGCACTACGTAAATACCAGCAATATAAAGCGCATCAGCAGATTGCGCCCAGACAGAAATCCCCCTTTACCGCCAGTTCTGATATATATTAAAAAAGCATAAGATGTAGCAGAGTCGTGTTGGTGAAACGTGGCAAACCTTCTACATTAGGCTGAGTCCCCCAAAGGTTCGCGAGACGTGACGATGCGCCATGGCGGGACACAGTCTATGGTCATTAACGGCAATATTCGGGGTTACTATGAAATTAGCACTGCTGGGACGTCAGGCACTGATGGGAGTAATGGCTGTAGCGCTGGTGGCGGGAATGAGCGCGAAGAGCTTTGCCGATGAGGGTTTGCTGAACAAAGTTAAAGAACGCGGCACGCTGCTGGTAGGGCTGGAAGGTACCTATCCGCCGTTTAGCTTTCAGGGCGAAGACGGCAAATTAACCGGTTTTGAAGTCGATTTCGCCGAGGCGTTGGCAAAACATCTGGGCGTTAAAGCGTCGCTGAAGCCGACCAAATGGGACGGAATACTGGCGTCGCTGGACGCTAAACGCATTGATGTGGTGATAAACCAAGTCACGATTTCAGACGTCCGCAAGAAAAAATATGATTTCTCTACGCCTTACACTGTCTCCGGCGTTCAGGCGCTGGTGAAAAAAGGCAATGAAGGCACGATCAAAACGGCGGCCGATCTGCAGGGCAAAAAAGTCGGCGTTGGGCTGGGGACTAACTATGAAGAGTGGCTACGTCAACATGTTCAGGGTGTGGATATCCGTACTTATGACGATGATCCTACAAAATACCAGGATCTGCGCGTAGGCCGTATTGACGCGATTTTAGTCGATCGTCTGGCGGCGCTGGATCTGGTGAAAAAAACCAAAGGTACGCTGGCCGTCACCGGTGATGCGTTTTCGCGTCAGGAGTCCGGCGTTGCGTTACGTAAAGGCAACGAAGACTTGCTGAAGGCGGTAGATAACGCCATTGCGGAAATGCAAAAAGATGGCACCTTAAAAGCGCTCTCTGAAAAATGGTTTGGCGCTGACGTGACCCAATAATGCTCTACGTTGCCCGGCAGGCAGAGCGCCGCCGGGCAATATCAACCTCATACTATGTCAGCAAACGGAGGCGCGTGAATCGGCGCCTTTTTTATTTCCGTTGGATCAACGTGCATAATAAAAAGAACACACCACAACGTTACCGGAGACTCAATGCCACTACATCACTTAACGCGCTTCCCTCGCCTGGAGCTTATCGGCGCGCCGACCCCGCTCGAATACCTGCCGCGATTGTCTGATTATCTTGGCCGTGAGATTTACATTAAGCGCGATGACGTTACGCCCATTGCAATGGGCGGCAATAAACTGCGCAAGCTGGAGTTTCTGGTGGCCGACGCGCTGCGAGAAGGGGCGGATACGCTGATAACCGCAGGGGCGATTCAGTCAAACCATGTCCGTCAGACGGCGGCGGTCGCGGCCAAATTGGGGCTGCATTGCGTCGCTTTGTTGGAAAATCCAATCGGTACCACTGCGGAAAATTACCTGACGAATGGTAATCGCCTGTTACTGGATTTATTTAATACGCAAATTGAGATGTGCGATGCGCTAACCGATCCGGATGCGCAGCTGCAAACGCTGGCGACGCGCATTGAAGCGCAAGGGTTCAGGCCCTATGTGATTCCGGTCGGCGGCTCCAGCGCGCTGGGCGCAATGGGATACGTAGAGAGCGCTCTGGAAATCGCCCAGCAGTGTGAAGAAGTCGTCGGGCTCTCTTCGGTGGTGGTGGCCTCCGGCAGCGCCGGAACGCACGCCGGGTTAGCTGTCGGGCTGGAACATCTGATGCCGGATGTCGAACTGATTGGCGTGACCGTTTCACGTTCTGTCGCCGAGCAGAAACCCAAAGTGATTGCCTTGCAGCAGGCTATTGCCGGTCAGCTGGCGCTGACGGCGACGGCGGATATCCATTTATGGGATGACTATTTTGCCCCGGGTTACGGCGTGCCAAATGACGCGGGGATGGAGGCGGTGAAACTGCTGGCGAGCCTGGAGGGGGTGCTGCTGGATCCGGTATATACCGGCAAAGCGATGGCGGGTCTGATAGACGGCATCAGCCAGAAACGCTTTAACGATGACGGGCCGATTCTCTTTATTCACACCGGTGGGGCGCCTGCGCTGTTTGCCTACCATCCTTATGTATAACCTCCAGGTAATCAACGCGAATGCAAGAAAGTATCCAACTGGTTATTGAATCGCTGCCGTATTTGCTTAAAGGCGCCGTCTTTACCCTGCAACTGAGTATTGGCGGTATGTTTTTTGGTCTGCTGCTGGGATTTGTGCTGGCGCTGATGCGGATGTCTCCGCTATGGCCGGTTCGCTGGCTGGCGCGCTTTTATATCTCGATTTTTCGCGGTACGCCGCTTATCGCCCAGTTATTTATGATCTATTACGGCCTGCCGCAATTTGGGATTGAGCTGGACCCTATCCCGGCGGCGATGATTGGTTTATCGCTCAATACCGCGGCTTACACGTCCGAGACGCTGCGCGCGGCAATCTCGGCTATCGACAAGGGACAATGGGAAGCGGCGGCGAGCATTGGCATGACGCCGTGGCAAACGCTACGTCGCGCTATTTTGCCGCAGGCGGCTCGTGTCGCGCTTCCGCCGTTGAGCAACAGCTTTATCAGCCTGGTGAAAGATACGTCGCTCGCCGCGACGATTCAGGTGCCGGAGTTGTTCCGCCAGGCGCAGTTAATTACCTCGCGAACGCTGGAGGTGTTTACCATGTATCTGGCCGCGTCGTTAATCTACTGGGTAATGGCGACCGTCTTATCGGCACTGCAAAACTATTTTGAAAACCAGCTTAACCGCCAGGAGAGAGAGCCAAAATGAGTGCGATCGAAGTCACCAACCTGGTCAAAAAATTTCATGGTCAAACGGTGCTGCACGGTATCGACCTTGAGGTGAAGCCCGGAGAAGTCGTCGCCATTATCGGCCCGAGCGGCTCAGGGAAAACAACGTTATTACGCTGCATTAACCTGCTGGAACAACCGGAAGCGGGCACCATTAAAGTGGGCGATATTATCATCGATACCGCCCGCCCATTCAGCCAGCAAAAAGGGTTGATTCGCCAGCTACGTCAGCATGTCGGCTTTGTCTTTCAGAGTTTTAACCTGTTCCCGCATCGTACCGTGCTGGAAAATATCATTGAAGGTCCGGTGATTGTAAAGGGAGAGCCGAAAGCCGAGGCGACGGCGCTGGCGCGGGAACTGTTAGCCAAAGTCGGGTTGGCCGGTAAAGAGACCCGTTATCCGCGCCGCCTGTCGGGCGGGCAACAGCAGCGCGTGGCGATTGCGCGTGCGCTGGCGATGCGCCCGGAAGTGATACTGTTTGATGAGCCCACGTCGGCGCTTGATCCTGAATTAGTCGGCGAGGTGCTTAATACGATTCGCCAGCTGGCGCAGGAAAAGCGCACGATGGTGATCGTTACTCACGAAATGGGCTTTGCGCGTGACGTGGCTGACCGGGCAATATTTATGGATCAGGGGCAAATCGTCGAGCAGGGGCCGGCGAAAACCTTGTTCGCCGATCCTCAGCATCCGCGTACCCGCCAGTTCCTTGAGAAATTTTTAGTGAAATAATGCCTTTTCAACGCTCGCCCGAATTAGCCGCGCCTTGGGCGAGCGCAATGAATAATTATGAAGTCATTCTGCCAGATTATTAACCTCGCTCTCTGGCGGAAGCCAAAAAGTGTAATGCCGCTCAAGTATTCTACGTTTCGTCCGATATTTCTTATATATAAACACTATTTATGTGTTAATTTAAGTCATTCATAATAATGATTATCAATATCAAAGGCGTGACCATAAAATATGCAGGAAAATGATTTCTTCACCTGGCGACGCGCAATGTTGTTACGCTTTCAGGAGATGGCGGCAGCAGAGGATGTTTATACTGAATTGCAATATCAGACACAGCGGCTGGAATTTGATTATTATGCCCTGTGTGTTCGTCATCCCGTTCCCTTTACCCGGCCTAAAATATCGCTTCGTACCACTTATCCTCCGGCGTGGGTAACGCATTATCAGTCCGAAAACTATTTCGCGATCGATCCGGTATTAAAGCCGGAAAATTTCAGGCAGGGTCATTTACATTGGGATGACGTGCTATTTCATGAAGCGCAGGCGATGTGGGATGCCGCCCAGCGTTTCGGATTACGCAGAGGCGTAACCCAGTGTGTGATGTTGCCGAACCGGGCGCTGGGCTTTTTATCTGTCTCCCGTAGCAGTTTACGCTGCTCCTCGTTTACCTACGATGAAGTGGAGCTGAGGTTGCAACTGCTGGCGCGGGAGAGTCTTTCGGCGCTGACAAGATTTGAAGACGACATGGTGATGGCGCCTGAGATGCGTTTCAGTAAACGTGAGAAAGAGATTCTGAAGTGGACGGCGGAAGGGAAAACCTCATCGGAGATCGCCATTATTCTGTCGATTTCTGAAAATACCGTTAACTTCCATCAGAAAAACATGCAGAAGAAATTCAATGCGCCAAATAAAACACAGATTGCCTGCTACGCTGCGGCGACAGGTCTGATATGACGTGCTGACGATGCTTCGCGCCAGACGCGAAACCGGCTGAAAGCGATGCTAACAGCCGGTTTTTTTACTACTGGCGGTAAGCCTGTTTAATTTGCTTAACCGTACTGGAAAATACCGCCGCTTGTGCTTCATCATCCATCTGCGCGATCTGTTTTTCCATTTTAAGAATCACGCGCCCTGCATCGGCCTGGCCCATTGCCTGCAGCATCAGCGTTAACATGGCTTTCAGGCAGTTGACTTCAGTAGCCAGTTCTTGATTATTCTCAGCGGTGGAAAAATCAGGCGTACTCATTTATTTTCCTCGTTATGTTTCAGTGAAAATGTGCGATAGCAGATGTTAAGGCGGCGGAGTATACCATAAGCTACGCTAAAAATAGCAGTGGTTGTTTTTTGATCAAAAAGGGGAAGGTTTACCCACAAAATAAACGTTGCCGCGTGATGCATATATTTTCTTCATTCTTTGTTTATTACGCGTATTTCACTCGTTAATTATTGTTACAAAGTTGATTCTCTAATTAGTGTTTAGACAGCGGAACGTGAAATTTTTGTCACCATTATGAAATATCAGCCCGGGACAGCGCCGCCAGAAGGGGCTACAACGTTGGCAGTTGCCACATGACGTACAACATAATTTCCAAAAACGAGAGCAAAATCGAATACCCGGTGTTTTTTTACGTTTCAAAGTTGAGATAAAACCAGCTAATATAAGGACGATTAACTATCAGTAGCGTTATCCCTATTCTGGAGATATTCCTTTGATCAACGTTCTTCTTGTTGATGACCACGAACTGGTGCGCGCAGGGATACGACGCATTCTTGAAGATATAAAGGGCATTAAAGTTGTCGGTGAAGCGTGCTGCGGAGAGGATGCGGTAAAATGGTGCCGTACTAACGCCGTTGACGTCGTGCTGATGGATATGAACATGCCCGGTATTGGCGGCCTTGAGGCGACGCGTAAAATTGCCCGATCGACAGCGGATATCAAAGTGATCATGCTGACCGTCCATACGGAGAACCCGTTGCCCGCCAAAGTGATGCAGGCTGGCGCAGCTGGCTATCTCAGCAAAGGCGCTGCGCCTCAGGAGGTGGTGAGCGCTATTCGTTCGGTGTATTCCGGACAACGTTATATCGCCTCCGATATCGCTCAGCAGATGGCGCTCAGTCAGATCGAGCCTGCAAAAACGGAAACGCCGTTCGCCAGTTTGTCTGAACGCGAGTTGCAGATTATGCTGATGATCACCAAGGGTCAGAAGGTCAATGAGATTTCAGAACAGCTGAATCTCAGTCCTAAAACGGTGAACAGCTATCGCTATCGTATGTTCAGTAAATTAAACATTCATGGCGATGTTGAGCTGACTCACCTGGCAATCCGCCATGGCCTGTGTAATGCGGAGACGTTAACAAGCCAGTGAGTGAAATATTTGACGCAAAGGCGTTTTTGAAAACCGTTACCAGCCAACCCGGTGTCTATCGTATGTATGACGCCGGCGGTACGGTTATTTATGTCGGTAAAGCAAAAGACCTGAAAAAGCGTCTTTCCAGCTACTTTCGCAGCAACCTGGCTTCGCGTAAAACCGAAGCGCTAGTTGCGCAAATTCAACACATTGATGTCACGGTAACGCATACCGAAACGGAAGCGCTGCTGCTTGAGCATAATTACATCAAGTTGTATCAACCGCGTTACAACGTGTTGTTGCGTGATGATAAATCCTATCCTTTTATTTTTCTGAGCGGCGATACCCATCCGCGTCTGGCGATGCACCGTGGCGCCAAACATGCGAAAGGCGAGTACTTCGGCCCATTTCCTAATGGCTATGCCGTGCGGGAAACGCTGGCGCTGTTACAGAAAATTTTCCCTATCCGCCAGTGCGAAAACAGCGTATATCGCAACCGCTCGCGTCCTTGCCTGCAATACCAGATTGGCCGCTGCTTAGGCCCCTGCGTTGCAGGACTGGTCAGCGAGGAGGAGTACACGCAACAGGTGGAGTATGTCCGGTTGTTTTTGTCCGGCAAGGACGACCAGGTGTTAACACAGCTGATTGCCCGGATGGAAAAGGCCAGCCAGGATTTGGCATTTGAAGAGGCGGCGCGTATTCGCGATCAGATCCAGGCGGTACGCCGGGTCACGGAGAGACAGTTTGTCTCCAATGCGGGCGACGATCTCGACGTTATCGGCGTGGCTTTCGATGCGGGTATGGCCTGTGTGCATGTGCTGTTTATTCGCCAGGGTAAGGTGCTGGGCAGCCGCAGCTATTTTCCAAAAGTGCCTGGCGGTACGGAACTGGGCGAAGTGGTGGAAACCTTTGTCGGGCAGTTTTACCTGCAGGGTAGCCAGATGCGCACGCTACCGGGCGAGATACTGCTCGATTTTAATCTTAGCGATAAAACGCTGCTCGCCGACTCGTTGTCGGAGCTTGCCGGACGGCGTATTCATGTCCAGACAAAACCGCGCGGCGATCGCGCCCGTTATCTCAAGCTGGCGCGGACCAACGCGGCAACGGCCTTAATTACAAAACTTTCGCAGCAGTCCACCATCACGCAGCGTTTGACTGCGCTGGCGGCGGTATTAAAACTTCCTGCTATCAAGCGGATGGAGTGTTTTGACATCAGCCATACCATGGGGGAGCAAACGGTCGCATCCTGTGTGGTATTTGACGCTAACGGGCCGTTACGCGCCGAGTATCGTCGTTATAATATCGCGGGCATCACGCCGGGTGATGACTACGCGGCGATGAATCAGGTGCTACGTCGGCGTTATGGCAAGGCCATAGAAGAAAGTAAGATTCCGGACGTTATTCTGATCGACGGCGGAAAAGGGCAGCTCGCCCAGGCGAAAGCCGTTTTCGCTGAGCTGGATGTCCCCTGGGATAAGCATCGCCCTTTGTTGCTCGGCGTCGCCAAAGGCGCAGACAGAAAGGCCGGTCTGGAAACACTCTTTTTTGAACCGGAAGGAGAGGGGTTTAGCCTGCCGCCGGACTCGCCGGCGCTGCATGTTATTCAGCATATTCGCGATGAGTCGCACGATCACGCGATCGGCGGACACCGTAAAAAACGCGCAAAGGTTAAAAATACCAGTACGCTGGAAACTATTGAAGGCGTTGGGCCTAAACGTCGCCAGATGCTGCTGAAATATATGGGCGGTTTGCAAGGACTACGTAACGCCAGCGTAGAAGAAATTGCAAAAGTGCCGGGTATTTCGCAAGGTCTGGCAGAAAAGATCTTCTGGTCGTTGAAACATTGAGGCCACTGTAGCAACATAGGGGTAATTTCACTGACAACAGATAGTTACCCGTCACTATGCAATTTAATATCCCTACGTTGCTCACGCTGTTTCGCGTCATCCTGATTCCATTCTTTGTCGTGGTGTTTTATTTGCCGTTCGCCTGGGCGCCGATGGTCAGCGCGCTGATTTTCTGTATTGCCGCTATTACCGACTGGTTTGACGGCTTTCTGGCGCGACGCTGGAACCAGAGTACGCGTTTCGGCGCTTTCCTCGACCCCGTCGCCGACAAGGTGCTGGTGGCGATCGCCATGGTGTTGGTCACTGAGCATTATCATAGCTGGTGGGTGACGTTACCTGCGGCGACGATGATAGCCCGCGAAATTATTATCTCTGCTCTGCGTGAATGGATGGCGGAGCTGGGCAAACGCAGTAGTGTAGCGGTCTCTTGGATCGGTAAAGTCAAAACTACCGCGCAGATGGTGGCGCTGGCGTGGCTCTTGTGGCGTCCGAATATCTGGGTAGAGTATGCCGGGATCGCGCTTTTCTTTGTTGCAGCGGTGCTAACGTTGTGGTCCATGTTGCAATATTTGAGCGCTGCACGCGGAGATTTGCTTGATCAGTGATCGTTTCGCCGCAAATTTCAGCAAACGATCGTGAGTGACGAAAAATATCGTTGACTCAGTGCGTCAGGTAAGTAGAATGCAACGCATCGAACGGCAGCACTGATTGCCAGACGATAACAAAATCAAGTGATTAACAAAGTTGCTTGATACTGCGGGAATAGCTCAGTTGGTAGAGCACGACCTTGCCAAGGTCGGGGTCGCGAGTTCGAGTCTCGTTTCCCGCTCCAGTTTAAAAGCATTGGCGTAAAGCGGATGCTGGCTGAAAAGCAAAAAAATTTGGCGCGTTAACAAAGCGGTTATGTAGCGGATTGCAAATCCGTCTAGTCCGGTTCGACTCCGGAACGCGCCTCCAATTTTTCCCGAGCCCGGATGGTGGAATCGGTAGACACAAGGGATTTAAAATCCCTCGGCGTTCGCGCTGTGCGGGTTCAAGTCCCGCTCCGGGTACCATGGGAAAGACAAGAATAATCAAAGCAATAAGCAGTGTCGTGAAACCACCTACGGGTGGTTTTTTTGTGTCTTCAATTTGTATGCCGACCGCGAGCGTGAACTTTCCAGCGCGATACACGGTAAAAAAACACCGGTAGCGGCATTTCTGCCAGTACAACAGTTATGTGCTACCGACCCGCAAGAACTTATGCCTGGTAAATACTAAACGTCGGGTAAATCAGCCGATAAAATCCATTAATCTCTATAAAAAATGCTGATATGTTTTATGCCTGCTTTATAAAGTGAGTAGGTCTGCCAGTGAAATATACCGATAATGCAAAATTATTTATTAGCTTCATTAATATTGGGATTGTAGGTTGCGCTTTGCTACTTTTTTTTATTTTGTATGAGCCTGAGAGTGCAATCGCAACCTACTCTCTTCCAGGCGAGTTTTCCTCTTCGACATGTGATGCGCGTAATTTTATTGGCTACGTCGATGAAAACGATTTTGCAGAGTATATAAAAAAAGTAGAGCTGACGCGCTACAGTATGTATTGTCTGAAAAAAACAGGGGCGGGGCAGTGGAGTATTTATGCAAATTAAACGAGTATATAACTGTTCAGGGGTGTTTTCTGCACAATTTAATTAAAGGTAGATAGCGAACTAATATTCATCATAAGGTAATGTGATCCGCATCATGCTTTAATCACGTTTTGCAATATTGTCTTAATAACAGGTCAACTACAGATAATTTCGGGTTTTCGTGAATGGCGGTTTTGGTCAGTCTCTATATTATGCCTTCCCCGCTTTACGGAGATGATGATGCAAAAGAAAACCTGGGCCGTTTTATTGATACCATTGTGCCTCACCGCTTGCCACCAGACGACCTACCGATCAACAGCCAAAGATGAAATTCTCACAGGGAGCTATATTGACCCGACAAAAACACGCTTTCCGTTAGCGGATTATTCACAGTCGGTTGATAAATGGATACCTCCGGACTCGGCTGATTACACTATTCCGGTTATTGATAGTGCTACCCAACAACGCTACTTTAACGCACTAAAATCTCATTATTTCGGAATGGACAGTGAAGCGCACTCGCCGTGGAATGGTTTTTATATTACCGCATTGCTGAAAAAAAACGCAGCACAGGCGCGGGATGCCAGTATTAAGCAGTTTCTTAGCGACGGCAGTGCTTATTGGGGGGAAAACTTCAGACTTTATACCTCTCGCTGGAAAGAGGGGGTTAGAGGGAATACGGATACGCAGATTGACAATATCTATCATGCCTCCCGGCGAGGCATTATGGTCAGGGAAAGTTTAGTCAGAGCGCTGCCAACGGACGACCCGCTCTTTAACGATCCCCGTCAGGCGGGCGAGGGGTACCCGTTTGATAATTTACAAATGTCTTCGCTGCGTCCCGGTACGCCGGTCTATACGCTGACGAAGAGCAAAGACCAACGCTGGCAATATGTCGTTTCACCAGCGGTAACTGGCTGGGTTCATAGTGAAGATATTGCCAGTGCGGATCAGAAATTTATAACACAGTGGGTTTTGCTTGCTCATAAGCAACTGGGGGCATTTATCAACGCGCCGGTTTCTGTCCATGCCGCAGGCGTCTATTATTTCACCGGGCGACCGGGCACTATTTTACCGTTCCGACATCAACGGGCGGGCCAGTTCCTCATTGCGGCGCCAGTTCGCGACAGCAACGGTCGCGCGTTTATCCATTGGGTCTGGCTAAGCGGTAACGAGTTTACGGCTATGCCGTGGAAAATGACGCCGGAAAATATCGCTGTGCTAATGAAAGCAATGCACGGCGCCCCCTACGGTTGGGGAAATTTTAACTTTTATAATGATTGTTCAGCCGAAGTCCGCAGCCTGTTAATGCCGTTTGGCATATTCCTGGCCAGACATTCATCCGCGCAGGTAGAGTCTGCTGGACGGGTGGTCGATCTTAGTCATAAAAATCCCCAAATGCGGATTGATTATCTCACCAGATACGGAAAACCGTTTACTACGTTGGTCTATATTCCAGGGCATATTATGCTGTATATCGGTAACACAACCATGAATGGGCAGGTCGTGCCGATGACTTATCAGAATATCTGGGGATTGCGCCCAAACCATGCTAATAGCCGGAGCATTATCGGTGAGGCGGTATTTTTGCCGTTACTGCGTTTTTATCCTGAAAATCCTGAGCTGATATCGCTGGCTGGTAAGGTTCTGTTTAAGCTTGGTTATATAGAATAGGTTGACAAACTGTGTTATCGCGGAAGACATGATTAAGGCAACCGTGCGCGTGGATATAAAGAGAGTATCCCTGTAAACTGTGTCTGAAAAAAGTATGAGCTATAGTGCGGGCTGTTTATTTGAAATACTATCTGGAGCTGATTCTGGATGTGATTATGTGCCTCACACATTGAAGTGAGAGTTATTGTTGGCGGTATCTGGCTGGAGGCTGGGTGGTAAAAAGACGTAATTTATTGCATTTTAATAACGGTGCCCGGTCGGAGCGCGATCTTGGGGATCTGGTCACTAAAGTTTTTGAGAAAGCGGCGAAAAAAGAACCGCAACCGCTATACACATTTAGCCTGCCGTTGCTGAGTGTGCAGGATGAGATCCGTGTTTACTGTAAGAAAAAAAATATCAAAATAGGGTACGATACGCTGTTTATGGAAATAACCTTTTCTGCTGACAGAGAAGCGGTAGACGAACTCATTAAACACTTTTTTACTGAAAATAAGCTCTATTTGAGAGGGCGGTTTTATCTGTCCGCGGCGGTGGTGTAAGTTAGCATGAGTATAATATAGCGAGAAACCTATCTCTCGCTTTTGTGTGGGGCGAGCGCTTCCTGGCGGAAAATCTGCGCCCTGATCCTCCTTTTGTGCGTTAACTTCCGGAATCCTCCTCATTTCGTGTTAATCTGGCCCCTGATGGTTGCCATCCAAACTGCCTGCAAAAAATTATTTTTATCCGCTGCAATGTAAGAGGCCTACAGGCGGAAGTCATCACTGAGGAAAAGCATTATGAAAATGGAACCATTAAACGAGAACGAGCTGGAATGGCTGGATGATGTGCTGACGAAATACAATACCGATCAGGCCATTTTGGATGTCGCGGAGCTGGACGGTCTGATTACTGCGGTACTAAGTTCTCCGCGTCCCATCGACCCGGAACAGTGGCTGGTCGCGATATGGGGGGGACCCGCGTACGTACCGCGCTGGACATCTGAAAAAGAAATGACGCGATTTATGGATCTGGTGTTCCAGCACATGGCGGACACAGCCGCCCGGCTTGAAGACTATCCAGAACAGTTCGAGCCGCTGTTTGGCCTGCGAGAAGTTGATGGCCATGAATTAACGATTGTTGAAGAATGGTGCTTTGGTTACATGCGCGGAGTGTCGCTGTCCGACTGGTCTGACTTGCCGGATACGCTAAAACCGGCGCTGGAAGCGATTGCCTTACACGGCACTGAAGAAAACTTTGCGCTGTTGGATAAAATGAGCCCGGAAGCGTTCGATAAAAGCGTTGATGCTATCCGTATCGCGGCGCTTGAGCTGCATGCCTGGTGGATGGCGCATCCGCACACGACGCCGCTACAGATGCCGATAAAAGCAGAGGTGAAAGTGGGGCGTAACGATCCTTGCCCATGCGGGAGCGGCAAAAAATTTAAGCAGTGCTGCCTGCATTAATGGCTCGTAAACGGCCATAGCGTGATGATTATCGAGCCTGGACGGCGTCCGGGCCCGATAATCTTTGCCTGGCGTTAACCTGGATCGGGCAGGAACCCCAGTGCGATCGAAAACTGGACGCCAATCACGACAATGCCGCAGATAAACACCAGCACCAGCGCTGGCGTGCCGCCTGCCACACGATATCCCGCCTGAGGGCTCTGTTTACGGCATTGCCAGACCAGCATGGCAGGGATGAGCAGTGCCAGCACTGCCAGCGCTACGCCGGCATAGCCTAATGCCATCACAAATCCACGTGGGTAGAAAAGCGCAAACGCCAGCGGCGGCAGAAAGGTAATCAGCCCGGTTTGCAGACGTCCGGACACCGTACTGCGGCGCTGGAATAGATCGGCCAGGTAATCAAATAATCCTAGCGCTACGCCCAGAAAAGAGGTCGCCAGCGCCAGATCGGCGAACAGGTGGACCGCCAGTTCGACATGTGGCGAAGCGACCACTTCTCTGAGTGCCTGCAGCAGGCCATTTAACCCGGCATGGCTGGCCAGTAGCCCTCTGAATGTCGGCGAGTCGATACTTCCCAGCGTGGCGAGCTGCCAAAAAATATAGGCCACTAACGGAATGGCACTACCCGTCATAAAGACCCAACGCAGCCGGCGAATGTTGCCGTTCATATAACTCACAATACTCGGTACGCTTCCGTGAAAACCAAACGAGGTGAAAATGACCGGTATGGCGGATAACGCCAGCCCCTGCTGTAAAGGAAGCGTAAGAAGATTTACTTTATGAATATGTGGCGTGAGCAACGCAAGCATGATGACCAGAAAAATGATCTTTGCGCTAAACAGGAAGCGGTTAAAAAGGTCGACCAGCGAGGTGCCCACACACACCACCCCACCGGCAACAAAGGTGAACAGCAGCACCCCGGCAGCGGGCGAGAGCGTGGCGCCAAGCCAGTTATTAATACTGGATGCCAGTAATTCTCCGGCTCCGGAAATGTAGGCGGCGGTGAGCGCATACATTAAGAACATCATACTGAATCCCGTAAGCCACTGTCCGTAACGTCCAAGATAGCGTTTTGCCAACGAGCCCAGCCCGGTATCTGCCGGAACGTGTTGATATACCTCCAGTAATAGTAGCGCGGTATAACACATCAGCGCCCACAGGCCAATCAACAATCCCAGCGTGACGCTGAAACCAACGCCAGCCGCTGCCAGCGGCATTGCCAGCATCCCGGCGCCGATAGTGGTGCCTGCCACGATAAAAATACTGCCCAGAGTTCTGTTTTTCACGCTTTCTACTACCCCGGTAACAAAGAACGGTGATATCCGCGGCGCAGGGTAAGGCATTACGCTATTTTCGTCAAATGGTCGTTACAATGGGTGTACTGTAAAATTTACAGTTCCGGGCATAAAAGCGAATATGGGAAGAGACGCGGACAACCGCCGCAAACCTGCGCTAGCGCAAAGTCGCTCGCACACGGACACATTAGGCTACGAGTTTTATTCAGGAGGGGTTATGGATTCCATTCACGGTCACGAAGTACTCAATATGATGATTGAGTCGGGCGAGCAGTACACGCATACCTCGCTGGAGGCGGCAATAAAAGCGCGCTTTGGCGAGCGGGCACGATTTCACACCTGTTCAGCGTCAGATATGACGGCGGCGGAACTGGTCGTGTTTCTGGCGGCGAAAGGAAAGTTTATTGCCGTGGAGGACGGTTTTTCAACGCATGAGAGTAAAATCTGCCGCCACTAATACGCCACGGTGAGAGCGCGTCTCACCGTGTAAGGACGTGTTGGATTAATTTTGCGTATCCAGTGTGGAGAGTTCTTTATCAATGAAATAAAGCCCTTCGCCGCTTTTTCCCGCCAGCGTTAATTTATCAATAATAGATTTGAACAGTTTTTCTTCTTCATGCTGTTCTGCCACATACCACTGCAAGAAATTAAATGTCGGATAATCCTGGCTGGTCATTGCGGCATGAGCCAGTTCATTAATTTTTTGCGTAATAAGCTGCTCATGCTCATAGGTCGCGCGGAACAGCTCATCCAGTGAGGTGTACTCAGCGAAGGGCGAAGAAACGGTATTAATGCGCGGCAGGCTTCCGGTATCGGTAAGGTAGTCAAACAGGCGCTGCATATGCGTCATCTCTTCTTGCGCATGGCGACGAAGAAATGCGGCCGCGCCTTCAAAACTGTGATAGCTGCACCACGCGCTCATTTGTTGATAGAGCAGGGAGGAGTATAACTCCAGATTCATTTGCTCATTCAGTTTGTCGATCATTTCTGTTTTCAGCATGGTTCCGCTCCACAAATAGCAAAAGATATACGGTAATGTGGCGCCACTATAATTTGTTATTTTATTATTTGCAAAAGGTAAAATATTAAATTTAATTATTAAAAATACGAATGGGAATAAAACGCATTAACGCCAGTGTATAGGGTATAAAAATAAAGGAAAGCCAGCATCTTCATGCTGGCAATAGCGACCCTGCACTCTCCTCTATTGTAGATGGTGTCGGCGTTAAGCCAGCCGCCTTAATAATAAAGCGGCATGATTTGCGGGACGGCAACGCCCCGGCACTGCCAGGAGAGGGTAAATCGGGTGTTCAGACACAACGAGCCCGCATAAATGCTACAGGTTCCTACCGGCTGACCAAACGAAACGGCATCGGCATAGCCCATCTGCTGGCATTCGCGTGTTGCGGTCCCGTGAGATACATAGTCATCTGTCCGTGAAGTAAAAAATAGCGGCTGGTTATACGTCAGGCGCACGATGCCGCTTATCGGGCTGGCTTCGCTGACCTGCGCTTGTCGAGTAATGGTGCATCCCGTCAGGGCTAGCAGTGAAAGAGTAAAAATAAGAGGCTTCATAAAATCGCTCCGACAATTCGGTATCAGACCATGCTACCTCGTGTCTTGCACCGTCAATGGCTGGAATAACTTACGGATTCGCCTTGATTAAAGGTAACGGCAGGAGGTTTACAGCGGGAACAGAAAATGTGTGAGCGTCTCTTCATTTAATGAAGCTTAGTTTCATTAAATTTGAATGCGTGTTCTTAAGTGAGTAGTGTGGGCAAAACGTCATGATTTACGCAGGCGTGGCCGTCTGCATTCAGGAGGAACACGATGAAAATTGCACTGATGATGGAAAATAGCCAGGCCAGCAAAAATGCCATCATTTATAACGAACTTAGCGCCGTCGCCAATGAAAAGGGATTTCCCGTTTTTAATGTCGGCATGTGCGACGAAAATGACCATCACCTGACGTACATTCATTTAGGCATCATGGCGAGTATTTTGCTTAATGCAAACGCGGTTGATTTTGTGGTTACTGGCTGTGGCACCGGGCAGGGCGCGCTGATGTCGTTAAATATTCATCCAGGTGTCATTTGTGGCTATTGCATCGATCCGGCAGATGCTTTTCTGTTTGCGCAGATCAACAACGGCAATGCGTTGTCCCTGCCATTTGCGAAAGGCTTTGGCTGGGGCGCTGAGCTGAACGTGCGTTTCATCTTTGAAAAAGCGTTTACCGGGCGTAAAGGCGAGGGGTATCCGCCTGAGCGCAAAGCGCCGCAGGTACGCAATGCGGGCATTTTGAACCAGGTTAAGGCCGCGGTCGTCAAAGAGAATTATCTGGATACACTACGGGCTATCGATCCTGAACTGGTTAAAACGGCGGTTTCAGGGCCGCGTTTCCAGCAATGTTTGTTTGAAAACGGCCAGAATAAAGAAATAGAAGCGTTTGTACGTGAGATGCTGGGGTAATGCCTGGACAAGACAGAGACGTTTCGCGCCTGTCGGCTGGCATGATGTGCCGATAATACGCCAGTAGCGACAGGCACCACCTCTGGCAAACAGATCAGAAACGGTGTAGGCCGGATAAGTTGCTTCGCGTTGCTATCCGGCTAATAACGTCTCAATATTGTCGCTCGGGGTGCCGCTATCAGTGATGCTGATAGGTCACGACGTTAAGGAGATGCTGATCGGTTTGCGCCAGGCATAGCCCTGCTCGTTTAGCGCTGCGAACTTCTTCGAGAATAGTTTGTAAAAGTACGCCATCCTGCTGCTGCTCTTTTTCCAGGGTATGGAGAAAATCGAGCGTTGAGGCATCATTCAGCGCTTTCGCTTCATCTGCCAGACGCGACAGCGTGCTGGCGCGTTGCTGATAATCCTCCAGGGTTTTCTGGAATAATTCTTCCAGAGAGCAGAGCTCTTCACCCGGAACGTCAATGGCTTTAACGATAGGGGTGGCGCCGGCGTTTTTCATAAAATTAAACATGCGCATCATTTGCGTCACGTTGCCTTGCGCCTGGGTACGAAGAAAGGTGGCGGTGCCTGTTAAACTGTGTTCAGAACACCATTCGCTTAGATGGAGGTAAAGATTTGATGCGTAAAACTCAAGGTTCATTGGCGTGTTGAGCTTTTGAACCATTCCTACAGCTGCCATAACAATATCCTTATTTCCAGAAAGTGTTGATGTGCATGACAGACGAGAATGCAACGGGCCGTTGTCACATTCTTACCTCTATGCACAATAAATACTCTTAGCAGAAGAACTCCGTTCCGCCAGTCCCTTATGCGATCTCATTTCCTGTTTATCGATCGGTAATGAGAATAGCGCGTCAATAAAAATAAGAAAATCCTTAAATGCAATTGTTTATCTTTTTTTACATTTTCAGCGGTGTGATTTTTTCAGGTGTAATGATTTTTGGTGCGGAGCAGTTACAACCATTTGAAAGTTAAATGATATTATATATATTTGTAATTTATGAAACATTGTTTCAGATCATGGGGTAAGCCTTTCAAGTATGGTAATTTCAATAAAATAAACATTAGTCAGTCTGGATATCACACGCATAAACGGTTGAGAGCAAATATGCCTGTTTTTATAAACTAGCCGATTTTGCGGTAGATCATTTTTAATGTCATTAATCATACGAGCACGTTATTCGGTTGAGCGCAGTTTTGATGGGTGACTCGTTAACAAGGAGCAGTCAATGAAAAAGGTCGCGGTGCTGTTGGCACCAGGATTTGAAGAAGCAGAGGCCATTGTTACTCTTGATATTCTGCGACGTTTGCATATCGACGTCGAAACGCTGGCGTGTGCTGAATCACGGGCGGTGGTGAGTTACCATGATATTCCTATGGTTGCGGACAGCACGCTGAGTGAACGCCAGCAGGCGCTTTTCGATGGGGTAGTGCTGCCGGGCGGTCCGCAGGGGAGCGCTAATCTGGCGGCTAATCCGGCGGTGATCGCTTTCGTTGCGCGTCATGATGCGGCAGGCAAATTAATTTGTCCTATCTGTTCCGCGGCGGCAAGGGTGCTGGGTGCTCACGGATTGCTGAAGGGGCGTCGTTATGTCTGTTCCGGCGACCTGTGGAAAGCGGTTCCGGAAGGTGTCTATGTGGATGCGCCCGTTGTTGAAGATGGTAATTTAATTAGCGGCAAAGGCTTGGGTCATGTCTTTGATTTCGCGCTAACCCTTTCCGCCAGACTGCTGGGAGACGATGTGCCGGTTCGCGAACAGGCTGAACATATCTATTATCCCTGGTAATCGTTATTCACCCAGGGCCGTAAGGATTAGCTGGCTGATGTTATGGATTAATGTGCTGGCTTTCCTGCCTTTTGGCTGATGAATTCGCTCTGGGTTATGTCATTTTTCGCTAAAACTATTCCTGCCATCAGCATTTATCTAATGAATGAAAGATAGTGCACCGTTTTACGTCTTCTCTAACAAGAATCGTTTGACTTTACCCTACATAAAAAATGCTAAAGCTGGTCAATGACTTCCCTGGGTTATGAGTTAATCGTTATTTCTGCGTGTGTCTTAGGGGGGGATTCCTGAAAGGCGGCCTCGGAAAAGTCTCATATGTGGTGGCGAGCGTACTGATATCAGGAACGGTGGAGAACGCGATGAACCTGTTCAACATTTCACCTTTTGCACAGTATGTGGTTCGCGGCTGAATCCTTCTGACAGCAGTTATCTTCGACCATTATAAGCAAAAAGCGAAGCGTACGATTTGATGAATTAACACTCAACTAAACAGTATAGCTTCACGTCATCGCCAGCCGCTACCCCGGCTGGCGATGGTCTTTCTAAATGGCGAGCAGCGTCACACTGTCTATACTTACATGACTAATGAGACCGTTTGTGAGTCTCAATATGATGATAAGGAGGAGACCAGGGTGGCAGAACCGTTAACCGTATCCCCCGAACTCACTGCGAACTATGCGTATTTTTTTGACCTTGATGGCACATTGGCAGAGATAAAGCCTCATCCCGATCAGGTAGTGGTACCGCATAAAATCCTTCAGTTGTTAGACCGTCTCGCGGCGCACAACGCAGGGGCACTGGCATTGATTTCAGGGCGTTCAATGACTGAGCTGGATGCTTTGGCGAAGCCTTTTCGCTTTCCGCTCGCTGGCGTTCACGGTGCAGAGCGTCGTGACATCAATGGTAAAACCCATATCGTGCGCCTTCCTGAAGCGGTAGTCCGTGAGGTGGAGGCGTTATTACGTTCGACGCTTGTAGCGCTGCCCGGAACGGAGCTGGAGACGAAGGGGATGGCGTTTGCGCTGCACTACCGTCAGGCTCCGGAACATGAAGCGGCGCTATTGGCGCTTGCGCAACACGTTACGCAGCACTGGCCGCAACTGGCGTTGCAGCCCGGTAAATGTGTTGTGGAAATCAAACCTAAGGGAACCAATAAAGGCGAAGCCATTGCCGCCTTTATGCAGGAGGCGCCCTTTGCGGGACGGATTCCCGTTTTTGTGGGCGACGATTTGACCGATGAGGCTGGCTTTGGCGTGGTGAATCACGCTGGCGGAATTTCCGTAAAAGTGGGCGTCGGGGCAACCCAGGCGGCATGGCGGCTGGAAAGCGTACCCGATGTCTGGCGCTGGCTGGAGCAAATCAATTATCCACAACAAGAACAACAAGTAATGAATAACAGGAGAGATGGCTATGAGTCGTTTAGTCGTAGTATCTAATCGAATTGCCCCCCCGGATAATAAAGGCGGCGCCGGCGGCCTCGCCGTTGGCGTGCTTGGCGCGCTAAAAGCGGCTGGCGGGTTGTGGTTCGGCTGGAGTGGCGAGACAGGTAACGAGGATGAGCCATTAAAAAAGGTGACAAAAGGTAATATTACCTGGGCATCGTTTAACCTGAGTGAACAAGATTACGAAGATTATTACTGTCAATTTTCCAATGCGGTTCTCTGGCCTGCGTTCCATTATCGTCTGGACCTGGTACAGTTTCAGCGTCCTGCATGGGAAGGCTATATGCGGGTGAATGCGTTATTAGCGGATAAGTTATTGCCCCTTATTAAAGAGAACGACATCATTTGGGTGCATGACTACCACCTGTTACCGTTCGCCAGCGAGCTGCGTAAACGCGGCGTGAACAACCGAATTGGTTTTTTCCTGCATATTCCATTCCCGACCCCGGAGATTTTTAACGCTTTACCGCCGCATGATGAACTGCTGGAGCAGTTGTGTGACTTTGATCTGCTCGGGTTCCAGACAGAAAATGATCGCCTGGCTTTTCTGGATAGCCTTTCGAGTCAAACGCGAGTCACGACTCGCAGCGGCAAGCAGCATATCGCGTGGGGTAAAGACTTCCAGACAGAAGTGTATCCTATCGGTATTGAGCCCGATGAGATTGCTCTGCAGGCAGCCGGGCCGTTGCCGCCTAAACTGGCGCAGCTCAAGGCGGAACTGAAAAATGTGAAGAATATTTTTTCCGTTGAGCGGCTGGATTATTCGAAAGGGCTGCCGGAACGCTTTCTGGCGTATGAAGCGCTACTGGAAAACTACCCGCAGCATCGGGGAAAAATTCGTTATACCCAAATTGCGCCTACGTCACGCGGCGAAGTACAGGCATATCAGGATATTCGCCACCAGCTTGAGACGGAAGCAGGCCGGATTAATGGGAAATATGGACAATTGGGCTGGACGCCGCTCTATTATCTGAATCAGCATTTTGACCGTAAACTGTTAATGAAGATATTCCGTTATTCAGACGTCGGGCTCGTCACCCCGTTGCGTGACGGGATGAACCTGGTGGCGAAAGAGTTTGTCGCCGCGCAGGACCCCGCTAATCCTGGCGTACTGGTACTGTCACAGTTTGCCGGCGCGGCGAATGAACTGACGTCGGCGTTAATCGTCAATCCTTACGATCGGGATGACGTGGCGGCGGCGCTCAATCGTGCGTTAACGATGCCCCTTGCCGAGCGTATTTCGCGCCATGCGGAAATGCTGGACGTGATCGTTAAAAATGACATTAACCGCTGGCAGGAGCGTTTTATTCATGACCTAAAGGAGGTCACGCCGCGTAGCCCTGAGCGTCAGCAGCAGAACAACGTGGCGACGTTCCCTAAGCTGGCCTGAAATATTGCGAGCGGCGACTAGTCGCCCGCTAACGGCACCAGCAACACATCTACCTGGCTGGCGCTGACGACACTTTTTGCCGAGCAGGACGCGCGCGAAAAGAAACTGTGGTTATGGTTGCCGCAAATGACCAGATCAACATGGTGTTTGCGGCACGCAGCCAAAATATGCTGGCTTAACTCACCTGATGCGATGAAAGTTTGTTCAATCGGATAATCCGCCTTTTCCCCCAGCATCTTAAGAAAATTCTCGGTTTCCTCATGCATAACCGCGCGTAAATCCTCCATCATGGGCGCGGCGAACTGGTTATACAGTTCGGGATCGGAAGCGAGAGTAATCAGGCTTACTTTCGCCTGAACAGGGCGGGCGATAGAGACCGCTTTCGCCAGTAGCTGGTGACTTTCCGGGGTGACGGCAACGGCGACAAGAATATGGGTGTAGCTCATAACTCGCTCCTTGATTGCAAGAATATGAGATTGTGCTTTAGCTTTACTCTGTTTATCGCATTTCTGCAATGCGCTAATGCCACATTAATGTGAAGGACATCATAATTAATCATTAATTATTCTTATGTAAAGAATCGTGGCATAAGACACTTTTTACACACCACCAGGATGTTTTATTTAAACGGGTGAACAAGGAAAGCTAAAAGTTAAATCAAATGAGCTTATTTTTAACAGAGGAGGGCGTATGCTGTGACGAGATTAATTAATAACGTTTAATATTTAAGCCACTGTTTAATAAAGGTAAAATAGAATCGTTTCTAAAATAGAAATAATAGCCTGTTATCTATTATCCTGGCGTTATTTTAACAGAGAGAAACAAAAAAGAATTTGGTGTTGACGTACCCCTATTCAGCAGTGTGGAATAGAAAAAGTGAACATTAGGTTATTAATTAAACAAAGTAAAAGCCATGCTGATGGTTTTATAGTAAGTATTCTGTTAAATTATGTGATCTACATCACATATTTTCTAAAATCGCCGTCCCGCTCCGTTGTATGTCACGAAGCTGACGAGTAGAGTTGCGTCGAATTAGGAAAAATCTTAGGCATTTGTAAAAATTGATGTAAACGTGTAAGGCGAATCTCAGTGGGAAGCTGCGTTATACGTCACAATGTCCACAATGTCTGAGCGCTGCTATGCATTTGACCTTTTTGCTTCTTTTACCGGGCCTTCCCGGCGACATCACGGGGTGCGGCTACGTCGCACAAAAATAAAGTTGGTTATTCTGGATGGGAACAATGCATACATCCGAGTTGCTAAAACACATTTATGACATCAATTTGTCATATTTACTCCTTGCACAGCGTTTGATCGTCCAGGACAAAGCATCTGCGATGTTCCGCCTCGGTATCAACGAAGAGATGGCAAACACACTGGGCGCGTTGACCTTGCCGCAGATGGTCAAACTGGCGGAGACGAACCAGTTAGTTTGTCATTTCCGGTTTGACGATCATCAGACGATCACCCGTTTGACTCAGGATTCGCGCGTCGATGATTTACAGCAGATTCACACAGGTATCATGCTTTCAACGCGTCTGCTCAATGAAGTGGACGATACGGCGCGTAAGAAAAGGGCATGATAATGAGTGAAAAAAGCATTGTTCAAGAAGCTCGCGATATCCAGTTGGCGATGGAGTTGATTAATCTTGGCGCTCGTCTACAAATGCTGGAAAGCGAAACACAGCTCAGCCGTGGTCGCCTCATCAGACTGTACAAAGAATTACGCGGTAGCCCGCCGCCTAAAGGGATGCTGCCATTTTCGACAGACTGGTTTATGACCTGGGAGCAAAATATTCATGCCTCCATGTTCTGCAACGCCTGGCAATTTTTACTGAAGACCGGCTTATGCAGCGGTGTGGATGCGGTGATTAAAGCTTATCGGCTTTATCTTGAGCAGTGTCCGCAACCGCCTGAAGGGCCGTTGTTGGCGCTGACTCGCGCATGGACGCTGGTGCGTTTTGTTGAAAGTGGGTTGCTTGAATTGTCGAGTTGTAACTGCTGCGGTGGGAACTTTATTACCCATGCGCATCAGCCCGTGGGCAGCTTTGCGTGTAGTTTATGCCAGCCGCCATCCCGCGCAGTAAAAAGACGTAAACTTTCCCGAGATGCTGCCGATATTATTCCACAACTGCTGGATGAACAGATCGAACAGGCTGTTTAACCGAAACGGTGTGGACAAACACTCCAGCAGCGGTAAGTCATTACCGCTGCTTTTTTTTGCCTTGCCTTCGCGTTAATCGCCCGACTGCGCATCCTGTCATAGTCAACAGCGGAAGGATGATGTCGTGCTTATCTTATTAGGTTACCTGGTGGTTATCGGTACAGTTTTCGGCGGTTATGTCATGACCGGCGGACACCTTGGGGCACTCTATCAACCTGCTGAACTGGTCATCATTGGCGGCGCGGGGATAGGGGCGTTCATTGTCGGCAACAACGGGAAGGCCATCAAAGGCACGATGAAAGCGATCCCGTTGTTATTTCGTCGTTCGAAATACACGAAATCTATGTACATGGATTTGCTGGCGTTGCTCTATCGCCTGATGGCCAAATCACGCCAGCAGGGGATGTTCTCCCTTGAACGCGATATTGAAAATCCGAAAGAGAGTGAAATCTTCGCCAGTTATCCGCGTATTCTGGCCGATGCGGTAATGCTTGATTTTATTGTCGATTATCTGCGCCTGATCATCAGCGGCAACATGAATACGTTCGAAATTGAAGCGTTGATGGATGAAGAGATTGAAACCCATGAAAGCGAGGCGGAAGTCCCGGCCAACAGTCTGGCGATGGTGGGGGATTCGCTGCCTGCCTTTGGTATCGTCGCGGCGGTAATGGGGGTGGTTCACGCTCTGGCTTCAGCCGATCGTCCGGCAGCGGAGTTGGGGGCGCTGATTGCCCATGCCATGGTAGGTACGTTCCTCGGTATTTTACTGGCTTATGGATTCATTTCACCGTTAGCGACCGTTTTGCGCCAGAAGAGCGCCGAAACCACCAAAATGATGCAGTGCGTAAAAATTACACTGCTGTCTAATCTGAACGGCTATGCGCCGCCGATTGCCGTGGAATTTGGTCGTAAAACGCTTTATTCCAGTGAGCGTCCATCGTTTATTGAGTTGGAAGAACACGTTCGCGCAGTGAGAAACCCAAACCAGCAGCAGACAACTGAGGAAGCATGAAAAATCAGGCTCATCCCATTGTCGTCGTAAAACGCCGCAGGCACAAACCGCACGGCGGCGGGGCGCACGGTTCCTGGAAAATTGCCTACGCCGATTTTATGACGGCGATGATGGCTTTTTTTCTGGTGATGTGGCTGATTTCCATCTCCAGCCCTAAAGAATTAATTCAGATTGCCGAATATTTTCGTACGCCGTTGGCCACCGCGGTAACGGGGGGAAATCGGATTGCCAATAGCGAGAGCCCGATACCAGGCGGCGGCGATGATTACACCCAACAGCAGGGTGAAGTGGAAAAGCAGCCGAATATCGACGAGCTGAAAAAACGGATGGAGCAGAGTCGCTTAAACAAACTGCGCGGCGATCTGGATCAACTGATCGAATCCGATCCCAAACTGCGCGCGTTACGTCCGCATCTGAAAATTGATTTGGTTCAGGAGGGGTTGCGCATCCAGATTATCGACAGCCAGAACCGCCCGATGTTTAAAACCGGCAGCGCCGAAGTTGAGCCGTATATGCGCGATATCCTGCGTGCGATTGCGCCAGTGTTAAACGGTATACCTAATCGCATTAGCCTGGCCGGCCATACCGATGACTTTCCCTACGCGAACGGCGAAAAAGGCTATAGCAACTGGGAGTTATCCGCCGATCGCGCCAATGCCTCGCGTCGCGAACTGGTCGCTGGCGGGCTGGATAACGGAAAAGTATTACGGGTGGTTGGCATGGCCGCCACGATGCGGCTGAGCGATCGCGGTCCTGATGACGCCATCAACCGCCGTATAAGCCTGCTGGTGTTAAACAAACAGGCGGAACAGGCCATTTTGCATGAAAACGCTGAAAGCCAGAATGAGCCGGTAAGTGTATTACAACAGCCTGCGGCAGCCCCGCCGGCAAGCGTACCCACATCGCCAAAAGCGGAACCGAGGTGATAGCGTGAGCATGGATATTAGCGATTTTTATCAGACATTTTTTGATGAAGCTGACGAGCTGTTGGCTGATATGGAGCAGCATCTGCTGGATTTGGTGCCGGAATCCCCGGACGCTGAACAACTGAACGCCATTTTTCGCGCGGCGCACTCCATTAAAGGCGGCGCGGGCACATTCGGCTTCACTATTCTGCAGGAAACCACACATTTAATGGAAAACCTGCTGGATGAAGCCCGACGCGGTGAAATGCAGCTCAATACCGACATTATCAACCTGTTTTTGGAAACGAAAGATATTATGCAGGAACAGCTCGACGCCTATAAAAACTCCGAAGAGCCGGATGCCGCAAGCTTCGAATATATCTGCAATGCGCTACGCCAGTTGGCGCTGGAGGCGAAAGGCGAAACCACGCCGGCGGTCGTAGAAACCGCGGCACTAAGCGCGGCGATCCAGGAAGAGAGCGTAGCCGAAACCGAATCGCCTCGTGACGAGAGTAAACTGCGCATTGTACTTTCACGGTTGAAAGCCAATGAGGTCGATCTGCTTGAAGAAGAGTTGGGCAATCTGGCTACTCTGACGGATGTCGTTAAGGGAACGGATTCACTGTCGGCAACTCTGGATGGCAGCGTCGCGGAAGATGACATTGTCGCGGTGCTCTGTTTTGTCATCGAGGCCGATCAGATCGCTTTTGAAAAAGTGGTCGCCGCGCCCGTGGAAAAAGCGCAAGAGAAAACCGAGGTAGCGCCGGTAGCGCCTCCGGCAGTCGTTGCGCCAGCCGCCAAAAGCGCGGCCCATGAACATCATGCGGGGCGTGAAAAACCTGCGCGTGAACGCGAGTCCACCAGCATTCGCGTGGCGGTAGAGAAAGTGGATCAGCTCATAAACCTGGTCGGCGAGTTAGTGATTACCCAGTCAATGTTGGCCCAGCGTTCTAACGAGCTGGACCCGGTAAACCACGGCGATCTCATTACCAGTATGGGGCAGTTACAACGTAACGCCCGCGACTTACAAGAGTCGGTGATGTCGATTCGCATGATGCCTATGGAGTACGTCTTCAGCCGTTTCCCGCGTCTGGTACGCGATTTAGCGGGCAAACTGGGCAAGCAGGTAGAGCTGACGCTGGTGGGGAGCTCCACTGAACTTGATAAAAGCCTGATCGAACGCATTATCGACCCGCTGACGCACCTGGTGCGCAACAGTCTCGACCACGGGATTGAAATGCCGGAAAAACGCCTTGAGGCGGGGAAAAATGTTGTCGGCAATCTGATTCTTTCCGCAGAACATCAGGGCGGGAATATTTGTATTGAAGTGACCGATGACGGCGCGGGGCTTAACCGTGAGCGTATCCTGGCGAAGGCCATGTCGCAGGGGATGGCGGTGAATGAAAACATGACCGACGATGAAGTAGGCATGTTGATCTTCGCGCCGGGATTCTCAACTGCGGAACAGGTCACGGATGTCTCCGGTCGCGGCGTTGGCATGGATGTGGTGAAACGTAACATTCAGGAGATGGGCGGTCACGTTGAGATCCAGTCAAAACAAGGCTCCGGCACCACGATTCGTATTCTGCTGCCGCTGACGCTGGCCATCCTCGATGGGATGTCGGTTCGCGTGGCGGGGGAAGTTTTTATCCTGCCGTTGAATGCGGTGATGGAGTCGCTGCAACCGCGTGAAGAGGATCTTCATCCGCTGGCGGGCGGCGAACGGGTTCTGGAAGTTCGCGGCGAGTATTTGCCGCTGGTCGAATTGTGGAAAGTGTTTGACGTGGACGGGGCGAAAACCGAAGCCACGCAGGGCATTGTTGTGATCCTGCAAAGCGCGGGACGCCGTTACGCGCTGCTGGTCGATCAGCTCATCGGTCAGCACCAGGTGGTGGTCAAAAATCTGGAAAGCAATTATCGCAAGGTACCGGGGATTTCCGCCGCGACGATCCTGGGCGACGGCAGCGTCGCGCTGATTGTTGATGTTTCCGCATTGCAGGGTTTAAACCGCGAACAACGTATGGCGATCACAGCCGCCTGATTGAGTGAGAAGGGAATAATATGACCGGTATGAGTAATGTAAGCAAACTGGCCGGCGAGCCGTCAGGTCAGGAATTCCTGGTGTTTACACTGGGAAATGAAGAGTACGGCATCGATATCCTGAAAGTGCAGGAGATCCGTGGCTATGACCAGGTGACGCGCATCGCCAATACTCCGGCCTTTATAAAAGGGGTGACTAACCTGCGCGGCGTGATTGTCCCCATTGTCGATCTGCGCGTGAAATTCTGCGAAGGCGACGTAGAGTACGATGACAATACGGTAGTGATCGTACTGAATCTGGGGCAACGCGTCGTCGGGATAGTGGTAGACGGCGTGTCTGACGTACTGTCGTTAACGGCGGAACAAATCCGTCCGGCGCCAGAATTTGCCGTGACCTTGTCAACAGAATATTTGACGGGATTGGGCGCGCTCGGCGAGCGTATGCTGATTCTGGTGAATATCGAAAAACTGCTTAACAGCGAAGAGATGGCGCTGCTGGATATCGCAGCATCACACGTCGCGTAATAACGTTGCCGGATGGCGTCGCGCCATCCGGCAATATTCACCGTTATGCTTCCGCCAGCGGTGAGAGTGCCTCTTCATCGCCCGCGCCCAGCCCCTGCATTTTGCGCCGACATCGCCGCTGCGTCACTGTTATTGTCAATGTCGTCTTCCGGAACAGCGTATTTCCTTTTTGCAAAAGTAAAGTTATCACCGCAGGTGCCGATAACGTTGATAACTCGTTATCAGGAAGGTGCCTTATGTTTAACCGTATCCGCGTTGTCACAATGCTGATGATGGTGCTGGGGGTTTTCGCACTGCTACAGCTTGTTTCCGGTGGTTTGCTGTTTTCTTCATTACAGCATAACCAGCAAGGTTTTGTTATTTCTAACGAATTACGCCAGCAACAAAGCGAACTCACGTCGACATGGGACTTAATGCTGCAAACGCGCATTAACCTGAGCCGCTCCGCCGCACGCATGATGATGGACGCTTCTAACCAGCAGAGCAGCGCCAAAACGGATTTACTCCAGAATGCAAAAACGACCCTCGTACAGGCGGCGGCGCACTACGCCAATTTCAAAAACATGACGCCATTGCCAGCGATGGCGGAGGCCAGCGCGAACGTCGATGAAAAATATCAGCGCTATCAGGCCGCATTAACCGAACTTATTCAGTTTCTGGACAATGGCAATATGGATGCCTACTTCGCCCAGCCAACCCAGGGAATGCAAAACGCGTTGGGCGAGGCGCTGGGCAATTACGCCCGGGTGAGCGAAAACCTGTACCGCCAGACATTTGATCAAAGCGCTCATGACTACCGTTTTGCGCAATGGCAACTGGGGGTTCTTGCGGTCGTGCTGGTGCTGATTTTGATGGTGGTTTGGTTCGGCATTCGTCATGCCCTGCTTAACCCATTAGCGCGAGTGATTACTCATATCCGTGAAATTGCCAGCGGCGACCTGACGAAAACGCTCACCGTCTCAGGGCGTAATGAAATTGGCGAACTGGCGGGAACGGTTGAACATATGCAACGCTCGCTGATTGACACCGTGACGCAGGTTCGCGAAGGTTCGGATGCGATTTATTCCGGCACCAGTGAAATTGCCGCCGGTAATACCGACCTCTCTTCCCGTACCGAACAGCAGGCCTCCGCTCTGGAGGAGACGGCTGCCAGCATGGAACAACTGACGGCCACCGTGAAGCAAAACGCCGATAACGCCCGTCAGGCTTCGCAACTGGCGCAAAGCGCCTCCGAGACCGCGCGTCATGGCGGCAAAGTGGTCGACGGCGTGGTAAACACCATGCACGAAATTGCCGACAGTTCGAAAAAAATCGCTGACATTATCAGCGTTATCGACGGTATTGCTTTCCAGACTAACATTCTGGCGCTGAACGCGGCGGTAGAAGCGGCGCGCGCGGGAGAGCAGGGGCGCGGTTTTGCGGTCGTGGCAGGCGAGGTGCGTAATCTGGCCAGCCGCAGCGCCCAGGCGGCGAAAGAAATAAAAGCGTTGATTGAAGATTCCGTCTCGCGTGTCGATACCGGTTCAGTGTTGGTGGAAAGCGCCGGAGAAACCATGACTGACATCGTCAATGCCGTTACGCGCGTCACGGATATCATGGGCGAAATCGCCTCCGCTTCGGATGAGCAAAGCCGGGGTATCGATCAGGTCGCTTTGGCCGTTTCCGAAATGGATCGCGTAACGCAACAGAACGCCTCGCTGGTTCAGGAGTCCGCAGCGGCCGCCGCCGCGCTGGAAGAGCAGGCCAGCCGTCTGACCCAGGCGGTATCGGCTTTCCGCCTGGCATCGCGACCGCTGGCGGTAAATAAGCCTGAGATGCGTTTGTCAGCGGACGCTCAGTCCGGCAATACGCCGCGGCCATTAGCCGCCGGGGATGATGCGAACTGGGAAACCTTTTGATCGACGTGTGCTGTCGGTTATCGATTAATTTGCGAACCCGCCGATCCCTTTCGTCTGGTTCGCATAGATAAAAGCAAAAAATGTGTAATACGGGAAGCATGGCGCTGCCGCAGGGCGCGCCCGTTGTATTTTGAATGTGATTAAGAAGGCGCTATGACATCATCTCTGCCCTCCGGGCAAACGTCAGTATTGTTACAGATGACACAGCGCCTCGCGCTGTCCGACGCGCATTTTCGTCGGATATGTCAATTAATCTACCAGCGCGCAGGGATCGTGCTGGCCGACCATAAGCGGGATATGGTTTATAACCGCCTGGTCCGTCGGCTGCGTACCCTGGGACTGGATGATTTTGGCCGTTATCTCAGTATGCTGGAGGCTAATCAAAACAGCGCTGAGTGGCAGGCTTTTATCAACGCTCTGACTACCAACCTGACCGCTTTTTTTCGCGAGGCGCACCATTTTCCCATCCTTGCGGAACATGCGCGTCGCCGCCACGGCGAGTACCGCGTCTGGAGTGCGGCGGCATCGACAGGAGAAGAACCTTACAGTATCGCCATTACGCTGGCGGATGCGTTGGGGATGGCCCCCGGTCGCTGGAAAGTATTCGCCAGCGATATTGATACTGAAGTGCTGGAAAAAGCGAGAAGCGGTATTTATCGCCTCAGCGAACTGAAAACGTTATCGCCGCAGCAGCTACAACGTTATTTCATGCGCGGTACGGGGCCGCATGAAGGACTGGTGCGCGTGCGTCAGGAACTGGCCAATTATGTTGAATTTTCCTCCGTTAATTTGTTGGAAAAGCAGTACAACGTACCCGGTCCCTTTGACGCGATTTTTTGCCGTAACGTCATGATCTATTTTGATAAAACGACTCAGGAGGACATTCTGCGCCGTTTTGTTCCACTCCTTAAACCTGACGGACTGTTGTTTGCCGGTCACTCAGAAAACTTTAGCAACCTCGTGCGCGAGTTTAGCCTGCGCGGACAGACGGTGTATGCGCTAAGTAAGGATAAAGCATGAGTAAAATCAGGGTATTGTCAGTTGATGATTCCGCGCTAATGCGCCAAATCATGACTGAAATTATTAATAGCCATAGCGATATGGAGATGGTGGCGACTGCGCCGGATCCGTTGGTCGCCAGGGATCTCATCAAAAAATTTAATCCGGACGTATTGACCCTGGACGTTGAGATGCCGCGTATGGACGGCCTCGATTTTCTGGAAAAACTGATGCGCCTGCGACCGATGCCGGTGGTGATGGTCTCTTCGCTGACCGGGAAAGGTTCCGAAGTGACGCTACGGGCGCTGGAGTTGGGGGCCATCGATTTTGTCACTAAACCGCAGCTTGGCATTCGTGAAGGTATGCTGGCGTATAGCGAGATGATCGCCGAAAAAGTGCGTACCGCCGCGCGGGCCCGCATCGCCGCACATAAACCGATGGCGGCCCCGGCAACCTTAAAAGCCGGTCCGCTGCTCAGTTCGGAAAAACTGATTGCTATCGGCGCTTCAACGGGCGGTACTGAAGCTATCCGACATGTGCTGCAACCGCTGCCGCTTTCCAGTCCGGCAGTGATTATTACGCAGCATATGCCGCCTGGCTTTACCCGCTCGTTTGCCGAGCGTCTGAATAAACTCTGTCAAATCAGCGTGAAGGAGGCGGAGGACGGCGAACGCGTATTGCCAGGTCATGCCTACATTGCGCCCGGCGACAAGCATATGGAGCTGGCGCGTAGCGGGGCGAATTATCAAATCAAAATTCATGATGGCCCGCCGGTAAACCGGCATCGGCCTTCCGTGGATGTGCTGTTTCATTCGGTGGCGAAACACGCGGGGCGCAACGCCGTAGGCGTCATTCTTACGGGGATGGGCAACGATGGCGCCGCTGGAATGTTAGCGATGTACCAGGCTGGCGCCTGGACCATTGCGCAAAACGAAGCAAGTTGTGTGGTGTTCGGCATGCCGCGCGAGGCCATCAATATGGGTGGCGTAAGCGAAGTGGTCGATCTTAGCCAGGTAAGCCAGCAGATGCTGGCGAAAATCAGTGCCGGACAGGCGATACGTATTTGAACCAGGAGTAGTATTTTATGGCGGATAAAGAGCTTAAATTTTTGGTTGTGGATGACTTTTCGACCATGCGTCGTATCGTGCGCAACCTCTTAAAAGAGCTTGGATTTAACAATGTGGAAGAGGCCGAAGACGGCGTCGATGCACTGAACAAGCTCCAGGCGGGCGGCTTTGGTTTTATTATCTCCGACTGGAACATGCCGAATATGGATGGCCTAGAGCTGCTGAAAACCATTCGCGCCGATAGCGCCATGTCGGCGTTACCCGTGTTGATGGTCACGGCGGAAGCCAAAAAAGAGAATATTATCGCCGCCGCACAGGCTGGCGCCAGCGGTTATGTCGTAAAACCGTTCACCGCAGCGACTCTGGAAGAGAAGCTCAACAAAATCTTTGAGAAACTGGGCATGTGAGGATGCGATGATGATGCAACCATCTATCAAGCCTGCTGATGAAGGCTCAGCAGGAGACATCATTGCGCGCATCGGTAGTCTGACCCGAATGCTGCGCGACAGCCTGCGTGAACTGGGGCTGGACCAGGCGATTGCCGAAGCGGCGGAGGCGATCCCTGATGCGCGCGACCGTCTGGATTACGTCGTCCAGATGACGGCGCAGGCGGCGGAACGCGCGCTAAACAGTGTCGAAGCCTCGCAGCCGCATCAGGATGCGATGGAGAAAGAGGCGAAAGCGCTAACCCAACGTTGGGACGAGTGGTTTGACAATCCGATCGAGCTTGCCGACGCCCGTGAACTGGTGACGGATACGCGCCAGTTTCTCAGGGATGTCCCGGGCCATACCAGCTTTACTAACGCGCAACTGCTGGACATCATGATGGCGCAGGATTTCCAGGATCTGACGGGTCAGGTGATCAAACGCATGATGGACGTGATTCAGGAGATTGAGCGCCAGTTATTAATGGTACTGCTGGAAAACATCCCGGAACAGAGCGCACGACCAAAACGCGAGAACGAAAGCTTACTCAACGGCCCGCAGGTGGATACCTCGAAAGCTGGCGTCGTCGCCAGTCAGGATCAGGTGGACGACCTGCTGGACAGTCTTGGGTTTTAAGCTTTTTTGACCTGATGGCGCTGCGCTTATCGGGTTCGAATCCGTCAACCCGGCCGGATACGATACTTTCTTATCGTATCCGGCTATCTCTATTAACGCCATAAACCCCGCCTTTTTTACCGCTTACTCTGCCCATTGGCGTAAAGCGGTTCTGGCATCATTCTCGCTTATCAATCTATCCAGGGTTTGCTGCGTGGCAGAAGAGAGCGACGACAACAAAACAGAAGCCCCCACACCCCACCGACTTGAAAAAGCGCGGGAAGAAGGGCAGATCCCCCGTTCCAGAGAACTGACCTCACTGCTGATATTGCTGGTGGGCGTTTGTATTATTTGGTTCGGCGGCGAGTCGTTAGCGCGGCAGCTGGCGGGAATGCTCTCAGCAGGCCTGCACTTCGATCACCGTATGGTGAACGATCCTAACCTGATCCTGGGGCAGATAATTTTGCTGATTAAAGCGGCGATGATGGCACTGCTACCGCTTATCGCGGGCGTGGTGCTGGTGGCGCTTATCTCGCCGGTTATGCTTGGCGGCCTGATTTTTAGCGGTAAGTCGCTACAGCCAAAATTTTCTAAATTAAACCCGCTGCCGGGAATTAAGCGCATGTTTTCGGCGCAGACCGGCGCGGAACTGCTAAAAGCGGTGTTGAAATCCACGCTGGTCGGCTGCGTTACCGGCTTTTATCTCTGGCATCACTGGCCGCAAATGATGCGCCTGATGGCGGAGTCGCCGATCGTCGCAATGGGGAATGCGCTGGATCTGGTTGGACTCTGCGCGTTACTGGTGGTACTGGGCGTGATTCCGATGGTGGGATTTGACGTGTTTTTCCAGATCTTTAGCCACCTGAAAAAATTACGCATGTCGCGGCAGGACATTCGCGACGAATTTAAAGAGAGCGAAGGCGATCCGCATGTTAAGGGCAAAATTCGCCAGATGCAACGCGCCGCCGCGCAGCGCCGCATGATGGAAGATGTGCCGAAAGCGGACGTCATTGTCACTAACCCGACGCACTATTCCGTGGCGCTGCAGTATGACGAAAACAAAATGAGCGCGCCGAAAGTGGTCGCGAAGGGGGCTGGATTAATAGCGCTGCGCATTCGCGAGATCGGCGCTGAACATCGGGTTCCCACTTTAGAAGCGCCGCCGCTGGCGCGGGCATTATATCGCCACGCCGAAATCGGTCAGCAAATTCCCGGGCAGTTATATGCTGCCGTTGCGGAAGTGTTGGCCTGGGTCTGGCAGCTTAAACGCTGGCGGCTTGCGGGCGGGCAACGTCCTCCACAACCTGAGAACCTTCCGGTGCCAGAAGCGCTGGATTTTATGAACGAGAAGAATACTGATGGCTAATCTGGTCGCGATGCTGCGCCTGCCCAGCAACCTGAAATCGACGCAATGGCAAATTCTTGCCGGGCCGATCCTCATTCTGCTGATTTTGTCGATGATGGTGCTGCCGCTACCTGCTTTTATCCTCGACTTATTGTTTACCTTTAATATTGCGCTATCGATTATGGTGCTGCTGGTGGCGATGTTTACCCAGCGTACTCTGGATTTTGCCGCGTTTCCGACCATTCTGCTGTTTACCACGCTACTGCGTCTGGCGCTTAACGTAGCCTCAACGCGCATTATTTTGATGGAAGGGCATACCGGCGCGGCGGCGGCGGGAAAGGTGGTGGAGGCGTTTGGTCATTTCCTGGTCGGCGGTAACTTCGCGATCGGGATTGTGGTTTTTATCATCCTCGTCATTATCAACTTCATGGTCATCACCAAAGGCGCCGGACGTATTGCCGAAGTCGGCGCGCGCTTTGTGCTGGACGGTATGCCCGGCAAGCAAATGGCGATTGACGCCGATCTTAATGCCGGTCTGATTGGTGAAGACGAGGCCAAAAAACGGCGTTCGGAAGTCACTCAGGAAGCCGATTTCTACGGCTCGATGGACGGGGCAAGTAAATTTGTGCGCGGCGACGCCATCGCCGGTATTCTCATCATGGTCATTAACGTGGTAGGCGGGCTGCTGGTCGGCGTATTGCAGCACGGAATGAGCATAGGCAGCGCGGCGGAAAGCTACACCCTGCTGACCATTGGCGACGGCCTGGTCGCCCAGATCCCGGCGCTGGTTATCTCCACGGCGGCGGGCGTCATTGTGACCCGCGTCAGTACCGATCAGGATGTAGGCGAGCAGATGGTTGGCCAACTGTTCAGTAATCCAAGGGTGATGCTGCTGGCGGCGGCGGTGCTGGGGCTGCTTGGCATGGTGCCAGGAATGCCTAACCTGGTATTTTTACTCTTTACCGCCGCTTTGCTCGGCCTGGCATGGTGGCTGCGCGGGCGTGAAGAAAAAGCGCCGGAGGAGCCGCAGCCGGTAAAAATGCCGGAAAATAACTCGGTGGTCGAAGCCACCTGGAATGACGTACAGCTTGAGGATTCACTGGGGATGGAAGTGGGCTACCGCCTGATCCCGATGGTGGATTTTCAACAGGATGGCGAATTGCTCGGACGTATTCGCAGTATTCGTAAAAAATTCGCTCAGGATATGGGGTTCCTGCCGCCGGTTGTCCATATTCGCGACAATATGGATTTACAGCCTGCGCGCTACCGTATTTTGATGAAAGGGGTAGAGATTGGCAGCGGGGACGCCTATCCGGGACGCTGGCTGGCTATTAACCCCGGCACGGCGGCGGGAACGCTACCGGGTGAGAAAACCGTCGATCCAGCTTTTGGCCTTGATGCCATCTGGATTGAAAGCGCCCTGAAAGAGCAGGCGCAAATTCAGGGCTTTACCGTTGTTGAAGCCAGTACCGTTGTGGCGACGCACCTTAACCACTTGATTGGCCAATTCTCCGCCGAACTGTTTGGCCGCCAGGAAGCGCAGCAACTGTTGGATCGTGTCTCTCAGGAGATGCCTAAACTCACGGAAGATCTGGTCCCCGGCGTCGTGACCCTCACGACTTTACACAAAGTCCTGCAAAACTTATTGGCGGAAAAAGTCCCGATTCGCGATATGCGCACCATTCTGGAAACGCTGGCGGAACATGCGCCGTTACAAAGCGATCCGCATGAATTAACCGCCGTGGTACGCGTGGCATTAGGACGAGCGATTACGCAACAGTGGTTCCCCGGTAATGAAGAAGTGCAGGTGATTGGCCTGGATACCGCGCTGGAGCGTTTGCTGCTTCAGGCATTGCAGGGCGGCGGTGGACTTGAGCCTGGGTTGGCGGATCGCCTGCTGGCGCAGACGCAAGAGGCGCTTTCTCGCCAGGAAATGCTTGGCGCGCCGCCGGTATTGCTGGTTAACCATGCGCTACGTCCATTATTGTCCCGCTTTTTGCGGCGCAGTTTACCGCAGCTGGTGGTGTTGTCGAACCTTGAGCTTTCCGATAACCGTCATATCCGCATGACGGCGACCATTGGAGGAAAATAATGCGTAAATGGCTGGCGTTGTTGCTCTTTCCCCTGACGGTTCAGGCCGCAGGCGAAGGCGCGTGGCAGGATAGCGGTATGGGCGTAACCTTAAATTACCGGGGCGTTTCCGCATCGTCTTCGCCATTGTCGGCGCGTCAGCCGGTTTCCGGTGTGATGACGCTGGTCGCCTGGCGTTATGAACTGAATGGCCCGACCCCCGCGGGCTTACGGGTACGTTTATGTTCCCAGTCCCGTTGCGTAGAACTTGATGGTCAGAGTGGCACGACCCACGGTTTTGCCCATGTTCCCGCAGTCGAGCCGCTCCGCTTTGTCTGGGAAGTCCCCGGCGGCGGCCGGCTTATCCCGGCGTTAAAAGTGCGGAGCAACCAGGTGATTGTGAACTACCGCTAACCGCCCCTTTCTTTGCCAGGTAGCAGACCTGACTCTCTTTTTGAATAAATAGAAACGCCGTTTTATAAAATGGTGAGATAGGTTGCCGGACTCTTTGCGTTTTTGCCATTTACGCTCTGGCAATGGCAGAAACAAAAAGGTTTCCGCCCAGCTTAGCTTTTACTGTAGCGAATCGACTGCGTCGGCGGTAAAACTGCACGCAGCACTGAATTCGACATTACACAGAGGTTAAGCAAATGATGGTTTATCCAGTCAAACACAGTCCGCTATTGCGTCAGCCTGAGCATTTTATCACCAGAGATGAACTAAAAGCCCTGGTGCAAAAGGTGACGCATAACCTGGTCAATATTAAAGATGAGACAGGCGAATTTTTATTGCGACTGGACGACGGACGCGTGATCGATACTAAAGGCTGGGCCGGATGGGAGTGGACGCACGGCGTGGGCCTGTACGGAATGTATCACTATTACCAACAGACCGGTGACCAGACGATGCGTAAGATCATTGATGACTGGTTTGCCGATCGCTTTGCGGAAGGCGCGACGACGAAAAACGTTAATACGATGGCGCCGTTTTTAACGTTGGCGTATCGCTATGAAGAGACGCGTAATCCAGCGTATTTACCGTGGCTGGAAACGTGGGCCGAATGGGCGATGAATGAAATGCCCCGTACCGATCACGGCGGAATGCAGCACATCACGCTGGCGGAGGAAAATCATCAGCAGATGTGGGACGACACGCTAATGATGACGGTGCTGCCGCTGGCGAAAATCGGTAAGCTGTTGAACCGGCCGGAATATGTGGAAGAGGCAACCTATCAGTTCCTGCTACACGTGCAGAATTTGATGGATAAAGAGACGGGGCTGTGGTTCCACGGCTGGAGCTATGACGGTCATCATAACTTCGCTAACGCTCGCTGGGCGCGCGGCAACAGTTGGCTGACCATTGTGATCCCGGATTTTCTTGAACTGCTGGACTTGCCGGAAAACAATGCCGTGCGCCGTTACCTGGTCCAGGTACTGAATGCGCAGATCGCCGCGCTGGCGAAATGTCAGGATGAAAGCGGTTTGTGGCATACGCTGCTTGACGATCCGCACTCTTATCTTGAGGCGTCGGCGACGGCGGGTTTTGCCTACGGTATTCTTAAAGCGGTGCGCAAACGCTATGTCGAACGGCACTATGCGCAGGTGGCGGAAAAAGCTATTCGGGGGATAGTGAAACATATCTCGCCGGAAGGCGAACTGCTGCAAACGTCATTTGGTACTGGCATGGGCCACGATCTCGATTTTTACCGTCACATTCCGTTGACCTCTATGCCTTACGGGCAGGCGATGGCAATGCTGTGTTTGACGGAATATCTGCGTAACTATTTCTGATGTATGCGGATATTCCGGCCGTATCCTTGTCTGATGACGCTTTGCTTATTTGACTATGGCGCCTGATCCGGCTGTGTGGTATCAGCCTGTGGATCAAACAGGTGGTCAAGGATTTTTCGCATGATGGGCGCGGCGGTAACGCCGTCGCTTCCGCCGTTTTCCAGAATCAAGGCAATAGCGACCTTAGGGTTTTTATACGGTGCAAAAGCGGTATAAAACACATGATCGCGCAGGCGAATGGGGATCATTTTCGCGTTGTAGGTCTGATTTTCTTTCAGGCTAAATACCTGCGACGTGCCGCTTTTGGCCGCAATGCCGTAGGGCGCGGTGTGAAAGAACTTATAGCCCGTTCCGTTGGGTGCATTCGCCATGCCATACATCGCCTGACGCACCAGTCCCCAGTATGGTGACGCCGGATCGGCTATCTGTGCCGGTGTTCCTGAAGGACGATACGGAACCACCGTTTTGCCGCTCTCTTCATTGAGTAACAGGTGAGGGGCAATCACCTTACCGTTGTTGATGAGCGCCACCATCGCTTTTACCATCTGGATGGGGGTGGCAATCCAGTAACCCTGGCCGATGCCGACAGAGATGGTATCGCCCTGATACCAGGCTTTTTTATGGACCCGCTGTTTCCATGCGCGGCTGGGAAGCAGCCCGTCATACTCTTCATTAAGGTCGATACCCGTCGGTTTGCCATAGCCGAACTGAGACAACATCGTGTCGATACGGTCAATACCCATCATATAAGCGACCTGATAGAAAAAGGTATCCGCAGATTCCTCAATCGCTTTAGTGACATCCAGCATACCGTGTCCGGTTTTTTTCCAGTCCCGGTAATGACGCTGCGTGCCGGGAAGCGTCCAGGTTGGCGCGCCAAAGAAGGTGGTTTGCGGCGTAATAATCCCGCATAACAGCGCGGACATCGCCATATAGGGTTTAACCGTTGACGCCGGGGGATAAAGCCCTTGCGTCACGCGGTTGATCAGCGGCAGATTTTTATCGTGCAGCAGTTTGCCGTAATCCTGATAGCTAATGCCTTTTACAAAGGGATTCGGGTCGTAGCTGGGCATAGATACCATCGCCAGCACTGAACCATCGTGCGGATCTTCAACCAGTACGGCAGCACGCTGCCCGGCCAGCAAACTTTCAATGTACTCTTGTAAATGGAGATCCAGCGTCAGGTGAATGTTCTTACCCGCGATGGGAGGAACGTCTTTCAGCAGGCGGACAATACGCCCGTGATTATCCACCTCGACCTCCTGATAACCGGTTTTGCCATGAAGATCGTTTTCGTAGTAACGCTCAATCCCCTGTTTACCGATGTTATGGTCCGCCGCGTAATTCTCTGCCAGCCCTTTTTTATCCAGCGCTTTAAGGTCGTTATCGTTTATCTTTGACACGTAACCGAGAACATGCGCCAGCTCCGCGCCGTAAGGATACTGCCGATCCTGATAGCTATTGATCGTGACGCCGTTGAAATGAAACTGATTGACCGCAAAGCGTGCGATTTCAACATCCGTTAGCGCGTTTTTGAGCACTACCGGACGATAGCGGCTACTGGATTTTAGCGCATGGCGAAAGTCGGCGATATCATCGGGGGAGAGATCAACAATAGGGGTGAGCTGTTTTAGCAGCGCATCCATATCGGCAATTTTATAGGGCGTAACCGCGATATCATACCAGGTTACGTTACGCACCAGCGGAATGCCGTTGCGATCGTAAATGATGCCGCGCGTGGGCGCGACGGGTAGCATCTTGATATCGTTCTCATTCGAACGGGTGGTGTAGTAGTGGTGCTGGCGGATTTGCAAGTTATAGAGGTTGAAGATCAGGATACCAAAGCAGACAACCACTACACCAAACGCCACAATCACACGTCTCAGGAAGAGTTTCTCTTCCGCATCAAAGTCTTTAAAAGTCATTACCTGTACCTGAACAATCCGCCGCCTAATGATACGGGGCGGTCAGCGCCAGCACAGGTAAAAGATGTTCCATCTCTCTATAGAAATGTGTCATTCCTTGTGATTTGTTACAGATATACCGCTGTGGCAATAAAAAGGCCTGAGTCCGTTCCCCGGAATCAGGCCTGATGATGTTAACGACGGCGCGTTTACATGCGTTCTACGGTTTCGATACCCAACGTATCCAGACCCAGTTTCAGCGTCTTCGCCGTCAGTTGCGCCAGTTTTAGGCGGCTATTGCGAACCGCGTCATTCTCGGCGCTGAGAATAGGGCAGTGCTCGTAGAAGCCGGAGAACAGCCCGGCGACGTCATACAGATACGCGCACATGACGTGCGGCGTACCTTCACGCGCGACCACCGTCAGGGTTTCTTCAAACTGCAGCAGACGGGCAGCGAGCTGCGCTTCGCGATCTTCGCTAATGATAACCGACGCGCTCGCCAGCGCCTGCTCGTCGATGTCCGCTTTACGGAAAACAGACAGCACACGCGTATAGGCATACTGCATATAAGGTGCGGTATTGCCTTCGAAAGCCAACATATTATCCCAGTCGAAGATATAGTCAGTGGTGCGGTTTTTTGACAAATCGGCGTATTTCACCGCGCCAATACCGACGGCGTTAGCCAGTTTTTCCAGCTCGTCAGCCGGCATATCCGGGTTCTTCTCCGCCACCAGACGACGCGCGCGCTCCAGCGCCTCATCCAGCAGGTCCGCCAGTTTCACCGTACCGCCCGCGCGAGTTTTAAACGGTTTACCGTCTTTACCCAACATCATGCCGAACATGTGGTGTTCCAGCGGAACGGAATCCGGTACATAACCGGCTTTGCGCACAATGGTCCAGGCTTGCATCAGGTGCTGGTGCTGACGGGAGTCAATGTAGTAGAGCACGCGGTCGGCGTGCAGCGTTTCGTAACGGTATTTGGCGCAGGCGATATCGGTAGTGGTATACAGATAACCGCCATCTTTCTTCTGAATAATGACGCCCATCGGGTCGCCTTCCTTGTTTTTAAACTCATCAAGGAAAACCACCGTTGCGCCTTCGCTTTCAACCGCCAGGCCTTTGGCTTTCAGATCGGCGACAATGCCCGGCAGCATCGGATTATACAGACTTTCGCCCATCACATCGTCACGCGTCAGAGTGACGTTCAGGCGATCATAGGTGATCTGGTTTTGCGTCATCGTGATATCAACCAGCTTACGCCACATCTCACGGAAATAGGTATCACCGCTCTGCAATTTGACGACGTAGTTACGCGCGCGCTCGGCAAACGCTTCATCTTCGTCATAATGCTTTTTCGCATCGCGGTAAAATCCTTCGAGATCCGCCAGCGCCATATCGCCCGCGTTTTCCTGCTGCTGTTTTTCCAGCCAGGCGATAAGCATACCGAACTGGGTGCCCCAGTCGCCGACGTGGTTAGCGCGAATAACATGATGGCCCAGAAACTCCAGCGTGCGTACTGCCGCATCGCCGATAATCGTGGAGCGTAGATGACCAACGTGCATCTCTTTCGCGACGTTGGGCGCGGAGTAGTCGACGACAATCGTCTGACGAGTCGGCTGAGAAACGCCCAGACGTTCGGAGGCCAGCGCCTGTTGCACCTGTTCAGCGAGAAAAGCCGGTTCGAGGAAAATATTGATAAAGCCAGGGCCGGCGATTTCAACCTTGCTGGCGATGCCGCTGAGATCCAGATGAGTCAGCACCTGCTCTGCAAGTTGTCGGGGGGCCATACCCAGTTTTTTCGCAACTGCCATCATGCCGTTGGCCTGATAGTCGCCGAACTGAACTTTGGCTGACTGACGAACCTGGGGCTCGCAATCTGCAGGCGCGCCTGCAGCAATCATGGCCTGACTAACTTTTTCTGAGAGAAGAGCCTGAATATTCACCGGAATACCTTACGTTTATGAAGCGGACTGTATTGCCCGCGCCAGTTTAAGAATTAGGGCGGGAGTATACTGCAAATGCCCGTTGGCGTCAGCATTGCGCGCGCGGCGCGTCGCCTGAAATATACGCAACAATAATCTGCATAAGCATTCAATAAACGCCCAATCAAATCAAAGGTTGGTTGCCGGGGCGCAACAGCGTAAATTAGCGGTTTTCACAGCAAGAAGAGCGTCCTGATATGGCGAACTGGCAACACATTGATGAACTGCATGATATTTCCGCAGATTTACCGCGATTCACTCTGGCGTTCAGAGAACTTTCCACTCGCCTTGGTCTGCAGATTAGCGCCCTTGAGGCCGATCACATTTCATTGCGCTGTCACCAGAATACGACGGCGGAGCGTTGGCGTCGCGGTTTTGAACAATGCGGCGAGCTACTGTCGGAAAATATCATCAACGGCAGGCCGATTTGTCTGTTTAAACTGCATGAACCGGTATGTGTGGAACACTGGCGGTTTTCTGTTATTGAATTACCGTGGCCGGGAGAAAAACGCTATCCACACGAAGGGTGGGAGCATATTGAAATCGTGCTGCCCGGCGAGCCGGAGACCTTGAACGCGAGGGCTCTGGCGTTGTTGTCGGATGAGGGGCTTAGTCAGCCGGGGATCGTGGTTAAAACCAGTTCGCCACAGGGCGAGCATGAACGTTTGCCAAACCCTACGCTGGCTGTGACCGATGGCCGCGTCACGGTAAAATTTCATCCATGGTCGATTGAAGCGATTGTCGCCAGCGAACAGGCGGCCCATTAACCTGCCGAGCGGAGTGAATATGGCGTTACTTGAGATCTGTTGTTACAGCATGGAATGTGCGCTCACCGCGCAGCGAAACGGCGCGGATCGTATCGAACTGTGCGCCGCGCCGAAAGAAGGCGGGCTTACGCCTTCTTTCGGCGTCTTACGCAGCGTGCGCGAGCATATTACGATTCCCGTACATCCGATTATTCGTCCTCGCAGCGGGGATTTTTATTACACTGACGGCGAATTTGCCGCCATGCTGGAAGATATCCGCCTCGTCAGAGAGTTGGGTTTTCCTGGGCTGGTTACTGGCGTGTTGACCGTTGATGGGGATGTCGATATGTCGCGAATGGAAAAAATAATGGCGGCGGCCGGGCCGCTGGCGGTGACATTCCACCGCGCCTTCGATATGTGCGCTAATCCCTTCAATGCGCTAAAGAATCTGGCTGACGCAGGCGTAGCAAGAGTACTGACTTCCGGACAAAAAGCCGATGCGGCGCAAGGTTTATCAATAATTATGGAACTTATTGCCCAGGGGGATGCTCCAACCATTATGGCTGGTGCGGGGGTTCGTGCAAATAACCTGCAGAATTTCCTCGATGCCGGAGTACGGGAAGTACACAGTTCCGCCGGAGTCTTACTGCCTTCGCCGATGCGCTATCGCAATCAGGGGTTATCGATGTCTGCCGATATACAGGCGGACGAGTATTCTCGCTATAGAGTAGAGGGTGCGGCGGTCGCTGAAATGAAAGGAATCATTGTTCGCCATCAGGCCAAATGATTTTTACCGTTGCATCATGTCGCCCAATATGATGCTTGCTCGTACCAGGCCCCTGCCAATTCAACAGGGGCCTTTTTTTCTCCTTCATATTTCAAGCCGCAGCAGCGTTGGCCGCCTCGCGCACCCCGGTCACGTAACTACCTACGTTCCCGGGGATTTGCTGCGTTGCCGCCTTGCTGCAACTTGAACTATTTTGGAGAAACGGTGCTATACGTAACGGTCATTCGGCAATCCATCACGGTTTACGCGCAATCAGCACCGCGCGCTGCGGGGCGGGATAGCCTTCCACCGTCTTGCTGCGATCGTTCGGGTCAAGAAAATCGGCTAGCGACTCGGTAACCATCCATTCGGTACGGCGCTGCTCTTCGGTGGTAGTGACGCAGACATCGGCGATACGCACGTCAATAAAGCCGCATTTTTCCAGCCATTTTTTTAATGCCGGCGCGGAAGGAATAAAATAGACGTTACGCATCTGCGCGTAGCGGTCACCCGGCACCAGTACGGTATTTTCGTCGCCGTCAACGACCAGCGTTTCCAGTACCAGTTCACCCTCGTTGACCAACTGATCTTTTAACTGCCACAGATGCTCCAGCGGCGAGCGACGGTGATAAAGCACCCCCATCGAGAAGACGGTATCAAATGCTTTCAGCGCCGGGAGTTGTTCAATGCCCAACGGCAGCAGATGCGCGCGCTGATCGTTACCCAACAGTTTACGCACCGCCTCAAACTGGCAGAGGAAAAGCTGCGTAGGATCGATGCCGACCGCCAGATGTGCGCCCGCGCCAATCATCCGCCACAGGTGATAGCCGCTGCCGCAGCCGACATCAAGGATCGTCCGGCCGGTTAAATCTGACAGATGCGGCAGTACGCGATCCCACTTCCAGTCGGAGCGCCATTCGGTATCAATATCTACGCCATAAAGCGAGAACGGGCCTTTACGCCACGGCATCAGATTACGCAGCAACGTATCGATACGCTTTAGCTGACCTTCGCTGAGCGGCGTTTCGCTTTCCGCCGTGACACTGTGCAGTAAATCCAGCCGCCAGGGCGTAATTTCCGGTAAAAATTCTACCGCGTTCGACCACTGTTTAAACAAGCCATGCTGCTGCTCGCGTTGCCAGGCGGCAATCTGCGCGGGCAATGTTTCCAGCCAGTGGGAGAGATGATTTTTAGCAATGAGCTGATAAAAGTTACCAAACTCGATCATGCGGCAACTCCGGCTTTTAACGCGACAAGCGACCCGAAATTAAAGCACTGGAACCACAGTTCACTGTGTTCGAAACCCGCCTTACGCAGGCGCGCTTTATGTGTTTCCACCGAGTCGGTGAGCATCACGTTTTCCAGCATACTGCGCTTCTGGCTGATCTCCAGTTCGCTGTACCCATTCGCGCGTTTAAAATCGTGGTGCATGTTGAATAACAGCTCGCCCACTTTCGCGTCTTCAAAGCTAAATTTTTCCGACAGTACCAGCGCGCCGCCGGGATTCAACCCCTGGTAAATCTTATCCAGCAATGCCTGGCGTTCGGCAGGTTCAAGGAATTGCAGGGTAAAATTCAGCACCACCATCGAGGCGTTTTCAATAGTGATATCGCGGATATCGCCTTCAACAACTTCAACCGGCGTTGGCGCTTTATATGCATCAATATGGCGGCGGCAGCGTTCTATCATGGCCGGGGAGTTATCGACGGCGATAATGCGACAATGCTCATGGCGGATATTACGCCGAACAGACAGCGTCGCGGCGCCCAGCGAGCAGCCCAGATCGTAGACCTGCGTGTTCGGCTGCACAAAGCGTTCAGCTAACATGCCGATCATGGAGATGATGTTGGAGTAGCCTGGTACCGAACGCTGAATCATGTCGGGGAAAACTTCGGCTACTCGTTCATCAAAAGTCCAGTCGCCGAGACGGGCGATAGGCGCAGAAAAAAGCGTGTCGCGGTGAGACATAACGTATACATCCGGGAAAAATAAAGGCGCATATTGTGCGCTAATACAGGGAGAAAACCAACTCCCAGGGCATATACCACAGGTTTGCCAGCACCATCAGCAACAATGCGCACCAGGTCGCGCTCATCCCCGCCCGCCGCCAGCGGAACAGGCGGTGGTGAAAACCGTAATAATGCATCAGCCGACCGGCGATTAAAATGATGCCGCAGATATGCACCATCCACGTTTCGGCGCCGTTCATTTCCATAAACAGCAGCAGCACCAGCGCGACAGGAATATATTCCACCGCGTTGCCATGAATACGGATGGCGCTTTGCAATTCGCTAAAACCGCCGTCGCCATAGGCGACACGGTACTGCATTCGCAAGCGAACGACATTAAAAGAGAACTTCATTAATAATAACGCACCCAAAATGGCATACAGCGCGCTTACCATACAAACTCCCTTTTAAAATGGCTGATGGCACTGTCTATGATAGGGGGCATTTTCAGAAAAGAGAAGATTGCTGTGGAATGGACGGAGCAGTGCCGATTTCCGGTAAGACGCTGCGTAAATCATGCCAAAGCGTATTCACCAGTTCCGGCGCCTGTGCGATATCCGGAGTATGTAAAAACAGAAAAGGCGTGGTGGTCTGCCGCCACTGCGGGAGTTTCTGCAACCAGGCGGCGAAAAACTCACGGTTTTGCGCCATATTATCGCTACCGATAAAACGCACCATCGGATGGCTGGCCGTCACGACCGCATGTACCGGGACTTTGGGTTTTTTTCGCTGCGCGTCGCGGACGGCCTCGCTGTGGGGATGGGCGGCATGTACCGGACGACTATCCAGGATCACGCGGTTTACGCCGCGCGCGTGTAACCCGCGATTGAGCCGCTGTTCATCCTCACCTTTGTCAAAAAAACACGGATGACGAACTTCTACGCCGTAGGTAAACGTGGCGGGGAGCGCATCAAGAAACTGCCATAAGGCGGGGAGATCGCGCGGTCCAAAGGCGGCGGGCAACTGCAGCCAGTATTGGCCAATACGCGTTTCCAGCGGTGCCAGCCGGGTAAAAAACGCCTGTACCAGATCGTCGCAATGGCGCAGCGCGGCCTGGTGAGAAATGGTGGCGGGAAATTTAAAGCAAAAACGGAAATCGTCCGTAGTTTGCGCATACCAGCGATCGACAATTTCCGCTTTCGGCAGCGCGTAAAGCGTGGTGTTGCCCTCCACGCAATTAAAGTGGCGGGCATACTCTTCCAGACTGGTGATGCCGAGCCGCGCCCATTTCGGGTGCGACCATTGCGGCAAGCCAATGTAGATCATAAGGCGTTTAAAATATCCTCTACGCTGCGTACCCGGCCAATGCGCGGGAAAATATGCGTCATACTGCTCTGATGCTGCTCACTGCTGGCGGCGCTACAGGCATCTTCGGCAATAATAAGGTTAAATCCCAACTCCCAGGCGTTGCGCGCTGTGGATTCGACGCCGATATTGGTTGAGATCCCGCACAATATGATGGTGTCGATACCCCGGCGGCGAAGCTGTAATTCCAGGTCGGTGCCGTAAAACGCGCCCCACTGGCGTTTAGTCACTTCCAGATCGCTGTCCTTTTTACCCAATGCCGTAGGCCAGGTCCACCAGTTTTCCGGCAACGCGTGCGCAGGCGTTGCGGCATCCACCGGCTGTTTTAACGCTTCGGCATAATCATCAGACCATCCGACGCGTACCATAACCACGGGCGAGCCGTTGGCACGACACTTTTCCGCCAGCCGCGCGGCGCGGGCGACCACCTCATTTGCCGTATACGGGCCGCCGGCAAACGGAAGAATTCCTTCCTGTAAATCAATAACCACCAGGGCGGTTGTGGTCGCGTTGAGTTTCAACATGATAATCACTCTCCTAAAAATAGCGGATTTCACTACACCTTAAGCGCGATTAAAGAGGAAAGCGGCGACAAATATTGTTAATTTTTGTGAGCATACGCAATACCCGCGTGAAAAACCCGGGTACAGTCAGTATGAACCAGGCGTCGATACCGCATGAAACGGGCAAGTTATCGCTCCCATGCTGGATTGACTCTTATCGTGCGGCAGAATTTCCAGTATAATAGCCGCCTTTTTTCATCCAGTTGTGACATACAGCTAAAGCTGCGACTTCGTCGCCTGCATGGCAGGCAACAATCCGCCTGCGGCTAAGTTAAGGGATATCTCATGCGTACAGAATATTGCGGACAGCTACGTCTGTCCCACGTGGGGCAGCAGGTGACTCTGTGTGGTTGGGTCAACCGTCGTCGTGATCTTGGCAGCCTGATCTTTATCGATATGCGCGACCGCGAAGGTATTGTGCAGGTGTTCTTCGATCCGGATCGTGCGGACGCGTTAAAGCTGGCCTCTGAACTGCGTAATGAGTTCTGCATTCAGGTTACGGGCACCGTGCGTGCGCGTGACGCGAAAAACGTCAATGCGGATATGGCGACCGGCGAAATTGAAGTGCTGGCGTCCTCTCTCACTATCATCAACCGCGCAGACTCACTGCCGCTTGACGCTAACCACGTTAATACCGAAGAGGCGCGTCTCAAGTACCGCTATCTGGATTTGCGTCGTCCGGAAATGGCGCAGCGCCTGAAAACTCGCGCCAAAATTACCAGCCTGGTGCGTCGTTTTATGGACGATCACGGTTTCCTTGATATTGAAACGCCGATGCTGACCAAAGCCACGCCGGAAGGCGCGCGCGACTATCTGGTGCCTTCGCGCGTGCACAAAGGTAAATTCTACGCGTTGCCGCAGTCGCCGCAGCTGTTCAAACAGCTCCTGATGATGTCCGGTTTCGACCGTTACTATCAGATAGTCAAATGCTTCCGTGATGAAGACTTACGTGCTGACCGTCAGCCGGAGTTTACTCAGATCGACGTCGAGACCTCCTTCATGACCGCGCCACAGGTGCGCGAAGTGATGGAAGCGCTGGTGCGCCATTTGTGGCTAGAAGTGAAAGGCGTGGATCTGGGGGATTTCCCGGTCATGACGTTTGCCGAAGCGGAACGTCGTTACGGTTCCGACAAACCAGACCTGCGTAACCCGATGGAACTGGTGGATGTCGCTGACCTGCTGAAATCGGTAGAGTTCGCGGTCTTCGCGGGCCCGGCTAACGATCCGAAAGGCCGCGTGGCAGCGCTGCGTGTGCCTGGCGGCGCACAGCTTAGCCGTAAGCAGATCGACGATTACGGTAACTTTGTTAAGATCTACGGCGCGAAAGGCCTGGCATATATCAAAGTTAACGAGCGCGCGAAAGGTCTGGACGGGATTAACAGTCCGGTGGCCAAGTTCCTGACCGCCGACATCGTCGACGCTATCCTTGAACGTACCGGCGCGCAGGACGGCGACATGATCTTCTTCGGCGCAGATAACAAAAAAGTGGTTGCCGATGCGCTGGGCGCGCTGCGTCTGAAACTGGGCAAAGACCTGAGCCTGACCGACGAAGACAAATGGGCGCCGCTGTGGGTGATTGACTTCCCGATGTTCGAAGACGACGGCGAAGGCGGTCTGACCGCGATGCACCATCCGTTCACCGCCCCGCGTGACATGACGGCGTCTGAACTGAAAACTGCGCCGGAAGAAGCCGTCGCTAACGCTTACGATATGGTGATTAACGGCTATGAAGTGGGCGGCGGTTCGGTGCGTATTCACAACGGTGAAATGCAGCAAACCGTATTTGGTATTCTCGGTATCAATGAGCAGGAGCAGCGCGAGAAGTTCGGCTTCCTGTTGGATGCGTTGAAATACGGTACGCCGCCGCATGCGGGCCTGGCGTTTGGTCTGGACCGTCTGACCATGCTGTTGACCGGCACCGACAATATTCGTGATGTTATCGCCTTCCCGAAAACGACCGCCGCCGCGTGTTTGATGACCGAAGCGCCGAGTTTCGCCAACCAGGCAGCGTTGACGGAGTTGGGTATTCAGGTTGTGAAGAAAGCCGAGAATAACTGATATGAACAATGTACACGACATCATTCGCGTGATATCACGGCGGCCCGCAAGGGCGAGTCTCATCCGTCACCCAACAGCCAACAACGAGGTCGCGTGAAGGATAAAGTGTACAAGCGCCCCGTTTCGGTCCTGGTGGTTATTTTCGCGCAGGATACGAAACGGGTGCTAATGTTGCAGCGACGCGATGACCCGGATTTTTGGCAGTCAGTGACTGGCAGCATAGAAGAAGGGGAGACCGCGTTGCAGGCCGCCGTACGTGAAGTCAAAGAAGAGGTCACGATTGATGTTGCGGCAGAGCAACTGACCTTAATCGACTGCCAACGTACGGTGGAGTTTGAAATTTTTTCACATTTACGTCATCGCTATGCGCCGGGCGTCATGCACAATACAGAATTCTGGTTCTGCCTTGCGTTACCGCATGAGCGGCAGGTGATATTCACTGAACATCTGACGTACCAGTGGCTTGATGCGCCTGACGCGGCGACGCTTACCAAGTCCTGGAGTAACCGGCAAGCGATTGAAGAGTTTGTCATTAACGTCGCCTGAAAAGGCGCGCTTTTTTTGAGGAAATATTTATGGCAGGTCATAGTAAATGGGCCAACACCAGACATCGTAAAGCTGCGCAGGATGCCAAGCGCGGTAAAATCTTCACTAAAATTATTCGTGAACTGGTAACGGCAGCTAAATTGGGCGGCGGCGATCCGGATGCCAACCCGCGTCTGCGCGCGGCTGTAGATAAAGCGCTGGCCAACAACATGACCCGCGACACTCTGAACCGTGCCATCGCTCGCGGTGTGGGTGGTGATGAAGACTCAAACATGGAAACCATCATCTATGAAGGTTATGGTCCTGGCGGCACGGCCATTATGATTGAGTGTCTGAGTGACAACCGTAACCGTACCGTAGCGGAAGTGCGTCATGCTTTCAGCAAGTGCGGCGGTAATCTGGGTACCGATGGTTCAGTGGCGTACCTGTTCAGTAAGAAAGGGGTCATCTCCTTTGAGAAAGGCGATGAAGACACCATCATGGAAGCCGCTCTGGAAGCTGGCGCGGAAGATGTTGTGACCTATGATGATGGCGCGATTGATGTTTACACTGCCTGGGAAGAGATGGGCAAAGTGCGTGACGCGCTGGAAGCGGCGGGTCTGAAAGCGGACAGCGCCGAAGTGTCCATGATCCCGTCAACCAAAGCGGATATGGATGCGGAAACCGCGCCGAAACTGCTACGTCTGATCGATATGCTGGAAGACTGTGACGATGTTCAGGAAGTCTACCATAACGGTGAGATCTCTGATGAGGTGGCGGCGACCCTGTAATGGTGCTGTTAAACGCCGGCGGGCAAGGGGTATAGCGTGTCGATTATTCTCGGTATTGACCCCGGCTCGCGCATTACCGGTTATGGCGTTATCCGCCAGGTAGGTAGACAACTGACCTATCTGGGCAGCGGATGTATTCGTACCAAAGTCGATGATTTGCCGTCTCGTTTGAAGCTCATATACGCAGGCGTGACGGAAATCATCACGCAGTTCCAGCCGGACTATTTTGCTATCGAACAGGTGTTTATGGCGAAGAACGCCGATTCAGCCCTCAAGCTGGGACAGGCGCGCGGCGTCGCGATTGTCGCCGCGGTCAACCAGGAACTGCCTGTGTTTGAATACGCGGCGCGTCAGGTGAAGCAAACCGTCGTCGGTATTGGTAGCGCGGAAAAAAGCCAGGTTCAGCATATGGTGCGCACGTTGCTCAAACTGCCCGCTAACCCGCAGGCCGATGCCGCAGATGCGCTGGCTATCGCCATTACGCATTGCCACGTTAGCCAGAACGCGATGCAAATGAGCGAGAGCCGACTCAATCTGGCGCGGGGAAGGTTGCGCTAAATCATTCTCCCTCAGCCTCGCGTTGAGGGGTTTCAATTCCACAGGCGCTAATTAATTCTAAATTGGAATGTTGCCACAGGCTGGCTGGCGTCACCGTCTTACGATCCCACGGGATTGAACCTAAAAACCAGAACTTCCAGAAGGCGAGTTTCGCATCAGGATTGCTGTGAAGTAATTCTTCGAATGTCTCAATATCGCCTACCGGAATACACAATGCTTCTTTATAGATATCAAACACAAATTTCGAGCAGAACTGGCGCGATGACTCGTATTTAAACCCCGTGTGATAAAACTTATTCAGCCGGGCGGGAACCTGCTCCATGATGGCGAGTTTCTGCTCGACCGTCAGGCCGCCGCACAGGCGACGAACCGCGTAACGTTGTCCGGCTGAACGTTGTATAAACAGTGACAGCGTGGTGACGGTTGAGAGGGGGACGCGACTTTCCGCCACCAGATAGTCATCACCATTATGACCAATAATAATCCCAACATGGTTGCTCCAGCACTGTGAAGCGGTGGATATCTGGCCGAAAAGCGCGGCACCTATACAGGTAAAGACGATATCCCCGGTTTCATATTGGACAGGATAATGTTTTTTCATCTCTGCATTCCATTATTTGAAATAAATTCCTTTTATTTATTCTACAGGGTAGTTAGCATTATACCAGATAAATGACATGCCTTAGTGTCATCGAAATATGTATGGTGAATATTTCATTTATTGGAATTAATGTCGCAAATATATCTGAGGGGAATTAAGGTGGTAAATTTCTCATCATCTGATCTCTCATATTGACAGGGAGTATGACGTGGTTGATGATAGACCAATGAGAATAGGTTGGATGTTTTATTTTTCTTATGTTTTTGTTGCTATTATCTTTCATCTGTTTATTAGTTTTTGTTATTGTTTGAGTATTGATATGGCAGAGGCTAATACCGTTGTTTTTTTATTAAAGCCAGGGACGATTTCATTATTATTTTTACTTCTCCCTGCCAGGCGGTTCAGAACCAGACTGTTGGCAACATTGAGTTCAGTTTTCATTACCTTAGTATTTAACCAGTGGCATTTGGTTGCAGGGAATAAAGAACTGGTTTTGTGCCTGCAGGCAGCGTGCTTTATGGCTTTCCTGGCTATGACATCGGTAAAAAAATCCGGGTGGATGATTAGCGCATCATTATTTTTGGTTTGTGCGGCCGGAACGATTCGCCAGTGCTGGCTGGAACAGCTGTTTAACGCTGCCGATATATATATTGTTGATGATGGGCGGAGCTGTGGCGCCAGCGGCCACTGCTTCCAGTATATTGCAGCAAAAGGCCGTGGGTTAGCAGCAAAACGACAGGCACTTTTTAGTAGCGAAGAGTATGTGAATATTTATTATAATTATTCAGAAGGGATACCTGCCGTGAATTTCGATGGCATGAAAAATGAGTTTGCACAATATTTATTGTGTCATGGTGAATTAAAATCTGTTGTGCGCGAAGATAAAACAACATGCGATTAAATTCAGCGCTAGTAGTTAATATTATTACATCTATTCTCGGGTCTGTTTTTTTGGGGCCCCGATGTTCCGCTGTTGGCATTCGTACTGGATACATTATTAGTGTTATCAGGATACTCATTATTGAAGACGTACCGAACGTGCGCCACGGCATGTTGGCAAAAAGTTGTTCGCGTAGGACGCAAAAAGTTGTCAATGAGTGTACGACTTATTTTGTACGCAGCGGGGAGCGTACCCGTCGTTAGCTATCGCGGGTTGTCGGAGTAGAGAAATATCGGGATACGTGTTTTTCATCTGGATAAACATCCAGTCTTTTTTTATGATAGTGCATTATCTTTTCAGCCCTTTACGCAGGAGCGTCATGTGATAGGCAGACTCAGAGGCATTATTCTCGAAAAACAACCCCCGATCGTGCTGCTGGAGACAGGGGGCGTAGGCTATGAAGTACATATGCCTATGACCTGCTTTTACGAGCTGCCGGAGGCCGGGCAGGAGGCAATCGTCTTCACCCACTTTGTGGTGCGTGAAGATGCGCAGTTGTTGTACGGATTCAACAATAAGCAAGAGCGCACGCTGTTTAAAGAGCTAATTAAAACGAATGGCGTCGGGCCTAAGCTGGCGCTGGCGATTCTCTCCGGCATGTCGGCGCAGCAGTTTGTGAATGCGGTTGAGCGCGAAGAGCTTGGCGCACTGGTGAAGTTGCCGGGTATCGGCAAGAAAACCGCCGAAAGGCTGATTGTCGAAATGAAAGACCGCTTTAAAGGGCTACATGGCGATCTCTTTACGCCAGCGGTCGATCTGGTATTGACGTCGCCGGCCAGCCCAACCTCGGAAGATGCTGAGCAAGAAGCAGTTGCTGCGCTGGTGGCGCTGGGTTATAAACCGCAAGAAGCCAGTCGGATGGTAAGCAAGATCGCCCGTCCGGATGCAAGCAGTGAAACACTGATTCGCGACGCGTTACGCGCCGCGTTATGAGGTAAAGGATGATAGAAGCAGATCGCCTGATTTCAGCAGGCGCCACGATCGCAGAAGACGTCGCCGATCGCGCCATTCGCCCAAAGTTATTGGCGGAATATGTCGGCCAACCGCAGGTGCGCTCCCAGATGGAGATCTTTATTCAGGCGGCAAAACGGCGTGGCGACGCACTAGATCACTTGCTGATTTTCGGCCCGCCAGGGTTAGGTAAGACGACTCTGGCGAATATCGTTGCCAATGAAATGGGCGTCAATCTCCGAACCACGTCCGGCCCGGTGCTGGAAAAAGCAGGCGATCTGGCGGCTATGCTCACCAATCTTGAACCGCATGATGTGCTGTTTATTGATGAGATTCACCGGCTTTCACCGGTGGTGGAAGAGGTACTCTATCCGGCGATGGAAGATTACCAGTTGGATATTATGATTGGCGAAGGGCCTGCTGCACGTTCAATTAAAATCGATCTGCCGCCGTTTACGCTCATTGGCGCGACGACGCGAGCAGGTTCGCTGACCTCGCCGCTACGTGACCGTTTTGGTATTGTGCAGCGCCTGGAGTTCTACCAGGTGCCCGATCTGCAGCACATCGTCGGGCGCAGCGCAAGGCACATGGGGCTTGAGATGAGCGATGACGGCGCGCTGGAAGTGGCGCGTCGGGCGCGCGGTACGCCGCGTATAGCCAACCGCCTGCTCAGACGTGTGCGTGATTTCGCCGAGGTGAAGCATGACGGGGCTATTTCAGCGGAAATTGCCGCGCAGGCGCTGGATATGCTGAACGTCGATGCGGAAGGGTTTGACTATATGGATCGCAAGCTGCTGCTGGCGGTTATTGATAAATTCTTCGGTGGTCCGGTGGGACTGGATAACCTGGCGGCGGCGATTGGCGAAGAGCGTGAAACCATTGAGGATGTGCTGGAGCCGTATCTGATTCAGCAAGGCTTTTTGCAGCGCACGCCGCGTGGGCGTATGGCAACGGTGCGCGCCTGGAACCATTTCGGGATCACGCCGCCAGAGATGCCTTAGCGCCTGAAGTCGCTGCGCTCATCAGACCTGGGCGATTTTGTAGGCCCGGTAAGCGCAGCGCCACCGGGCAACACACGCTTAGCTTGCCTGCTTTTTCATCATACTGAAGATAAACAGCAGCGCGGCACACAGCACTACGGATGGCCCTGCCGGGGTATCATAAAAGGCTGAGAAGGTCAGTCCACCTGTAACCGCTATCATACCTACACCAACGGCGACGCCCGCCATCTGCTCTGGCGTACGGGCAAAGCGACGCGCGGTTGCGGCGGGGATAATCAGTAGCGACGTAATGATCAGCGCTCCGACAAACTTCATCGCTACGCCGATAGTTAACGCCGTTACCAGCATCAATAGCAGCTTCACGCGCTGTAACTTCACGCCATCGACAAAGGCAAGATCCGGACTGATAGTCATTGACAGCAAGTTGCGCCACTGCCAGAAGAGAATGGCCAGCACAATAACGACCCCAATAGCGATCGAGATAAGATCTTCCGGCGTGACGGCCAGCAAATCGCCAAACAGATAAGCCATTAAATCAACGCGAACGTTGGACATCAGGCTGACCACGACCAGTCCTAAAGATAAGGCGCTGTGCGCCATAATGCCCAGTAAGGTATCAATCGCGAGGTGAGGGCGTTTCTCCAGCCATACCAGACCGGCGGCCAGCAGCAGCGTAACGGCGATTACCGCATAAAAGGGGTTAACGTCCAGCAACAGGCCAAAAGCCACGCCCAGAAGCGACGCGTGAGCCAGCGTATCGCCAAAATAGGACATCCGACGCCAGACCACAAATGAGCCCAAAGGACCAGCGGCGCACGCCAGCATCATCCCGGCCAGCCAGCCGGGCAGTAATAATTCAATCATGAGTGACCATTTCCCCGGCGCAGTACAATACGACCCTGTAAATCGTGGCGATGATTATGATGATGGCGATAAATCCCTAATTGCTCCGCGCCTCGCGGGCCAAACATAGAGATAAATTCCGGATGCATAGACACCACTTCCGGCGCGCCGGAACAGCAAATATGATGGTTCAGGCATAACACTTCATCCGTCTTTGCCATGACCAGATGTAGGTCATGCGACACCATCAGCACGGCGCAATCGAGTTCACGGCGCAGCTGATCGATAAGGTCGTATAACGCGACCTGGCCGTTGACATCCACGCCTTGCGTCGGCTCATCAAGTACCAGCAACTGCGGCCTGTTAAGCAGAGCACGCGCCAGCAGTACGCGCTGTGTCTCACCGCCGGAGAGTTTTTGCATGGGCGCGTCAATCAAATGTCCGGCCTGAACGCGTTTAAGCGCCGGGAGAATATCCGTTTTTTGCGTGCCGGGACGTAAGCGTAAAAATCGGTTTACCGTCAGCGGAAGCGTGGTATCGAGATAGAGCTTTTGCGGGACATAGCCGATACGGAGTTGCCCGTTGCGCTTGATCACCCCTTCATCAGGGGCTACCAGTCCTAAAACCACGCGTACAAGCGTTGACTTCCCCGCGCCGTTAGGACCGAGGAGCGTTAAAATTTTTCCGGGGCTCAATTCAAGCGACACGTCAGAGAGGACGCGGCGTTGACCAAATGAGACCGAGACGTTTTCCAGTGAAACTAAACTTGTCATGTTAATTTTAGGCTTGCAGAAGTGATAGAATGTTATAATATCACATTTCACACATTCATTACGATGATTAGTCGCATTATGTTACAGAAAAATACGCTTCTTTTCGCAGCATTATCCGCCGCGCTTTGGGGGAGTGCAACCCAGGCTGCCGACGCCGCCGTTGTCGCTTCGCTTAAACCGCTTGGGTTTATCGCTTCCGCCATTGCTGATGGCGTTACGGATACGCAAGTATTACTTCCGGATGGGGCTTCCGAGCATGATTATTCATTGCGTCCATCAGACGTAAAACGCTTACAGGGCGCGGACTTAGTCGTCTGGGTTGGCCCGGAAATGGAAGCCTTTATGGAGAAGTCGGTCAGGAATATTCCTGATAATAAGCAGGTTACCATTGCGCAACTTGCCGATGTGAAACCGTTACTCATGAAGGGCGCGGATGATGATGAGGATGAACATGCGCATACGGGTGCCGATGAGGAAAAAGGTGACGTACATCACCATCACGGCGAATATAACATGCATCTTTGGCTCTCCCCAGAGATAGCGCGGGCTACAGCGGTTGCAATCCATGAAAAATTAGTGGAACTTATGCCGCAAAGTCGAGCCAAACTCGACGCCAACCTGAAGGATTTTGAGGCACAATTAGCCGCAACCGATAAACAGGTCGGTAACGAGCTCGCGCCGCTCAAGGGGAAAGGGTATTTCGTTTTTCATGACGCCTACGGTTACTACGAAAAACACTACGGACTCACCCCGCTCGGTCACTTTACCGTGAACCCTGAGATACAACCTGGCGCGCAGCGTTTACATGAAATAAGAACACAGTTGGTTGAGCAAAAAGCAACCTGCGTTTTTGCTGAGCCACAATTCAGGCCAGCGGTCGTGGAAGCCGTGGCGAGAGGGACATCCGTTCGAATGGGAACACTGGACCCCCTCGGGACGAACATTAAACTGGGTAAAACAAGCTATTCAGCGTTTTTAAGCCAATTAGCCAACCAGTATGCGAGCTGCCTGAAAGGAGATTAACGAGGAAGTGAATACGTGCAACAGATAGCCCGCTCTGTCGCCCTGGCATTTAATAATCTGCCCCGACCCCACCGCGTTATGCTGGGGTCACTTACCGTTCTGACACTGGCCGTCGCCGTATGGCGGCCCTATGTTTACCACCCAGAATCCGCGCCAATCGTTAAAACTATTGAACTGGAGAAAAGCGAGACTCGTTCCCTCTTACCGGAGGCCAGCGAACCCATTGATCAGGCCGCGCAGGAAGATGAAGCTATTCCTCAGGATGAGCTGGACGATAAAACCGCAGGCGAAGTCGGCGTCCATGAATACGTCGTCTCCACAGGCGATACGTTAAGCAGCATTCTGAATCAGTACGGCATCGATATGAGCGATATTAGCCGACTTGCCGCTTCTGATAAGGAGCTGCGCAATCTGAAAATTGGCCAACAGCTTTCCTGGACACTGACCGCCGATGGCGATTTACAGCGTCTGACATGGGAAGTCTCCCGCCGTGAAACGCGTACCTACGATCGCACTGCCAACGGTTTTAAAATGAGCAGTGAAATGCAGCAGGGGGACTGGGTCAACAGTCTGCTGAAAGGTACGGTAGGGGGTAGCTTTGTCGCCAGCGCGAAAGAGGCCGGTTTAACCAGCAGCGAAATCAGCGCAGTGATAAAAGCCATGCAGTGGCAGATGGATTTTCGCAAGCTGAAAAAGGGCGATGAATTTTCGGTTCTGATGTCGCGCGAGATGCTGGATGGCAAGCGTGAACAGAGTCAGTTGTTGGGCGTGCGGATGCGTTCCGATGGTAAAGATTACTACGCCATTCGCGCCGCTGACGGTAAATTCTATGACCGTAACGGTGTTGGCCTGGCGAAAGGCTTTTTACGCTTCCCGACCGCCAAACAGTTCCGCATCTCCTCCAACTTCAATCCGCGCCGTCTGAACCCGGTTACCGGACGCGTTGCGCCGCATCGTGGCGTTGACTTTGCGATGCCGCAGGGTACGCCAGTGCTGTCGGTGGGGGATGGCGAGGTCGTGGTCGCTAAACGTAGCGGCGCTGCCGGTTACTACATTGCGATTCGTCATGGACGCACCTACACCACACGTTACATGCACTTGCGTAAGCTGCTGGTAAAACCGGGGCAAAAAGTGAAACGTGGCGATCGCATTGCGCTTTCTGGTAACACCGGGCGTTCCACAGGGCCGCATCTGCATTATGAGGTATGGATAAACCAGCAAGCCGTTAACCCTCTGACAGCAAAATTGCCGCGCACGGAAGGTCTGACGGGGTCAGATCGTCGTGAATACCTGGCACAGGTGAAAGAGGTTCTGCCACAACTGCGCTTCGATTAACAAATGCGCTGACAGAGCCGGTACGCGATGTGTGCCGGCTTTTTTGTTTTGTGTGAGACGCAGACGTCGCTACACTATTCACAATTCCTTTTCGCGTCAGCAGACCCTGGAAAAGCATGGAAACCAAAAAAAATAATAGTGAGTATATCCCTGAGTTCGAAAAATCCTTTCGCTATCCGCAGTATTGGGGCGCCTGGTTGGGCGCGGCGGCAATGGTGGGGATCGCATTAACACCGGCATCATTCCGCGACCCTTTGCTGGCGACGCTGGGGCGTTTTGCCGGACGGCTGGGGAAGAGTTCTCGTCGACGGGCGCTAATTAATCTGTCGTTGTGCTTTCCGCAGCGTAGCGAAGCTGAGCGCGAAGCGATTGTCGATGAGATGTTCGCCACCGCGCCACAGGCAATGGCGATGATGGCTGAGTTGGCGATGCGCGGTCCGAAAAAAATTCAACAGCGTGTTGACTGGGAAGGTCTGGAAATCATTGAGGAGATGCGTCGTAACGACGAAAAAGTCATTTTTCTCGTTCCGCATGGCTGGGGCGTCGACATTCCGGCCATGCTGATGGCCTCTCAGGGGCAAAAAATGGCGGCGATGTTTCATAATCAGGGTAATCCGGTTTTTGATTATATCTGGAACACCGTGCGTCGGCGTTTCGGCGGACGTTTGCATGCGCGTAATGACGGGATTAAACCCTTTATTCAGTCTGTTCGTCAGGGCTACTGGGGCTACTACCTGCCGGACCAGGATCACGGCCCGGAGCATAGTGAATTCGTTGATTTCTTTGCGACATACAAAGCGACGCTGCCTGCGATTGGTCGGCTGATGAAAGTGTGCCGCGCACGCGTGATACCGCTTTTCCCGGTGTATAATGGTAAAACGCATCGCCTGACTATCCAGATTCGCCCGCCGATGGACGATCTGCTCACGGCTGACGACCACACTATCGCCAGACGGATGAACGAAGAGGTCGAAATTTTTGTCGGCCCGCATCCGGAACAGTACACCTGGATCCTGAAGCTGCTCAAAACCCGCAAGCCAGGCGAGATTCAGCCGTATAAGCGTAAAGATCTTTATCCCATCAAATAAATAAAGCCTCTCGTAAGAGAGGCTTTATGCTGACAAACCCTGTACTACCTGATGAACAGGTGTGGGGGAGTTTTACTCAACGGTCAAAATACGCGTGGTATTGGTTGAGCCGACGGTGCTCATGACATCGCCCTGAGTCACGATAACCAGGTCACCGGAAACCAGATACCCTTTATCGCGCAGCAGATTAACAGCTTCATGCGCCGCGACAACGCCATCAGCCGCGCTATCAAAATGCACCGGCGTTACTCCGCGGTAGAGCGCGGTCAGGTTCAGCGTGCGTTCATGGCGCGACATGGCGAAAATCGGCAGGCCGGAGCTGATACGGGAAGTCATTAGCGCGGTACGACCGGATTCCGTCATGGTGATGATCGCGGTAACGCCTTTCAGATGGTTTGCCGCATACATCGCAGACATGGCAATGGCTTCTTCAACGTTGTCAAACTGCACGTCGAGACGGTGTTTAGACACATTGATGCTGGGGATTTTTTCTGCGCCCAGGCAGACGCGCGCCATTGCGGCAACGGTTTCAGAAGGATACTGACCGGCTGCGGTTTCGGCAGACAGCATAACCGCATCCGTGCCATCCAGGACGGCGTTCGCCACGTCCATCACTTCCGCACGGGTCGGCATCGGGTTGGTGATCATCGACTCCATCATCTGCGTTGCGGTGATGACTGCGCGGTTTAGCTGACGCGCACGGCGAATCAGCGCCTTCTGGATACCAACCAGCTCCGGATCGCCGATTTCAACGCCCAGGTCGCCACGTGCGACCATCACAACGTCAGAGGCCAGAATGATATCGTCCATGGCGTTTTGATCGCATACCGCTTCGGCGCGTTCGACCTTAGCCACAATTTTCGCGTCGCAGCCGGCGTCGCGCGCCAGGCGGCGTGCATAGTTCAGATCTTCGCCGCAGCGCGGGAAGGAGACAGCCAGATAGTCAACGCCTATCAGCGCAGCGGTTTGAATATCGGCTTTGTCTTTTTCGGTCAGCGCTTCAGCAGAAAGCCCGCCGCCGAGCTTGTTAATGCCTTTATTGTTAGACAGCGGACCGCCGACGGTGACCTCGGTAAAGACTTTCATGCCCTGGACTTCAAGCACTTTCAACTGCACTCGACCATCGTCAAGCAGCAGGATATCGCCAGGAACGACATCTGCCGGCAACCCTTTGTAATCAATGCCGACTTTTTCTTTGTCGCCTTCACCTTTACCCAGGTTAGCGTCTAACAGAAATTTGTCCCCGATATTGAGGAACACTTTGCCTTCTTTAAAAGTGGAAACGCGAATTTTTGGCCCTTGCAGGTCGCCTAAAATAGCCACATGACGCCCCAGTTTGGCGGCAATCTCACGGACTTTATCAGCACGCATTTTATGATCTTCCGGCGAGCCGTGAGAGAAGTTCATACGTACTACGTTTGCGCCCGCGGCGATAACCTTCTCAAGGTTGTTATCGCGGTCAGTTGCCGGGCCTAACGTGGTAACGATTTTGGTTCTGCGAAGCCTTCTGGACATGTAATACTCCGTTGACTAAAACAACTTGGTGTTGCGTGAACATTGATCCGGTCGTTCTGAAACCTTAACGGTATAAAATGAACGTCCCCGGATGACGAAAAGGGTAGAACATTGTTATTGCTTTTAGCGGTCATCACTCCTGATGAGTAATTCTTTATCAAAACGCGATTCCTTGAGCGCTTCCTTGACACGCTTCAAGTTATCTCTGAATTTTGCCCCGCGACGCAAAGTAAATCCCGTTGCCAGCACATCTATCACGGTCAGCTGAGCAAGTCGAGAGACCATGGGCATATAAATGTCTGTATCTTCCGGTACGTCGAGGGTAATGGCCAGCGTGGCTTCGCGCGCCAGCGGCGTTCCAGCGGAGGTCAGGGCGATCACCATCGCATCGTTTTCCCGCGCCAACTGCGCCAGTTCCACCAGGCTCTTGGTTCTGCCAGTATGCGAAATGAGCACCACGACGTCATCATCGTTACAATTCATACAGCTCATCCGTTGCAGCACGATATCGTCGGAGTAAATCACCGGCACATTGAAGCGAAAAAACTTATTCATGGCGTCATGCGCGACCGCGGCGGAGGAACCAAGACCAAAAAAGGCGATTTTTTTTGCCTGGGTCAGTAAATCGACGGCGCGGTTGACGGCCGATTTATCCAGCGACTGACGAACATGGTCGAGACTGGCCATGGCGGACTCGAAGATTTTTCCTGTATAGGCCTCAACGCTGTCATCTTCATCCACATTGCGATTAACATAGGGGGTGCCATTTGCCAGACTTTGCGCCAGATGCAGTTTAAAATCAGGAAAGCCGCGGGTATTCATGCTGCGACAGAAACGGTTCACCGTTGGCTCGCTAACGTTAGCTTCCTGGGCCAGCATGGCAATGCTTAAGTGAATCGATCTGCCTGGGGCGGCCAGAATAACATCGGCGACTTTTCGTTCAGATTTGCTTAAATGTTCCAGTTGAGACTGGACTTTTTCCAGCATATTCATGATTAGCAAGGCTCATGGGTATTAGCGATTTCAATGATGCGCGAAACCGAGCGCGTTTTGTTAGATATTACTCCTGGCGGCTGTCAAAGGGGGCAAAATGGCTAAAAAAGGTGTCGTTTTTTTTCATTACATGACCGACGTCGGATTTTAAGTTCCAGCTTGTGTGGAAAAGCGACAATTTTATTAGGCGTTTTGCCGATTATATTGCCAATCAAACGCCGGTTCACCTATGAAAAGGCGTTTACGGTTTCCGTAATCTCGTAAAAGCAGTACAGTGCTGTGTAATAAAATTACAACGATATCCTGGCTAAAGTACCAGGAGATTAACTGAGGAGAATGACATGGCGGTAACGCAAACAGCCCAGGCATGTGACCTGGTCATTTTCGGCGCGAAAGGCGACCTGGCGCGCCGGAAACTGCTGCCTTCCCTGTATCAGCTTGAGAAAGCCGGCCAGATCCATCCGGATACCCGGATCATTGGGGTGGGGCGCGCGGACTGGGATAAAGAAGCTTATACCCACGTCGTGCGTGAGGCGCTGGAAACCTTCATGAAGGAAAAAATTGATGAAGGCTTGTGGGATACGCTGAGCGGCCGTCTGGATTTTTGTAATCTTGACGTTAACGATACGCCTGCGTTCAGTCGCCTGGGCGATATGCTGGATCAAAAAAACCGTACCACCATTAACTATTTTGCGATGCCGCCCAGCACGTTTGGCGCTATTTGCAAAGGGTTAGGGGAGGCTAAACTCAACGCCAAACCGGCGCGTGTCGTGATGGAGAAACCGTTGGGTACTTCGCTGGCGACCTCGCGTGAGATTAACGATCGGGTCGGCGAATACTTTGAAGAGTGCCAGGTATATCGTATCGACCACTATCTGGGCAAAGAAACGGTTCTCAACCTGCTGGCGCTGCGTTTTGCCAACTCGTTATTCGTTAATAACTGGGATAACCGCACTATCGATCACGTTGAGATTACCGTAGCGGAAGAGGTGGGGATTGAAGGGCGCTGGGGATACTTTGACCAGGCCGGTCAGATGCGCGATATGATCCAGAACCACTTGCTGCAAATTCTCTGCATGATTGCCATGTCACCGCCGTCTGACCTGAGCGCCGACAGTATTCGCGATGAAAAAGTCAAAGTGTTGAAATCGCTGCGCCGGATTGATCGCTCCAACGTGCGTGAAAAAACGGTTCGTGGTCAATACACCGCGGGCTTTGCGCAGGGGCAAAAGGTGCCGGGCTATCTGGAAGAAGAGGGCGCGAATAAAAGCAGCAACACCGAAACTTTCGTCGCGATCCGCGTCGACATCGATAACTGGCGTTGGGCGGGCGTGCCATTCTATCTGCGCACCGGCAAGCGTCTGCCAACCAAGTGCTCTGAAGTCGTGGTTTATTTCAAGACGCCTGAACTGAACCTCTTTAAAGAGTCCTGGCAAGACCTGCCGCAGAACAAATTGACGATTCGCCTGCAGCCGGATGAAGGCGTAGATATTCAGGTGCTTAACAAAGTACCGGGGCTGGATCATAAGCATAATCTGCAGATCACGAAGCTTGATCTGAGCTACTCCGAGACCTTTAATCAGACGCACCTGGCGGATGCATATGAGCGCCTGCTGCTGGAAACGATGCGTGGCATTCAGGCGCTGTTTGTCCGCCGTGACGAAGTGGAAGAAGCCTGGAAGTGGGTGGACTCCATTACCGAAGCATGGGCGATGGACAACGACGCGCCGAAGCCGTATCAGGCGGGCACCTGGGGACCGGTAGCGTCCGTGGCGATGATTACCCGTGACGGTCGTTCGTGGAATGAGTTTGAGTAAATTTACCACTCACTCTTAGGTGGTATTTTACCGGTAACATGATCTAACACAGATTGTAGAATCATTTTTGCACTTTTAAGCCTCGTGTGGATTCACCTGCGAGGCTTTTTTTATTACACTGCCTGAAACGATTTTGCCCCATTATCACCGGACATCATGTATTTCACTGTCTTTCCACATTGATGAAACGCATGGTAAACCCGGTAGCCGGACAGATAAATTTCAGGAGCCTCTATGAATCCTAATTTGTTACGCGTAACACAGCGCATTGTCGAACGCTCGCAGCAGACCCGAAAAGCCTATCTTGCCCGCATTGAGCAGGCGAAAACCGCCACGGTCCACCGATCTCAACTGGCCTGCGGCAACCTGGCGCATGGCTTCGCCGCCTGTCAGCCAGAGGACAAAGCCTCGCTGAAAAGTATGTTGCGCAATAATATCGCCATCATCACCTCCTACAATGACATGCTCTCTGCGCATCAACCGTATGAACATTATCCGGAAATTATTCGTCAGGCCCTGCATTCCGTGAATGCGGTAGGTCAGGTCGCAGGCGGCGTACCGGCAATGTGCGATGGCGTTACGCAAGGGCAGGATGGCATGGAGTTGTCATTACTCAGCCGCGAAGTGATAGCGATGTCGGCAGCAGTAGGCCTCTCTCACAATATGTTTGACGGCACGTTATTCCTCGGCGTATGCGACAAAATCGTTCCGGGGCTGGCGATGGCCGCGCTCTCTTTTGGTCATTTACCCGCGATTTTTGTTCCGTCAGGCCCGATGGCGAGCGGCCTGCCGAATAAAGAAAAAGTCCGTATTCGTCAGCTATATGCGGAAGGAAAAGTAGACAGAATGGCGCTGCTGGAGTCAGAAGCCGCCTCTTACCATGCGCCGGGCACCTGTACATTTTACGGCACCGCCAACACCAACCAGATGGTGGTGGAGTTTATGGGAATGCAGTTGCCGGGTTCCTCGTTTGTGCATCCGGATGCGCCGCTGCGCGAGGCATTGACTGCCGCTGCCGCACGTCAGGTAACACGTCTTACCGGCAACGGCAATACGTGGATGCCGCTCGGTAAAATGATCGACGAAAAAGTCGTGGTGAACGGCATTGTCGCGCTGCTGGCTACCGGCGGTTCCACCAACCACACCATGCATCTGGTTGCAATGGCGCGCGCGGCGGGCATTCTGATCAACTGGGATGACTTCTCGGATTTGTCGGAAGTGGTTCCGTTGATGGCGCGTCTGTACCCGAACGGTCCGGCGGACATTAACCACTTCCAGGCGGCGGGCGGCGTACCGGTATTGATGCGTGAGCTGCTCAATGCCGGATTGTTGCACGAAGACGTTAACACTGTCGCAGGCTTCGGCCTGAAACGCTATACGCTGGAGCCCTGGCTCAACAACGGCGAGCTGGACTGGCGTGAAGGCGCGGAAAGGTCACTGGATAACGATGTCATTGCCTCTTTTGATAAGCCGTTCTCTCCTCACGGCGGTACTAAGGTGCTAAGCGGTAATCTGGGGCGCGCAGTAATGAAGACGTCTGCGGTACCGGTTGAAAACCAGATCATTGAAGCGCCTGCCATGGTATTTGAAAGTCAGCATGATGTGCTGCCTGCGTTTGACGCGGGCCTGCTTGACCGGGATTGTGTCGTTGTCGTGCGTCATCAGGGACCAAAAGCGAATGGAATGCCAGAATTACATAAACTCATGCCGCCACTTGGTGTATTATTGGACCGCCGTTTCAAAATCGCGTTAGTTACTGATGGACGACTTTCAGGCGCTTCGGGTAAAGTGCCTTCAGCTATCCACGTAACGCCGGAAGCCTACGATGGCGGCTTACTGGCAAAAGTGCGCGATGGCGACATCATTCGCGTGAATGGGCAGACAGGTGAGTTAACTCTGCTGGTCGACGAGGCGGAACTTGCCGCTCGTCAGCCTCATATTCCGGACCTGAGCGCGTCGCGCGTCGGAACGGGGCGTGAGTTGTTTGGCGCGCTGCGCGAAAAGCTGTCGGGTGCGGAGCAGGGCGCAACCTGTATCACTTTTTAAGATGACACACTAGTAATCAGGCGAGAGAAGAATTCCGATGAAAAACTGGAAAACAAGTGCAGAAGCAATCCTGACCACCGGCCCGGTTGTCCCGGTCATTGTAGTCAATAAACTGGAGCACGCGGTGCCGATGGCTAAAGCGCTGGTGGCCGGGGGCGTTCGCGTTCTGGAAGTGACTTTACGTACGGCCTGCGCGATGGATGCTATTCGCGCTATCGCTAAAGACGTGCCGGAAGCGATTGTCGGCGCCGGAACCGTTCTCAATCCGCAGCAGTTGGCGGAGGTGACGGAAGCGGGCGCGCAGTTTGCGATTAGCCCGGGACTGACTGAGCCACTGCTGAAAGCCGCGACGGCAGGCACTATCCCATTGATTCCCGGTATTAGCACCGTTTCTGAGCTGATGTTGGGCATGGACTATGGTCTGAAAGAGTTCAAATTCTTCCCGGCGGAAGCGAATGGCGGCACTAAAGCGTTGCAGGCGATTGCCGGTCCGTTCTCTCAGGTGCGTTTCTGCCCAACTGGCGGCATCTCTCCGGCAAACTATCGTGACTATCTGGCGCTGAAAAGCGTATTGTGCATCGGCGGTTCCTGGCTGGTGCCGGCCGACGCGCTGGAAGCGGGTGATTACGATCGCATCACCAAACTGGCGCGCGAAGCGGTAGAAGGCGCGAAGCAGTAAGCCGTTAAATGCCCGATGGCGCTTGCTTATCGGGCTTACGAGTGGCGATCTGGCAGGCCTGATAAAAATGCGCTAACGTCGCCATCAGGCGATGACGCATTAGCCTTTTACCGTCACGCGGCTGGCGGCCTTTTTCGCTCTTATCACCGCTTCTTCAACGTTTTCACCTGTCGCTAACGCTACACCAAGACGACGGGTGCCGTCGATCTCAGGCTTACCAAACAGCCGTACCTGTACTCCGGCTCCTACCGCCGCGTGTACATTATCAAACGTCACATTTCGACTGGTAAGCTGCGGCAGAATCACGGCCGAGGCAGCAGGACCATACTGGCGAATAGCGCCTACGGGCATTCCCAGAAAGGTGCGCACATGCAGCGCAAACTCAGAGAGATCCTGAGAAATCAACGTGACCATTCCGGTATCGTGCGGGCGAGGGGAGACTTCGCTGAAAATGACTTCATCGCCACAGACGAAGAGTTCAACGCCGAACAGACCATGACCGCCTAACGCCAGTACCACATGACGGGCAATCTCTTGCGCCCGCTTCAGCGCCAGTTCACTCATCTGCTGTGGCTGCCAGGATTCGCGATAGTCGCCATCTTGCTGACGATGACCGACCGGCGCGCAGAAATGCACGCCATCGACGGCGCTAACGGTGAGCAGCGTAATTTCAAAATCAAATTTAACCACGCCTTCCACAATCACGCGACCCGCGCCAGCGCGTCCGCCCTGTTGAGCATACTCCCATGCCTGCGCGAGCTGTTCGGCCGAGCGGATAAAGCTCTGGCCTTTGCCGGAAGAGCTCATGACCGGTTTGACGATGCAAGGAAAACCCACTGCGGCTACCGCATCATGAAAACTGGCCTCACTGTCGGCAAAGCGATACGTCGATGTCGGCAGACCTAATTCTTCTGCGGCCAGGCGACGGATCCCTTCGCGGTTCATCGTGAGCTGCGTTGCACGAGCGCAAGGCACGACATTCAGTCCTTCGCCCTCCAGTTCACGCAGCGTATCGGTGGCGATCGCTTCTATTTCCGGCACGATATAATGCGGTTTTTCCACTGTAATCACATGACGTAGCGCCTCGCCGTCCAGCATATTAATGACGTGTGAACGGTGAGCCACATGCATGGCGGGAGCATCAGGATAGCGATCGACGGCGATAACCTCGATCCCCAGGCGTTGGCATTCAATCGCCACCTCTTTTCCCAATTCTCCTGCCCCTAATAACATCACCCGCGTTGCTGCCGGACGCAGCGCAGTGCCTAATAGCGTCATATTTCTGTCCCCTTATTTACCTGCGCGCAGTATATACGAAAACGTTTGCGTATGTCTTTTCGAATAGATTGCTTTTCTTGCTGCCTTGTAATATACTGTATATAAATACAGGTAAATAAGGGGCTGCAAAATGGCGGTTGAAGTTAAATACGTAGTCATTCGCGAGGGTGAGGAGAAGATGTCATTTACCAGTAAAAAGGAAGCCGACGCCTGGGATAAAATGCTCGATACTGCCGATCTTCTTGATACCTGGCTTGGGCAGTCGCCAGTCGTGCTGGAAGATGGGCAGCGCGAAGCGTTGTCGCTGTGGCTGGCGGAACATAAAGAGGTGTTAAGCACTATCCTCAAAACCGGTAAGTTGCCTTCTCCGCAGGCGGTTGAAAAGGACGCCGTGAGTAAAACGAAAAAGCAAGCCGCCTGAACCCACACTTGCGCTCCCGGCGTTTTGTACCATGCTTTTCCTGAATCATTGTGCTAAGGAGAAAAGTATGAATAAAAGAGGAGCGTTGTTGAGCCTGCTGTTGTTATCCGCCAGCGTATCGGCATTTGCGGCATCCACCGAGAGTAAATCGGTTAAGTTTCCGCAGTGCGAAGGGCTGGATGCCGCCGGGATTGCGGCAAGCGTGAAGCGCGACTACCAGCAAAATCGTATCGTGCGGTGGGCAGACGACCAAAAAAAGGTCGGGCAGGCTGACCCGGTCGCGTGGGTTAATGTGCAGGACGTTGTAGGTCAAAATGATAAATGGACAGTTCCGCTAACTGTTCGCGGTAAAAGCGCCGATATTCATTATCAGGTCATCGTTGATTGCAAAGTCGGCAAGGCGGAATATAAGCCCCGCTAGCAGCGTAATTTGCGCTTCTTTTGCCGGAACAGACAATTCCTGACATCCCCTCAGGTACGCTTGACCATTATTGGTCTGTATTTGAGGGGTACTATGGCTAACTGGTTGAACCAATTACAATCACTTCTTGGGCAAAAAGGCGCTTCCGCATCGCCTTCCGGTGAACATGGGTTAAATAAACTGCTGGTTCCCGGCGCGCTGGGCGGTCTGGCTGGACTGTTGGTCGCCAATAAGTCTTCGCGCAAATTATTAACCAAATACGGTACTGGCGCTTTGCTGGTGGGCGGCGGCGCGGTGGCGGGTTCCGTATTGTGGAATAAGTACAAAGATAAAGTACGCGCTGCGCATCAGGGGGAGCCGCAATTCGGCAGCCAAAGTACGCCGCTGGATGTTCGCACTGAGCGACTGATCCTGGCGCTGGTTTTTGCTGCAAAAAGCGATGGGCATATTGATGCCAAAGAACGCGCGGCGATTGAGCACCAACTGCGAGAATCAGGTGTAGAAGAGCAAGGGCGTGTGTTTATCGAGAAAGCTATTGAGCAGCCGCTTGATCCACAACGTCTGGCACAGGGCGTTCGCAATGAAGAAGAAGCCCTGGAAATCTACTTCCTGAGCTGCGCCGCCATTGATATTGACCACTTTATGGAACGTAGCTATCTGAATGCGTTAGGAGACGCGCTAAAAATTCCTCAGGAGGTTCGGGACGGTATCGAGCAGGACTTGCAGCAGCAAAAACAGGCGCTACCAGGCTGATAACCTGCCATTAAGTAACATGTTTCGCTTGCATCATGCGTGTCTTTTGCCACCCTTATAGGATGGATAGTTTACGTCATTCATGTTGCAGGATAGCGGCGAAGCAGTGACATCTCAGGCGCTTACCGAGGTGAGCGACCGGGACTACCATGCTACGCCGCTGTGTTTGCCGCGTGATATATAACAAATATTAACGCAAAAGAAAAAACGACATGTTGCCAAAAGCCAATCGAATTCCCTATGCCATGACCGTACATGGCGATACGCGCATTGATAATTATTACTGGCTGCGAGATGACACTCGCTCGCAGCCGGAAGTCCTTGATTACCTGCATCAGGAAAATGAGTATGGCCGGAAGGTCATGTCCTCTCAGCAGGCGTTACAGGACCGCATTCTAAAAGAAATTATCGATCGCATCCCGCCCAGAGAAGTTTCCGCTCCGTATGTGAAAAACGGCTATCGCTACCGTTATATCTATGAACCCGGCTGCGAATATGCCATCTATCAACGACAATCGGCGTTAAGCGAAGAGTGGGATGTGTGGGAAACCTTGCTCGATGCGAACCAGCGGGCCGCGCACAGCGAATTTTATACGCTCGGCGGACTTGCCATTACGCCGGATAATACCATCATGGCGCTGGCGGAAGATTATTTATCCCGTCGTCAGTATGGGTTGCGTTTTCGTAACCTCGAAAGCGGTAACTGGTATCCGGAACTGCTGGATAACGTTGCGCCTGAATTTGTCTGGGCCAATGATTCCCTGACTCTTTACTATGTGCGTAAGCATAAGAAGACGCTGCTGCCCTATCAGGTTTGGCGGCACACGATTGGCACTCCGTCATCGCAAGATGAACTGGTATATGAGGAGAAAGACGATACCTTTTATGTCAGCCTGCATAAAACCACTTCGCAGCATTATGTGGTGATTCATCTTGCCAGCGCCACCACTAGCGAAGTGCTATTACTTGACGCGGAACTGGCCGATGCCGAGCCGTTTTCATTTTTACCGCGCCGCAAAGACCATGAATATAGTCTCGATCACTATCAACATAAGTTTTACCTGCGTTCTAACCGGAACGGTAAAAACTTTGGGTTGTACCGTACCCGCGTGCGCAATGAAAACGCCTGGGAAGAGCTGATCCCTCCGCGCGAGCATATTATGCTGGAAGGGTTTACCCTGTTTACCGACTGGTTAGTGGTCGAAGAGCGTCAACGGGGGCTAACCAGCCTGCGGCAAATTAACCGTAAAACCCGTGAGGTGATAGGCATTGCCTTTGACGATCCGGCTTACGTGACGTGGCTTGCCTATAATCCCGAACCTGAGACCTCCCGGCTGCGTTACGGCTATTCTTCAATGACGACGCCAGATACCTTGTTTGAACTGGATATGGATACCGGAGAACGACGGGTACTTAAACAGACGGAAGTGCCTGGGTTTGATTCTGGCTGTTATCAGAGCGAACACCTGTGGATCACCGCACGCGACGGCGTCGAAGTGCCGGTATCGCTGGTTTATCATCAGAAGTATTTTCGTAAAGGGCAAAATCCGCTTCTGGTTTACGGCTACGGATCTTACGGTTCCAGTATTGACGCCGACTTCAGCAGCAGCCGACTGAGCTTGCTGGATCGTGGCTTTGTTTACGCAATCGTACACGTTCGCGGCGGCGGTGAGCTGGGGCAGCAGTGGTATGAAGATGGTAAATTCCTCAAAAAGCGGAATACTTTTAATGACTATCTTGATGCCTGCGATGCCTTATTAAAACTGGGTTACGGTTCACCGTCGCTGTGTTATGGGATGGGCGGGAGCGCGGGCGGAATGCTAATGGGCGTCGCTATCAACGAACGCCCCGAGCTTTTCCACGGCGTTATTGCCCAGGTACCCTTTGTTGATGTATTAACCACGATGCTGGATGAGTCGATCCCACTAACGACAGGAGAGTTTGAAGAGTGGGGGAACCCGCAGGATAGTGAGTATTATGACTATATGAAAAGCTATAGTCCTTATGACAATGTCAAAGCGCAGGACTATCCGCACCTGCTGGTGACGACAGGATTGCACGATTCCCAGGTGCAATACTGGGAACCGGCGAAGTGGGTGGCAAAATTACGCGAGCTAAAAACGGACCAACGTCTGCTGCTGTTATGTACGGATATGGACTCCGGGCACGGTGGTAAGTCGGGGCGGTTTAAATCCTACGAAGGCGTCGCGCTGGAGTTCGCCTTTTTAATTGGCCTGGCGCAGGGAACCTTACATAGCGCATAGACGCGCGCCCGCAATGGCTTGTCAGCGTTGCGGGTTATTGTGGTGTTCCATTGCTGCGTTGCTCGCCAGCCTGAACATCTTCCAGGTAGTGTTTAAGCGTCAGGCGAAGTTCCGGGCTCATATTATCAAGGTTATTAAAAAGCCAGCGTAAATAGCCCGGATCGCGTTTTGCGACTTCAGATACCGCCTTACCGCGGTATTTACCGAACGGGAAAGTGGTTAACAGCGCAGGACGGCCCGTGATATTGACCATTTCTTCCGCGGTCCAGCCGGTGGTTTGCATAATATCAATAAGCAAGGCGGCGGTGATATAGCAATCATAAAGCGCCCGGTGATGGTGCAGCCCCGGCGGCGTTTGTACGCTTAGTTTGCGCGATTTATAGAGCGCCATATTGCTGTATTTTATTCCCGGCCACAGGCGTCGCGACAACTTCATGGTACAGATCCACTCACCCGGCAATTCAGGTAATACGCGTCTGTCGAAACTGGCATTGTGAGCGACATACCACTCACTACCGTAATAAAGCGGTATGACATCTTGAATCCACGGCTTATCGGCAACCATGGCTTCGGTAATACGGTGTATCGCCATCGCCTGCGGCGTAATAGGGCGATCGGGGCGTATCAGGTGACTCATGGGATTGACAATGTTGCCATCAATGACATCAACAGAGGCTATCTCTACGATCCCGCCCTGCAGCCCGCAGGTTTCCGTGTCTATAATCCGCAACATGATTCATTCCTCACCGAAAGACCTTAGCGTAATGGAATGATATCGCCTTGCCAACCCTCCGTTGTGCGCAGACCCGTCAGTAATAGCGAACCGCAATCGGCACGAACAATAAGTTGCCCGCTTTCATCCCACAGCGCGCTACTGCCACAGGCATTGGCCATCAGTACGGCCAGCGCATATTTATGCGAAAAACGTTGTAAGCGTGAGGTAGAAGCATGGAGTTCAGGCTCGTTAAGACATTGACTGGTTGTGAATAACGTAAATGAGGGATCTATATCACCACCTTCTGGCTGCTCATCCACCACGTTGATAGCGCTTCGCTGCCTGGCAATACAGGCGCCATGACTTTTGTGAAACATGAGCGGCGACGTTAGCCATGGGGCAAAAATAGCGATGCCTTTTACGAAGCGGCAGTTATGCTCAACAGGCATACCCACAATGATAGTCATATGGTGGGTATCGGCCGCATGAGTGAGCGGCTGTAAAAGCGCCTCGTCAGGCGGGGCGGGCAACGATTTATTTCTTTCGTCGCAGCCTAATAGCGACAGCGACGGAAAGACCAGCAGTTCGCACTGTTGACGAGCCGCAAGCTCAATATATTCCAGATGATGGGCGACATGCTCCGCCGGCGAGGCGTTCAGGGGCGCATACTGCGCAGCAGCAATTTTCCAGGAGGACATAATGACTTCCTTTTCATAGTCTCTACAGCCATTCTAAAAAGCATAGGTTAAGAATCGCCTTATAATGTAGTCGTCTGCATGTAAGGAAGTGTAACGTTATATAATTTTTATTTAACTTTGGGTTCGTAAGGGAGTCGGGATAGTGATACGGAAGCCAGACGATGGGCAATCAGCCGCTCGCGAAACCAGGCGCGTAGATGCTCTGGCTGCTCACGTTCGACCACCTCCGCGACAACTGGCATATTGTAGCGCTCTTTAAATGCCACCCCGGCTGCCGCCAGGTCCACATTGACTTTATCCATTTCCGCTTGTTCAAGCTGAGCCAGATTCGTTTTCATACGCGTCTCCTTTTTTGTTGCCGCCAGAAGGTACTAAGAGTCCGCGGTAATGGCAAGATGGAAATGATGATCCTCGACTCATTGATTGTTGAAGGTTATTCTTTGTAACGTAGGTATAACAAAAAGGAATAGTGAATATGGCTTCTTCTGCACCATCGCGACGTTTAGCTTTACTGCTGCTGGCATCGACATTTGCGCCGCCAGCGGCCTGGGCACATGCGCACCTGACGCATCAGTATCCAGCGGCGAATGCTGCCGTTACGGCCTCGCCACAGGCGCTGACCCTGAACTTTTCTGAAGGGATTGAGCCAGGGTTCAGCGGCGCAACCATTACTGGCCCTCAGCAAGAGCTCATCAAAACGCGCCCGGCAAAGCGAAATGAACAGGATAAAACGCAGTTGATTATCCCGCCTGAGCAGCCGTTAAAATCTGGCGCTTACACGGTAGACTGGCACGTTGTGTCGGTGGATGGACATAAAACAAAAGGGAAATACACCTTCAGCGTGAAATAAATGATGCTGACATTCGTCTGGATAACTCTCCGATTTATTCATTTTGCTAGTTTGATGCTGGTCTACGGCTGCGCGCTTTACGGCGCCTGGCTGGCACCCGCATCAATTCGTCGTTTAATGACGCGTCGATTTTTACATCTGCAACGACATGCCGCCGCCTGGAGCGTTATTAGCGCGGCTTTTATGCTGGCGATTCAGGGCGGACTGATGGGCGGCGGCTGGCCCGATGTTTTTTCCGTCTCGGTGTGGGGCGCGGTACTGCAAACCCGCTTTGGCGCGGTCTGGATATGGCAAATTATCCTCGCGCTGGTCACGCTGGTGGTGGTAGTCATTGCGCCGGTAAAAATGCAACGACGGCTTCTTATTCTAACCGTTGCTCAGTTTATCCTGCTGGCAGGCGTTGGACATGCGACGATGCGCGACGGTGTAGCGGGAACATTACAGCAGATTAACCATGCTCTGCATTTGCTCTGTGCCGCAGCCTGGTTTGGCGGGCTGTTACCAGTGGTTTATTGTATGCGCATGGCTCAGGGACGCTGGCGTCAACATGCTATTAGCGCCATGATGCGTTTTTCTCGTTATGGTCACTTTTTTGTGGCGGGCGTATTGCTCACAGGCATTGGCAACACGCTATTTATCACGGGATTTACCGCTATCTGGCAGACCACCTATGGACAGTTGCTTTTGTTAAAATGTGCGCTGGTGGTGCTTATGGTAGCAATTGCGCTGACGAATCGGTATGTTCTCGTACCACGTATGCGACAGGAAAATCCCCGGACTGACCTATGGTTTGTCAGGATGACGCAAATTGAATGGGGAGTTGGAGGCATAGTTCTGGCGATCGTCAGCCTGTTTGCAACCCTCGAACCTTTCTGATGGACTGGCATAACGAATGAAAAAAATACTCCTTCCGGCGCTTCTGCTGGCCACTTCGGGCGTAGCGTTGGCGGCGCCGCAGGTGATTACCGTAAGTCGTTTTGAAGTAGGAAAAGACAAGTGGGCGTTTAATCGGGAAGAGGTCATGTTGACCTGTCGGCCTGGCCAGGCGCTCTATGTGATCAACCCCAGTACGCTGGTGCAGTATCCCTTGAATGTCATTGCCGAACAGCAAGTAGCGGAGGGTAAAACGCGCGCTCAGCCTATTGTCGTCATTCAAATCGATAACCCGGCGAAGCCCGGTGAGAAAATGAGTCTGGCACCGTTTATCGAACGTGCGCAAAAGCTTTGTGATCCATCCAATAGCTGACTGATTTTTAATAAAAAACCGTAAACCTTCACGAAAAGACTTACGGTTTTTTTATCTCTGATGACAGACAAAACGCCAGGTTTTTTCAATCACCTTCGTCACAAACTGGAAAACCTGGCGTCGTCATCTATTCTTAAAGGGCAAGGCGATTTAGCCTGCATTAATGCCAACTTTTAGCGCACGGCTCTCTCCCAAGAGCCATTTCCCTGGACCGAATACAGGAATCGTATTCGGTCTCTTTTTATTTTTCTTATAAATCAAACAATTAAAAACGCTTGTCCGAAAATATCCGAAATTTGTCCGAATTTCTGTATTCCGGTCTTTTTGGTTATATCACAATCAAATTAAATTTAACATTTATTTCACAACGAAAATTGGAGTATTAGAGCATCATATAAGTTTTATCATCACGCTCATCGAGATAGAGTTTCGTGGTGTTCGCTGATGTGTGGCCCAGGAGTTTTTGGGCGAACACCTCGCCGTGCTCGTTTTTGTACAGCCGCCCGGCCAGACTTCGGATCTCGTGAAATGTCGGTGGATTATTGCTGAAGTTAACACCGGAGGCTTTTCTTGCTTTTACAAATGTCTTTGTCAATCCATCCGGATGAATATTCCCGGTTGGGCTATTTTTCCTGATTCCGGCACTGATCATGAAATCAGTGCGGCTTACCAGTCGGCAGCGATCGATTACCGTTCCCAGGCGTAACCCCGTCGCCCGAAGTGTCAGGGAGAGGGGAATGGCTATTTTCATTCCGGTTTTGATCTGAGTTACGTATAAGCGGTTGTCAAAAACATCACTAAATTTCATATTTACGATATCCTCCCTACGTTGACCAGTAACGAGCGCTAAATCCATCGCGAGAGGGAACCATGCAGGCATATGCTCTGCTGCCGCTCGTGTGGCGTTATACGTTTCCAGTTGCAAGCGTTCCCTGGCAACCTTAATTTCAGGTGCTCGGGTTGGCTCAACCGGATTCGTTGTTATTCTTCCTTCCACAATTGCCTCACGAAAATCATTCATCGGTAACCGTAAACCGGATGGGTTGCTGAATGCTGTGGAGCGGTATTTCAGGGAGAGGGCCATCACAGCCAGTGTTAACGACCAGAACACAGGGATTATCGCCGGTACCGGGGATGATCCGGAACTGAGTTCGTTGTATCTGGACTGTTCACTGTGACCGCAGACACAAAATATCCAGGAGCATTACCGTATCGTCGCGCAGGTCTGGAGTGCCGGTGAAGGCAGTAATGTTTCGGTAATGGTGACAGGCACTGCCGGACAGGATATTGCCGACGGTAGCGCCACATACCGGATTACCGTCAAACTGTACCGATATTGCCCCTCCTGATATTCCAGCCAGTCATATTGCTGTATTTGACTCTGAAACCGAAACGTGGAGTCTGAACGAAGACCATCGCGGCGAAACAGTGTGCGACACGCAAACCGGCAATCCGATTTATATTTCAAAACCCGGCCCGTTACCGGAGAACACCACCACACAGGCCCCCACATCACCAATAGATAAATTTGAAAACGGTCAGTGGGTGGCTGACCTTGCGACCGCACTCGGTCAGAAATACGCTGAGATTAATGCGTGGCGTAATGCGCAGGAAAACGGTAACTATCCGTTCACACTGAATGATCACCACTGGGACTGCGGTAAAGCGTCGCAGGACCGACTGTCGCCAGTAACGGCGGTGGCAAAACAGGGAGCGCTACCGCCAGGATTCTTCTGGACGGATGCAGATAACATCGATGTGCCAATGAGCGCAGACGAACTGATTAAACTCGAAGCCGCTATGCAACAAAACATGGTACTGGTGGGTTTTAAAATCCACGAACGCCAGCGGCAGATGAAGGACGAAGTGAACAGTCTCACCAACGCACAGGCTGTACTGGATTACGTGGTTGGCTGGCCGGAAAACCGTTAAGGAATGTATTATGAGCTGCTTCACAACCCCGGCCATTCTTGAAATGCCTGGCCACTACCTTTGGCGTGTACATGAACCTTTTGAATTTTACCTCAGCGACGACAACAGCGACGTAATCAGCGTACCAGCCGGATTTGTAACTGATCTCGCCACCGTTCCACGCATCTTCTGGTCAGTCATGCCGCCAGACGGCAAATACGCTAAAGCGGCAATAATCCACGACTACCTTTACGACAATGCGCTGCGCACGAAAAAAGAAGCCAATTTGATATTCCTGGACGGAATGACCGTGCCTGGCGCGCCGAAGTGGAAACGGATTGAGATGTATCTGGCGGTCAGGTGATTTGGCAGGGGAATGTATGGGAAAGAACGTAAATACTGTGAATGATTTGCCACAGATGACGAGATTAAACGGCTGGAAGCATGGGAACTCTACAGCGTAATGGTAAACAGGGTGCATACATCTGCCTCTCCTGGCCGGATAAACCAGCCAGTCTGTAGTCGTTACTGTGGTATTTTAATTATCCATGTATCACAAATTACTTGTTTACACGGTAATTAATCACCCCGGTTAATAAAAGGTTGTTTCGTTTACCAGCATATTTTACCCTCTGGTAGTGCTGGGATTGATATACCTGCTGGCCAGATTTTACACCACGGAAACGAAATGCCCGGGAATCCTTTATTACCGCTTTCAGTGGCCATTGCAGATGAAGAAAATGTTATGGCTGATATAGCAAAAACCAGCGCTAACAATACACTGTTAAATTTATTCATAATATTATCCACATAGTTGAGAGTTATGCTGCCTTCTTAACTTTTACCGCAATCCTTTTACCAGGATAAAGCAGAGGCGAAAATTTTTCTTGTCTGTCTACTGATTGTTAAGCAAGTATTTACTTTGAAATGGAATAATAAGTGTAGTAATTTCATTCTCTACAGAAAATTTACTTGTATCTGAATGAACTCGTGTAGATACCAGAACCAAACTAACGCCTAAAAAACTGCAAGTTAGTAGTATTACTGTGATAATGCAGACCATCTGATTGCTGTGAAGGTGGCCTCATCTGAAACGCCTGTTAAGTCCAGCGTTTTAAGCTTCCTGATATAAGCCATCCATTTAGCCTGGCTGGCTTTATCGTCGTCACTGCTTTCACCCCGCGCCAGTTCTGTTCGTCAGTCGGCAATGGTGCTTGTCAAAACTTTGTGGCGGCTACTCTGGATTTATCTGCCACTTTCTGGCAAGTATGATTCTGTTTTCATCAGATAACCAGCTATTTACAGCATCAAGAAGATACTGATTATCCTTCGCCATCATATAGACTTTATTACCGGCAGTGTCGGGGAGGATACTCCTGGTTGATACGCAGAAGACGCCTGGCTCTTTGTTCTGGTAATAAGTACCTTCGAGCAAGTCGGTAAACATGACATCAGCGCTGCGTTCACGAATCCTCTGCAGAGTGGCATCATTATCTTTTTCGCGAATAACATCTGCATACCTGATATGCTTGTCAACATAGTCCAGATTTGTACCACCTGGATTAACAACAATCCGCACGCCCTTACGGTCAATATCTTCAAGAGATTTGAAGTCATTAATCCTGTTACATTGCGTCAGCGCTATTTTCCCATTTTTAAGTACCGGAGCAGAAAGTGCGAACTGTTTTCTTCTGCCGGGAGTTTCTGTAATCCCTCCCATTGCAATATCAAATTTGTCTGCTGCCAGGTCAGTTGACAGTGTAGGCCAACTGCCAGGTACAAACAGGATATTCAGGTGCAGAGCTTTGCCCAGTGAATATGCCATATCAATATCAAAACCGATTAATTTATTTTGTTTGTTGTGAAATGCGAGGGGAGCATAGTCACCAGGCACCCCCACACGTAACTCTTTGCTTTCTTTAATCTCCTGCCAGGGTTTTGCCATCGCGGAATGAATACCTGAAAGTGACAACAAGATAACAAACATAAAATATACTTTTTTCATTACTCTTACCCTAATGTTTGATCAGTAGACTACAGATGAGATTGTCTTCTCTCCATTGCACCGGTAACCTATACTGGGCAGGGAATCCAATAATAGTGGTATATTAAACGGGAGATCCTCTCGCCACGATATACTATCCGCTATGAAGACCTGCTTCGGGTTAAGTGACAGCTTCAATTAAATTTTCACCCTGATTTTTCACATTTCTGATGTGATGGATTACCGCAGTCACGTTGTTTGCAAGAGCGTGCCTTGGTAGGCTGCCTGCTGTTTAGTCAGAACTGACTGTAATCGTGTTTATAGGTCGTACAGTTCACTATTGTGATGTAACGTCGTATGTTGATCAGCAGATCGTATGCTGACGATTTCAAAAGTACATAATTAAGTACATTTTTATATGTCACTTTTGTTTAATTCTATTTAATTCAGTTAGTTGAGTTTTTGCTTTCGTAATCGTTATTAAATAATAATCACAGGAACAATGGGCGCAGCCGGGCGCCTCATTAGGGCCGGAGTACCGTGACAGCAGGTAGCGATTATTTATGATGTTGGCGTTTCGACGTTGTACAGAAAATTTCCGGCGAGTAACATGCCTTTGATGCCATTCATGGGAAAATAACACTCCTTTAATCAGCCATAAGAGTTAATTATATAAACTTAAATGGATTTGTTAATTGAATTTCATCAAGATTAACTCTATATAAAAGATTTATTGTCTTTGTTATGGCGTCTATATATTCTGCGCTATTCATTATGGCAGTGTATTTATCGTATGCTTCGAAGCAATGATTTTCATTGATATATTCACTGCTATTGTTTTTATAAATTTCATATGACTCTTCCTTTTTGAAAATGCGCGCATCCAGCCAAGGGTCAAGTATATATTCCGATATTCCTTTTGAATCAGTAAAAGTCAAAAAAACGACCACATGATTCCCTCCTGACGCGCTATTATACATAAGGGATGTGCTTATTCTGGCATCAAATACATTATTTTTCGAAAATCCTATTCCGGTTAGTCTTTGTGGTATATATTTTGCAATAATCGCACCTAAAATTAGCGACATATCAGCACAGTTCCCTGTGTTATATTTTATTGAATCAATGGAAGAATATATTAGACTCAGAGATATTGGGTTTTCTGGTCTTTCAGCCATAGCTCTGTCAAAAGAGTTTGCTTTTATAGTTTGCAGAAATTTCTTGTGATGTTCTCTTTGTAAATTAAGAGCGTCGTATTTTTCCTGCGTATCAATTTTAAGCCTGTCAATTTGCATAGCATCATAACTGTCCGATTTCTTTATTATTGTTCTGACAAAAACGGTACATTCTGAAGCAGCATTAATAATACAGGAGGATAAATCAACTGAAGTACTCTGTTGGTTGTTACAGGCGCTCACTCCAGTTGTGTCGAATTTTTCTGTAGCTACATGTCCAACATTTATAATCAATTACATTTCCCTGTATTCAAAATTAAGCGATATTCTTATGTCACGACAACCTAACAGGGACTGACTACAAAGATCTTTAAAGAAACGTTCATTATTGTATCTATTGATGAACTCCCTTCAGATTTAGAGGTTGTGCCCATGGTCGAAAAGCTCCTCTACGCTCATATACTTAACTTATCGGGGACATGGTAGGTTAGGATGTGAAAACACAGGGACAGTTACTGTCACTGCGAAGGCAGCAATAAGGAGGCCTATCCTGTACGAACTGTGGAAAACTATATCTTGTTCACGATCACCTGCATCGTTGACGATGCGCGATCCCGGAGGTTTGACGACTGCCCGGTATGATAGGCATGACCGAGCGCGCCGCCGGGTTCCAGCCCAAGCTGGGTACACTGAACGATGGCGCTGACAAAACTCATGGTGTCACAGTCACCCAGCGCCAGAACTTTTCGGATTTCCGTTGTGGCTACCGCCGGTACGCCGTCAACTTACAGCGCCGCGCCATCCGGCAGGGCCAACCCCGGCACAACTGATGATGGAAGAATTCAGACGGCGTAAGGCGGCGGGAAGGCTTTAACAGGGGGGGACTTATGAGCAGAAATTACACACCGGCGCAGAAAGCTGAAATACAGAAGCGCCTGACGGAACTGATACGAACACACGGTCGGATGACGTTTGGAGAGCTGCGGAAGATAACAGGGTTAACCATTTTTACAGCCCGCCACTACCTGGAAAAGGCGGAAAGTTGTGGGGATCTGTATCAGGCCGGGAGAAGCGGTATTTTTCCTTCGGAACAGGCTTTCCTGCTTTGGAAGCAGAAACGTGAGGATGCCAGGATTACCCGCTTTCTGAAAACGCCGGAAGGTGTCGTGAGTTCCTACGACCGGACCAGAAACGTTATCTGTACGGAGTGCCGGAACAGCGTGACGATGCAAAGGGTACTGGCATTTTATCCGGGACATTACCGGGAGGCGAAATCTGCATGAAAATCGAATAATATAACTTTGCAGAGGTAGTGAATATCGTAATCACCCGTTCGGCATTTGAATTCCGTGAGCACAGTCGTGTTGTGAATGTCGCCTTGTTCACAACACCAGGAATATTCCACTGTCAACTGGTTGTCTGCGGCTGGACATAATTTTATCTGATATTCAGGCTGTACCAGCGCAAAGGTTCCGTGAGTCCGACTCTCTTTTTTGCTTCCAAATATTCAGTTTTAATTATCTGAGTATGGCAAGGTGATCATCTGTATCAAACACCGGGCAACTGGTTTTACTTTACCCAACGATTACGTCCCTGTTGTTTAGCCCGATAAAGGGCCTCGTCCGCTCTGGCAATAATGCCGGTAACAGTGTCACCGGCTGTGGAAAGGGTGATGCCCATGCTGACGGTGACCGTTTCGCTAACCGCAGATGCTGCATGCGGCAGTGCGGTTTCACGCAGGTTTGTCTGAATACGTTGAGCAACCAGTGCTGCTTCATTCAGCGACGAAGAAGGCAGCACAACGACAAACTCCTCGCCCCCGTAACGTGCCACCAGGTCTGCCGGAGTACGAATCGACCTCTTCACTACACAGGCCACCTTTGCCAGACAGGCATCGCCAGCCTGGTGACCATAATGGTCGTTATAGTTTTTGAAATAGTCCACATCGAGCATGATCAGTGCAAACGGCTCCGTCTGGCGGAGAGCATCCCCAAGAAAACTTTCCATTGAACGTCGATTAGCGGTCCCGGTCAGTGCATCCTGGTGAGCCATAACGTCGAGACGCGCGATAAGCATCCGGTTTTCCTGGTAACGCAACCAGGCTTCATCAAACCAGCGCTGCAGGATAAAGCGACCATAAATGAGTATGGCGGTAAGAGTAAGCCAGACTAATAAAAACCGGATATTCACATACTGGTTAAGCTGCACACTGGCCAGTAGGGCGGTCAGCCATAACGGGACGATGAAAAGTAGCAACGCTAGCAGATGGTAATAAAGCGCAGCCAGCGCGGTAAGCATAAGGATGACACTGAGAGGCCAGGCAAAAGGCAGCTGCCACCAGACAATAAAACAGTAGCTACAATAGCTCCACATCAGACTGAGAATCAGCAGCATCACCAGACAAAGAGGAGTAAATCTGGTCGGAAGGCGGTAAATGAAAAGGAGTATCAGGAACGAAAAAACAATAATACTGCCCATAATATCGTCTATTAAAGGCAGTATTCCAGTCTGTGCACTGATCGACTTGTCAAAGTCACTGATGAGTATGTGGCGAAATAAAATGATAAGCGCAAAGCTGATATTCACAAATGTGAACCACGGAATACTTACACGTAGCGCTTGCCTGACCATATCTTTATGATCCTGCCATACCCTTCCAGCACTGGAGGTACGGCGCCAGTCGTCCGAATCCTGCCCCATCCTTAATCGCCTCATATTATGAATAATTACTATCCAGTGTAGTGCGGAGATACTTCACGGTGAAAAATGGAAAAGCTATCAGGCCAGGCTGCATTTTTGGCTGATGAGATGATTTTTGCTCCACAGTGACGAACTTATAGTCACAATTCCTGTAGTAGGGGGGAGAATTATAGTGTCTCCCGGAAACTGGAAGCGAGCTTACCCCACTTACTAAAAGAGGATGTAACTGGCAGACGTAAAACACGATTTATTTGTATCCATAAATAGCGAAATGTAACGTTTTGGTTATATTTAAAAGAGAGAAAATGGTCAGCAATAACTTTAATTGTTTGAATTAACAGATAATTAATCGACCAGACTGAGTGATACAGAATATTTTTACATGAGGGGTACAAATGAGGCTTAAGTTGATCGTTAAAAGTTTTGCGCTGGCGGGGCTACTCTCTTCCACTGCGCTGACACCTTTATTTGCACAGGAAGCCCCAAAAGGTGCCACTGCTTCAACCAAGCAAGCTAACAATGCGCTTTATAACCAACTTCCTTTCTCTGATAACACCGATTTCACGAATGCCCATAAAGGCTTTATCGCTGGTTTACCTGAAGAGGTGATTAAGGGAGAGCAAGGGAATGTCATCTGGAATCCACAGCAGTACGCTTTCATAAAAGAAGGGGAAAAATCTCCTGACACTGTTAACCCTAGTCTGTGGCGTCAGTCCCAACTAATCAATATCAGTGGCTTGTTTGAAGTAACAGACGGCGTCTACCAGATTCGTAACCTTGATTTATCCAATATGACGATTATCGAAGGTAAAGAGGGGATTACGGTTGTCGATCCGCTGGTTTCTGCGGAAACAGCCAAAGCCGGTATGGATTTGTATTTCAAAAACCGTGGCAATAAGCCTGTTGTCGCCATCATTTATACTCATAGCCATGTTGACCACTATGGCGGTGTGCGTGGCGTTGTCGATGAAGCGGACGTGAAATCCGGCAAGGTGAAAGTGTATGCGCCTGCTGGCTTTATGGAGGCAGCAGTAGCCGAGAATATTATGGCCGGCAACGTGATGAGCCGCCGTGCCAGCTATATGTATGGCAACCTCCTGAAACCAGATGCCTCCGGCCAGGTTGGCGCCGGACTGGGGACGACCACCTCTGCGGGGACGGTGACACTGATTGCGCCCACTAATATCATCGATAAAGACGGCCAGAAAGAAGTGATTGATGGCCTGACTTACGACTTTATGCTGGCCCCTGGTTCGGAAGCCCCTTCGGAAATGCTGTGGTTCATCGAAGAGAAGAAACTCATCGAAGCCGCAGAGGACGTCACTCACACCCTGCATAACACTTACTCGCTACGCGGCGCAAAAATTCGTGAGCCGTTGCCGTGGTCGAAATATATCAACGAAGCTATAGTGCGTTGGGGTGACAAAGCTGAAATTATTATGGCCCAGCACCACTGGCCGACCTGGGGTAACGAGAATGTTGTTGGTCTGCTGAAAAGCCAGCGAGACCTGTATCGTTATATCAATGACCAGACTCTGCGTATGGCCAATGAAGGTCTGACTCGCGACGAAATAGCGGCCAACTTCAAACTACCGGATAGCCTGGCAAAAACCTGGGCCAACCGCGGCTATTACGGCTCCATCAGCCATGACGTAAAAGCAACGTATGTGCTGTATCTCGGTTGGTTCGATGGCAATCCGGCAACCCTTGATGAGCTGCCACCCGAAGAAGCGGCTAAGAAATTTGTTGAATACATGGGCGGTGCCGATGCGATTCTTCAGAAAGCCAAAGCAGACTTTGACCAGGGGAACTACCGTTGGGTTGCTCAGGTGGTGAGTAAGGTCGTGTTTGCCGATCCAAATAACCAGAATGCACGTAACCTTGAAGCCGATGCGCTGGAACAATTGGGGTATCAGGCTGAATCTGGTCCATGGCGTAACTTCTACCTGACCGGTGCGCAGGAGCTGCGTAACGGTGTGGTTAAAGGTCCGACGCCAAATACAGCAAGTCCGGATACCGTTCGGGCAATGACCCCTGAAATGTTCTTCGATTTCCTGGCTGTACATATCAACGGTGAAAAAGCGGGTAATGCCCGGGCGGTGTTTAATATTGACCTTGGCAGCGACGGCGGAAAGTACAAGCTTGAGCTGGAAAATGGCGTGCTGAACCACACGGCTAATGCTGAAGCGAAAGACGCTGATGCCACGATTACTCTGAACCGTGACACGCTGAATAAAATTATCCTGAAGGAAGAAACCCTGAAGCAGGCTCAAGATAAAGGAGAAGTCAACGTTACCGGTAATGCTGCGAAACTGGATGAGATGCTGGGCTATATGGACAAGTTTGAGTTCTGGTTCAATATAGTTACACCATAAATAGATTCCCTGCGGCGTCAATGCTGCAGGGAAGTTACTTCAGACAATTCTGTACGTTTTTCATACTCGATTTTTCCTTCATTCTTTATATCTTGCTTCATTTTATGTATTTGCTGCTGAAGCACATGACCCTGATGCCAGTCAGTCCTGATTCTGTTATGCACAGCCTTTTTCATCAGATGACAGTAACTGGTTGTGGCGTGATTCAATGGTCTGCGAGTCTGGTCAACATGCTTTTAGTTAGTTAAATGTGATTCTACTAATTCGTAATGCGAAGGTTGTAAGTTTGATTCCTATTATTGCACCATTTCAACGTTACTGTAACTTCCGTGTTAGCCCATAACCACTCCAATTTCTACAAGACAGGTGCTTGCTATATATTTACCAATCCGTCATTTTAAAAGTGCGTCATAACCGGAGAACTGTCCTCGTCAGGAGGCCTGTTTTCAGAAAGGCAATATCCTGTTTCGACAGTAGCTTATATGTGACCGGGTTAGCAGCACATTCCCCTCCGCCACATTCCAGTACAGTTGAAATAAGGTTGGCAGTAATCAGTAACAGAAATACCCAACCGACAATACTGAACAGGTCCGGATTAATATTCAATGAACGAAATGCAACATTCATGCTACTGATTGCCAGAGTTACCGCAACAGCAATAATAATCAGAATTGACGTAATCAGAGCCCAGGTATAAAAGTGTAATCCAAAAAATGCAGAACCATATCCTGTGTCACCGGGCATGATATGCAAACATATTTGCCGGGATGCCATAACTCCGGTCAGGATACTGCCAATAATTACCATCCCGTAATGTATACCTCGTAGACCAAAGCAGAGGTTAAATAAAAAGCCAAAACCGGCGATGATAAGGCCAGCCCGCTGTAATAAGCAAATTGGACAAGGCAGCTCATGCCTAACGAGTTGATAATAAAAGGCTACAACCAGAGCAACGCATATCCCAAGGAGTCCCATCTGATTAATCAGATGAACAAATGTTGTTGGATGATGATGCGTTTTCATACACACTCCTTAAAATGACAAAGTCAGCGAATTGGTCATATGATGGATGAATGATAAAATAGTGACGATGAGTAAAACGGCCCACAGAATGTAGCTGACTTTATCCTTTCTGTTTATGGCCCCCATTGCCACGCTCAGTGCAAGCAAGAATGGCAGAAACATGAACATAAAAAACTCCTTTATTACATTGCTTGTTAATATAATCGCTGTGTATTACCGGGTCTGTATTCCAGCTTATCCACCCCGCATTAGCCGGAGCTCAGTAAGGCTTCAGGAATTATTTGCGTTATTATAAATCGATTATTCCTGTGATGAATTATCCCGGCATCTGCTGGTTACAGGGATATTTCTGGCGACAAGAGTAAGAAATATCCCGATAGCTAATGGTATAATAAGCAGCATTGAGTGTGTTGAAATAGCATATCCATAAATATAGTCTTCCAGACTTACCGCAATCAGCGGAAAGATAAGAAATACAAGCGAAGCCTGGAAGGCATTAGCCTTTTGCTGAAGCGCAAAGTAGCACAGGATACCAAAAACTCCGGCAAAAGCCCCGAGATACAGGGTAGCTAATATTGAGTGTACTGAGAAGGTTGATACTTGTGGTCTTTCAAAAAACCATCCTGTCGCAGAAAGTATCAACCCAGCTAAAAGGCACGGGAGCGCATTAAATGTGATAACAGAGACAGTACAACTTCTTTTCTTACATTGTGTATATATTATGGCATGGATTAACACAGCAGAAATAAGCGCAGTGATACCCTGCCAGTGACTCTCTGTACTTGTATTCGTTTCTTCAAGAAGTATCCCCGTCAATGCAGTGATTGCGATAGTTAAGCCCGCGATCTGCATTAGTTTCGCTTTTTCATTTAGAAACAAAACCGATGCTATCAAAACGGCCACAGGCATATTCGCAAAGATAATGGCGGCAAGCCCAGAGTTGACATAGGTTTCACCATAAATCATTAGTGAGAAAGGAATAGAAAAATAAAAGATGCAAATCACAAGCTGGAATAATCGTTGTCCGGGAGGAAACAACAGTGTTTTTTTTCTTAACCATGCAATGATGATTAAAAAAGGTGCTGCAAACATAAACCTCATTCCGGTTGCAAACACTGGAGGGATAGTTTCAACGGCAATTCGCATAGCCAACCATGTAGTCCCCCAGGTCAGTGAAACTAGCATGAATAATATAGATATCGACACCTTGCGCATAAGATCCTCTCCATAAAAAAATTAATTTAGCTTTTTAGCTAGAAAAAAGTAGCGTTTTCTTCACTGTGTTTTTTATATGTTTAGATAAAAATTTCTCTATCAGAAGACGCAGTTATGCTGAATGAGAAAAATAAGAAATGACTCAGGCTGTTACCACACGATTGTCCACTGCGCCTGCAAGACGTGGCAGCAGTTGTCGATTTAATATCTATTCTTGCTGGAAGGCATAAAACGCCTTGAAGATGAAGAGCTCATCATTAGTCGGGTTCCCTTGTTGAGCCAGGGCAAGTTTAACTTATCGCTTTCAACCCTTACGATGATAAATGATCTTATCCACCCATAATGGACATACGGCTAAATGAGTAAATTCTCAAGTAAGAGGCAGGATCTGTATCAACCAGTAAGAAGCCCCGGAAACAGCACCGGCGGAATTCCGTCAGGAAGCTCTGAAACTCGCTGAATGTACGTTGCCCGCGAACGATTGTTAATCAGCGCCATAGCAAGAATAATTGTTTGTTTCACAAGGAGATAGAAAAAACTATAGCTTTGCGCCGGGGCGGAGGCAGGAGGAGATAACTCGTTGTAATAGAATGTTTTTATATGGCGACCTTAATACTGGCGCCATTTGGGATAAAATCTAATCAATTAACAAAATTGTGATCCGCTTCTAAATTACTTCTCCTGGCCTTACGGCTACCTGGAAGAATTTGTTCTGAGTCAGATTCATCACGAGAGCTTGTAAAACCCATTACGTAGCCGCAGAACATAATGGGTTACCAGAGCAAAATAGTTTATAACATAGCATAGATGCCAGACACACTACGACGCGATGCCTGTAATTGCGCATTAACGCTTCCTGCTGTTACTGTTTGTCCGCCGATCGCCTCAAGTGAGGCAGTAAAATCATCGCTGTAGGTTTCTACTGAACCGGATGATACCCGTGTGGTTAAATCTTTATAGCCATACCAGCCTCGGGCGTTGCCGATGCCCGTCCTGATACGATCGGGCAACAGATTAATCGGTGTACCGGCATCGTTATAGATGCGAATTCCCACTCCGGAAGCTACGCCGGGTTCGCCATAATGGGTGTCCAGTAGCCACGACAGACCGCCTGCGGATGCGGTTATCCCCAGGCGACGAGCCACCGCCACGGCGGTTGGTTGATTAACGACAAACCCCATCGCGACATTGGCGGCACTAATGGTTGGACGGGGGCTGGATACGGCGCCGGACTCACATTCCAGGCTGACATGGAAAGGTACCTGGCTACTCCCCGCGGCGGCTAATACGCCGACGGCGACAGGGGGAATTTTCACGATCGCAGGATAATCTGTGATTTTACATAACGCGCCGCGCGCCGGTAGTGCCAAGCTGATGGAAGTACTGGACCATCTTAACGCAAAAGACGGGAAGGGAAAGTGATAGCTAATTGAATCTATTAGAATCAAAAATAACGTATTCTAATCGTTAAAATCACTTAATTAATATGTAACAGCGGCCTCAGGCCCGACCGAAGAGGCGGCTCTGATGGCGCTAGATACGTTCGTGAAAGTCCGGGACGATAAATATCCGCAAATCAGCAAAAGCTGGCGTGCGCACCGGGAAAACCTCAATACGCTCTTCAGTTATCCGCCGGATATCCGCAAGGCCATCTATACGACAAACGCAATCGAATCCCTGAACTGCGTGATCCGTGCCGCGATTAAGAAACGCAAGGTGTTCCCAACGGATGACTCAATACGAAAAGTTATTTATCTGGCGATCGAGGATGCGTCAAAAAAATGGAGTAGGCCGATCCAGAACTGGCGGCTGGCGATGAGCCGTTTTATTATCGAGTTCGGTGACCGCCTGAGCGATCACCTTTAATAACTGGACAGTTACACAGAATTACTGACAGGCTCATTCTTTTGTGTTGCGCCTCTCTGTTTCTATTGTTTTAGATAGCCATGAGAGCTCCGTTGCTGAGAATTTTAGTCGTGAGGTTCTTTCTTCTGCACCGGGTGGGCGCATTTCATAACTGCAGGACCATCTGCTGAATACTGTATAGCTCTGTATATCGCATGTTGTTGAGGTCAGTGTGCAATTCCTCGGTACTGGCTTGTTCTGTATAGGTCCGGAGATTTCTGGGTAGTGTCCTTTTGGGCCTGAACATATGTGTTTGATTGAAAATGGCATCGTGTTTTATCCTTTACGCTGTGAAATGTTGTTTTGTGCTCTTCTGTTGTGATTGGTGATGTGACGGGATCGTCCATGCACCCTTCCTTTTATTGACGGCGTATCAGTCCATTGATGCCATGCTCGCTTAATTTGTCCAGCATCATCAAGCCGTCGTTTTCTTTCTGCTGCAATTCAAGCAACTTAAAGCGTATTTCGTTAAGTAAAGGTTTAATAACTCCGCGCTTGCGAACCACCTTTCTGATAACGTCTTTTTCGAAGTATAAACGGCAGAAGTGATTTTCATAATTCGCATACACTCTTCACCCAGCGCTGGCAAATCTTCAACGCTGAAAGGCTGGGGAGAAGGGCGTCCAGTTGCTGAACGGAGAGCGAACCATACGCCCTGATTCCACGTGTTATCAAACTTCATACCGTGGTTATCATCCAGACAAGGCGCTTGAGGTTGCTCATATGTTTTGGGGAAAGAGGTTCGGCGGTGGGTACTGGATATCCTGGATCGGGAAGTGGGTTCCACTGGTGCCAAATACAGGGGGCTGGTAAACCGGGTGGATACCTCAAATCCTGACAGGCCAGAGCACCAGCCTGATAAAATCGTATTATTGATTTCTAACCAGTGGCACATTAATTGTACCAGCTCAGACTCCAACTGACAGTTTGCTTGAAGTGAGTAGCGGACGTGACCTGCCCCCAGGAGTAAAAATAAACTTTCTATTGATACATTTAATTAACTTATTTATAACGTTATATTCCAAATGCAAACTTGTTCAATTGGATATGTATGGACATTCAAATCACACATCAAGTTACTGAATTTGATAAAGAAGAACTATTAACCGGGTTAAGAAGCTACAATGCTCAGTTCGTCGATTTTAGTAAAAATGGGCAGCTTGGAGTCTACTGCAGAAACGAAAGCGGCGAAATGGTAGGCGGATTAATTGCTGACAGAAAAGGTCCGTGGCTCTGCATCGACTATCTTTGGGTAAGTGAATCTGCAAGGAGCAACGGCCTGGGGAGCAAACTTATGGAGATGGCCGAAAAAGAAGGTTTGCGGAAAGGCTGTGTTCATGGACTTGTAGATACCTTTAGCTTCCAGGCTCTCCCTTTTTATGAAAAACAGGGTTATATACTTCAAATGTCGCTACCGGACTTTCCTAAAGTAGGTTCGCAAAGGCATTATTTAATTAAGCCTGGTTTATAGCTTTGCTGCATTTGAATACCCATAGTTTTATGAAAGCTGCAATCAGGTGGCTTTATAATATATCGTACTGGTGGCCTGTAAACACCATGATCAGCGTCCGCTTCTGGCACAGACGTTTAGAAGACAGTTCAATTGCGATCTGCTGGCTGGGATTTCGTCGCGCCACTCAAAAATGCACAGAGTTTTTCACCCGCCGTCAATGGCTCAATGGGCGTTTTTCCGAGGGCGGTCTCAGTCATGACGATGGCAGGACCAATAAGCATGGACCATACTTCGCTCGCGTCTTGCTCAAGCGATGTGAAGGCAAGGAACAGTGTCTTATCTGAAGGAAAGCGGTGCTGAGTATTAAAAAGTTTCAGCCAGGCGCGGGACTGCCGATCGGCCTGTGCTGATCGCGTGCCGAAGCGGAGTACTCTTTTTAGTATGGCGATACCCACAATGCCTGGCCCCAGAATAAAGGGACTCCCGACGTTTATGGTGACGCCGACCCCGAGAAAAACGAGGGCGAATGACAGCACGTTATCTACTCTTCTGGTAAGAGTACTGTACAGCTTTTCCAGAGAGTACCGGTAAAGAATTTGATAACTGATTTCATCCTTGCTCATACATCTCCAGATGGTTTTTCGATTACGCTCCGGCATGCTCCCGGAATCCTGACAGATTCTGCAATTATGCCACACTTCCTGGAGGGTATTAATTAGATAGAATATAAATAGCATGCAAATATTTTGAGCTTTTAGTCGATATCGCTTTGAAAATCATTTCTCCTGCACCAGGAGATGCTGTTGTCGGGAATCGCGTCAAACGTTGCTGCGTCGGTCGGACTGTATAGGGTAACTCTCGCAGTCAGACTCTCATTATGGTCTCTAAATGGATAACCCGCAGTCGTAACACGCCGAATGTCACGACTGACGCTATTATTACCCTGGCTTGTTAAAGCGGCATGACCACATTTTCTATATATAATAATTGGTTGTCTTTCGACCAGTATTGTCGAGTTTTTTGGTTTAATTCAACAATCCATTTAAAAACGCCTGCCGTTGCCAGATCGGTACAGTATGTTTCATAGGAATGCTCCCCCGAAAAGTGTTTGGCTGAAGTCAATTTTATTAATTGCGTATTTGGTGTTGAATTGACTTTAATCAGCTTTCTATTGCTTTTAATAGAAATGAAGTGGCCTGCATGAGTGATAATTTTCACATTACCGGTAGCAACAAAATAGATGTAATAAGCGATATTATTATATTCCAGATCGATTAGAAATGCGTTGAAATTTGCATCCTTTCTGACGCGCTCGAAAAAGTGGTTAAGCATAAGCTGTAATTCCATTTGTTAACCTATTGTAAGTTATAATGTTATATGTTGTGTTAGAGTATTGTTGCTTAAAAGAAGCTATACAAAGATGTCACCTAAAAGCAATAATAATCGCCTGGTATCATATAGTTTACGTTATGATTGGAATAGTGTTGCAATTGTTACTGATTATTTCTCGTAGCGCGTTTTTTTGACCACTAATAGATGAGTCAATTCATTTCATTTGTAGTTTTTCTGAACGCCATGAAAAGTCATAATATATAAAAATCAGTTAATTAATTGATGTTTAGATAAGGATTACAGTGGCGGAGAGGTTTGGCGTGGCGACTTTATAGGTTTTGAAAAAGCGGCTAACTCGCTGGCAGGATAATTGGTGGCCAGCCTGCGAATGGGGGCAAAATCGTAACAACATCAGCATAAATAATAATATTCATGAATGTTTAGTGTGACGCAGCAGTTGAATTGAAGTGATGTTTTGCCTGTTCAGGATTGTCCCGATAAAAATGTTCCTCGATAAAAGTCGATCACCTTGCGCCGAAAAAAAACAGGCTAAGTGACAGAAGAACAAAATTCATTAGAAAAATAAAATTTATAAAGATCAATGAGTAAAAATGGTTGTGGAGAAGGTGGCTATTTTTTGAAAGCAAGAAATATAAATAAAGTGTAGCTATGCATAGTTATCTAAAAGGAGAACTACCGTGACTAACATAACACTATCCACCCAGCACTACAGAATCCATAGAAGTGACGTTGAACCAGTAAAAGAAAAAACAACGGAGAAGGACATTTTTGCAAAAAGTATTACTGCCGTTAGAAATAGCTTTATCAGCCTGTCGACGAGTCTGTCAGATCGTTTTAGCCTGCATCAACAAACAGACATACCGACTACCCATTTTCATCGTGGGAACGCTTCTGAGGGTAGGGCAGTATTAACCAGTAAAACTGTTAAAGATTTTATGCTGCAAAAGCTCAATAGTCTGGATATCAAAGGTAATGCGAGTAAAGATCCGGCCTATGCTCGTCAGACATGCGAAGCCATATTATCAGCCGTGTACAGTAATAATAAAGATCACTGTTGTAAATTACTCATCAGTAAAGGGGTCAGTATTACCCCCTTTCTGAAAGAGATAGGAGAGGCTGCGCAGAATGCGGGGCTACCTGGGGAGATAAAAAATGGTGTATTTACTCCAGGTGGGGCAGGGGCGAATCCTTTTGTCGTCCCCCTCATTGCTTCCGCGAGTATTAAATATCCGCATATGTTTATAAATCATAATCAGCAGGTGTCTTTTAAAGCGTATGCTGAGAAAATCGTTATGAAAGAGGTTACGCCGCTGTTTAATAAGGGGACGATGCCGACGCCACAACAATTTCAGTTAACTATAGAAAATATTGCAAATAAGTATCTTCAGAATGCCTCCTGAAGATAGCAAACACAATACTGCTATTAACCATATGAATTAATAGCAGATTTTTGAAACTATATATTCATTTTTATGGCGACGCTTTTAACAAAACGTCGTCATCTTTATTTTAATATAAAAATCAAATGGCTATCCTTAAAACTTAAAATAATTGTTATTACTCTAAATACCGGTATAACCAGACAGCTTTTTTTGTAACGCTGCGTGTTGTTAAGTCTATGATACCCGCGCACGGATGATGTCTCGATAAGGATTAATGGTCTGTTAACTGTCAGGAGAGGTTATGCCGCCTTTAAAAAAAATTATGCTGCTCCTGTTTGTGGGGGTGATGGTCGCCACGGTAACGACACCTGCATTGGCGCTGGTTTGCCTTGCATCTCACTCAGCTAAAGAGTGTGCTGAAGCCTGTGGTGTCGATATGTGGTTTATGTTTTTGGCATGCTTTTAAGGAGGGAGAATATTGAACGTGAACAGGCGATAGTGAGTAGCTCGCTGCGCCAGGGGATAACACTCCCCTGGCGCAGCCAGTTATATTTTATTGCGATAATAACAAAGTATTTACTCGCTACTGATGAAATTCGCTATTTACAACAGCGCACGCTTACTAAGCAAAAAAATCTGCACACGCTATCTTTTTATATCTGTCCTGGGTAATGAACGACAGGAAAAACATGATGCGGCCTGAAGAGATTTATCAGCGAATAGAGGCAAAGAATTGGCGGCATGTCTGGGTGGTTGGCGATATTCACGGCTGTTTTTCAATGTTAATGAAAAGGTTACGTGAGTGTCGATTTGATCCGCAACAAGACTTGTTAGTTTCTGTGGGCGATCTCATTGATAGAGGCCCGGACAGCCTGGGTTGCCTGGCTTTACTGCGTGAGTCCTGGATGATGGCGGTTCGCGGCAATCATGAACAAATGGCGCTGGATGCGCGGGCCTCATTGCAGTCGACGCTGTGGTTGATGAATGGTGGCGACTGGTTTACCCGCCTGACCGCTGAACACGCTGCGCAAGCTGAAGCGCTTTTTATCCTTTGTCAGCGGCTGCCCTGGATACTGGAAGTTCGCTGCCGCCATAGCACGCATGTGATCGCTCATGCAGATTATCCAGCGTCAACCTATCAATGGCAAAAAAAGGTCGACTTACATCAGGTTCTCTGGAGCCGCGAACGGCTCATAAATAAGCGTGGCGGGATTAGCGGAGCCGATCATTTTTGGTTTGGCCATACGCCGTTGCGCCGGCGCATGGATTTTGCCAACGTACACTATATTGATACAGGCGCGGTATTTGGCGGGCAATTGACGTTAGCGCGGATACAATAGCGGTATCAGCGACCAGGGTTAAAAATCGCTATATTGCTGCGCAGGTCGCCAGAAGCCGTCGATAAAATCCTCTACCGGAAAACAGCCGCCATGGCGAATCCGTTGATCGTCCATCGAATAAAGACATTGCTGCTCGGTATCGTAGATGTCCACGACAATATCCTCGCATCCTCCATCCAGGTAACATACAAAAAGTACCAGCGCGAACATTACATCCTCAATGTTAACTACTTTACACGATAGTGTAGGAGAGGTTAGCGCAGGGGGGAAATGAGAAAAGGAAGAATAAATAACCCGCCTGGCGACGGGTTCTTTTTGAGTCAGGCAAGACGCATGACCCAGGCATCAGATTTAGGATCGTAATGATTACGGAACAAAACGGAATGTTCCCCGTTGAGAATGGCGGGAACGCTGGTTTCGGCATCCCAGGCGTCCAGTTGCATACATAAATCCGGATCGGATTTACAGGGGATAGTTAACGTTCGCTCCCCCGGTGATTCGCCATGTAATTCGGCATCGTCGATTTCAAAAGCGCCAATGCGCACACTGGTTTTCATCATCGTGCTCTCCGTTAATACGCTAATTGTGGTACGACCAGTTTAGCCGTCCATTTTTCAGCGTAGTCAACGTACGCAAAAGCGCCAGTCAAAAAGTGCGGTTTTTTTGTGCGCCTTTTAACTATTACCAGTAAAGAGTTTGCCATCACGTACCAGTTCACGCGGGTAACTGTTCTTTATTCTGGCGCCGATACGTTTTGCCAGACCAAGCGGCTGATGCTGGAACGTCACCAGGACATCATCAGCGGCAGGAGGTGTTTGCGGATAAATATCCCGACCGCGATACCACTCCTCCGCCTCTTGCGCAGAAAGTTCGAACGCGTGAGCATGAGCCGGACAGGCAAGGGCTATCGTCGCCTCATGTTGCCAGCGATAGCCTTTATTATGACTTTCGGCCAGCTTAATGCCGAGCCGGGAAAAACGGACTTTTCCGATCAGTGATTCAATCTCTGCCGGGAACAGCCAGACCTCTTTATCACGCTGCCAAAGATGGAGATTTTCATCCCATAGCAGTCCGACGGCGTTGGCCGCCTGGGTAACGTGTAATGCTTCGCGGCCTTTGAGGGGGGTAAAAGGAAATGCCCCCACTTTATACCCCGGCGCGGGCATGGCTGGAAGGGATGACATTTTACGCAGACGTGCGACAAAGAATCCTTCGCAGTCGTAAATTTGCGGGAAGACGTGCAGGAAGCCTTCCGGGGTGAGGGCGCGGTCAGCGTCAGGAAACAGATCACCCAGCGGCAAAAATTCAACGGCGTCGGCGTAGGTCTCTTGCAGCCAGAGGCAGACCTCTTCGTTTTCCTGGCGATTTAACGTGCAGGTGGAGTAGACCAGCGTGCCGCCGGGTCGTAAAGCATGAAAAGCGCTGTCGAGCAATTCCCGCTGTGTCGCAGCGATATCCAGATTGCTTTCTGGCGACCAGTTTTTTAGCGCATCAGGATCTTTACGTACTACGCCTTCGCCAGAGCAGGGCGCATCCAGCAGGATAGCGTCAAACATCTCCGGTAACGCAGCGCCAAATACGCGGCCATCGAAATGCGTCAGTGCGGTATTGGCGATTCCACATCGGCTGATATTAGCGTGCAGAACTTTGACGCGGCTGGCCGAAAATTCGTTGGCCAGAATGGCGCCGCGGTTCCCCATGCGGGCAGCGATCTGCGTGGTTTTGGAGCCAGGCGCCGCTGCCATATCCATGACCCGCTGCGGATGATTATCATCGGCGAACAGGGCCGCGACCGGCAGCATCGAACTGGCCTCCTGAATGTAAAACAGGCCGCTTAAATGCTCAGCGGTACTGCCAAGCGGCAATGCATCTTCATCATCGCGCTCGATCCAGAATCCTTCATGACACCACGGAATTGGCGTGAGCGACCAGCCGTAGGGCGCGATTAGGGCAAGGAAATCAGCCACGGATATTTTAAGCGTATTGATGCGTATACTACGGCGCAACGGGCGTTGGCAGGCCGAAATAAATTCATCAAAAGAGAGCGTGGAAGGCATTGCTTCACGCATTTGCGTCAGAAAAGCGTCAGGAAAATAGACAGCGTGTTGAGCCACAGGTGTATCGCCGGCAAAAAAACAGGCGCGCAGTGTAGCATAAAACGCTCCGGCGCGAGTACGCCGGAGCCGGGTGTTTAACGTGGCAGAGCGGTGCCCCATTCACGCCACTCTTTCGGTTCGCTCTCTTGTAACAGGAAATGCTTACCGGCTTGCGCTTTTGGCGCCAGCGGCGTACCTGGTGGAGTAGCGAAGGCGATACCGCCACGGATGAACTGATTAAATGTCCCCGTTTTCACCACGCCGCCTGTCAGACCAAAGTCGAGACTATAGCCGGAGGCAAGCCAGAATACGGAGTTATTACGCACCAGATATTGGTAACGCTTACTGATGCGCAAGGTGATCATCACGCGATCGGAGAGCGACCCCAGGGACATTCCGGTGACGGTTCCCACTTCGATACCGCGGAACAGGACGGGGGTGCCAATATTAAGCGAGCCTGCTTCTGGCGCCTCCACGACGATGCTTAACCCATCCAGATAGCGTGAGTCGGTAATCGTGGCTTCCTGCAGTTCAAAGTCGCGCCGCGCCGCGCCGCGTCCTGGCTCAACGTTAATATAGGGTTGGAGAATTGTATCCAGATGCTCGACACCCGCCGCGGAAATTTGTGGCGTAATAACGGAAAAACGTGTCCCGGCGCGGGCAAATGTCTGTACGTACTCCGGATAAAGTACGGCTTTTGCCTGCACTTCATTACGTGCGGTGATCAATTCCAGCGTCTGGATCTGACCGATATCAATACCGAGGTAACGAATGGGCATCCCTTCCGCCAGCTTTCCGGCGTCGAACGCGTGCAGCGTAATTTGTCCGCCTACCGCGCGGGCGGAAGTTTCTGAAGCATAAAGAATGCGTTTATCGCCTTTGCGCCGACTGGCGCTGGCGCCGCTCAGGTTATCAAAACTAATGGCCCCTTTCAGCGCGCGGGAGAGTGGCGAGGCCTGTACCGTTAGGCCGCTGCCGTTAAGTTGCACCTTCGCGCCGCCTTCCGCCCAGAACACGCTATTGCTGGTTAACAGGTGGCGATACTCCGGCTTAATATGCAGGTCGATGTCAAAGGTATTGGCGCGTGGGCGAACGGTGATGACTTCGCCTACTTCAAATTTTCGATACAGCACGACGGAACCTGCCTGGACATCCGGCAACGTTTCGGCCGTCAGCGTCAGGGTGGTAGTCGGTAAGTCACTAAGGCTATTTTCCAGCGCTTTTTCCAGGTTAGCATAGAGCGGGTAGGTGGATTTCATCTTCCCGCTCGTACCGGGTAAAATACGAATTCCGCCGTCAATCCACTCGCTGGCGCTGGCGCCGAGGAACTCTACGCCGTCAAGGCCGACTTTGACATCCACCCGGCTGTTGACCACGAATTTACTGTCGCCCTGTACCAAATCCCGGTGCTGCGGTTCAATCGCGACGGTGAATGACACGCCTTTACTGGATAAGTTGCGCTCAATGACCTGGCCAATTTTTACACCATGTAAAATTAACGGCTGGCCCGGTTCGATGCCGTAACTTTCCGGGGCCGTCAGCGTCAGGGTTAAGGCATTCGCCTCATGCAGCAGGGCCTTTTCACCCGGCACCACCACAAATTCACTGCGCGGTTCGCCGTCGCCCGGCACCAGCTCGAAGGTTTTTCCGGTTAACAACGAACTGATATTCGCGTCGCTCAGCGACAGTTTGGGATTGCGTAACTCAATACGCGTATTTTCCCGCATCAGCGGAACAACGCTGGGATCGACGGTCATCTCTCCGGTGACTTTACCGCCAGGGTTGAGCGTCAGTTTAGAAAGCTCACCCACCTCCAGTCCCTGGTACATGAGCGGCGTAGATTCCGCCTTCAGACCGTCTCCGCTGGGCAGCTCAAGTTTAACGATTACCCCTCGTTGGCTGTGGGCTAAATCTTTATATAAGCCGAACGTGTCATCCTGGGCGGCGGGTTTGGAATTGTCCGGCGAGTCAAACGCAATCGCGCCATTGACCAGGGCCGCGAGGCTTTCCAGTTTCACCTTCGCGCCGCTCAGGCTTAGATCGGCGTCAATGCCGGAGACATTCCAGAAACGGCTGCCTTTTTTCACCAGATCGGTAAACCGTCGCTCAATTAGAACGTCAATCGTCACGCCTTGTTTGTTAGGGTTAATCGAATAGTCATACACCCGTCCGACAGGGATTTTACGGAAATAGACCAGTGAACCGCTATTAAGCGAACCGAGATCCGGCGCATTGAGATGAATCATCAGATCGCCGTTGCTAAGCCGGTATTTAGGCTGAGTATCCAGGGCGACGAAATGATCTCTGGGCTTGCCTTTACCTGGCATCATACCGATGTAATTCCCGCCGACCAACGCATCCAGGCCGGAAACGCCCGCCAGCGAGGCTTTGGGCGTCACCAGCCAGAATTGCGTCTCTTCGCGCAACGCATCTTCCATATCTGATTTGATACTGACGCGAACTTCAATTTTGCGCAGATCTTTGCTCAGGCTGACATCTTCCACGGTGCCGACTTCTACTCCCTGATAACGAACGGGAGTCCGGCCTGGTACGATACCGTCCGCCGACATAAAATCGATAGTCACGCTATTGCCGCGATCCTGGTAGCTATCCCATACTAGCCACCCTGCGATCATTAGCGCGATAAGCGGTAGCAGCCAGAAAGGTGAAATACGGCGTTTGGTTTTAATTTGCGCTTCAGTCTTCGAAGCGGGCGTTTCCTGACTCATGTGCATCCCAAAGTAAGCGGCTATCCAGCCATTCCACTGCAAGAATAGTCAAAATTACCGCTGCGCCGAAATAAAACGCAGCCGGTCCCATAGTAAAAGCCAGAATCTGATCGCGATTAATCAGAGACATGGTTAACGAGATAACGAAAAGATCCAGCATCGACCAGCGGCCTATCCATGTCACCAGACGCAGCAACAGAATTCGCGTCCGCAGTCCCTGTTCGCATTTAAAATGGATACTCAACAGTAGCGTAAACATCACGATGACTTTGGTAAACGGCACCAAAATACTGGCGATAAAAACGACGGCGGCGACGGCGATATTGCTGCTGGCAAGCGACATAATGCCAGACAGGATAGTATCTTCCTGACGCCCGCCATTAATGTAGATTACCGAGATAGGCAGCAGGTTTGCCGGCAGCAAAAAGACAATAGACGCCAGCAAGGCCGCCCAACACTTTTGTATGCTCTGTTTTCTGCGTAGCCGTAGCGGAATATGACAACGCGGGCAGCGTCCTTTCGCATCCGGATAACCGCTAAAGTGGCAGCCAAGACAGACGCGCAATCTTTCGTCCGCACGTTGAGCAGGGCGCTGCGGATAAAATCGTTCCCATAGTTGCTCCACATTCAGATGAATCATAGTCAGAATGCTAAGAACCACCAACGAGACGAATGCTAAAAGCCCGATGCCCGGCTGCAGAAAGGCATAGTCCTGCACTTTGATAGAGGCAACGCCAATACCGACCAGATAGATGTCCAGCATCACCCACTCTTTCAGTTTTTCCAGCATCAGCAGGACTGGACGCAGATTCATGCCGAGAAGGCTGCCAAACCACAGATAAGCAATTGAAAAAACCAGAATAAGCGGCGCGCCCACCACGCAAAAGAGCACCATTGCGGCGGTTAACGGATCGCCCTGCTGCGTCATTTGCCAGATGCCGTGCATCACATTGGCATCAATGCGTACGCCCAACAGGTAGATATGGAGTAACGGTTCGCTCCAGGCAAACGGCATCAATAGCAGCATGGTTACCGCCATCGCGGTCAGCCGCGTCAGCGACCAGTCGCGCCCATCGCGAATTTTGGCCTGGCAACGAGGACAATAAGCGCTTTGATGAGCGCTCATCTCCGGCAAGCTGAACAGCATGTCGCATTCAGGGCAGCGCTGATAGTGGCTGCGCGGCAGCGCTTCGCTAATTGACCTGATCGTTAGCTTTTTTGTTGGCGTGACGTGTGAGGTGTTCAGAGCCATGTATCGTGAATCAAAGTGTTAGAATAATGTAATCTTAACTCATGACAGGAATAATCTTGAGCAAGAACGCATTTAATGCTTATTTTAATAGCCTGTGTTTAGGAGTAAGACCACGAAGTGATTATATAATGAGCAAAACAGAACTATACGCGGCGTTAAACCGCGATTTTCAGTCGTTAATGGCAGGTGAAACCAGCTTTCTGGCCACGCTGGCGAATACCAGCGCGTTACTGTTCGAACGTCTTACCGAGGTGAACTGGGCAGGATTTTATCTCCTCGAAGGCGATACGCTGGTGTTGGGGCCGTTTCAGGGGCGAATCGCCTGTGTGCGGATTCCGGTTGGTCGCGGCGTGTGCGGCGCAGCGGTAGCGCAGAATAAGGTTCAACGTATTGATGATGTTCATGCGTTTGACGGCCATATTGCCTGTGATGCCGCCAGCAACGCCGAAATTGTGCTGCCTGTCACGGTTGGTGAACGGATTATCGGTGTGCTGGATATAGATAGCACGGCGTTTGGCCGTTTTACCGAAGAAGATGAACACGGCCTGCGTACGCTGGTCGCACAGCTTGAAACCGTGCTTGCAACGACGGATTACAAAAAATTCTTTGCGAGCGTCGCAGGATAATCAACGGATAACGTAGCAATTACTGATGGCGTCATTATAATGACGCCTGTTCATGCCTGCTGCTTGTTGGCTACGTCCGTTGTAATCAGGAAATTTCATGGAAAATCAACCTAAGTTGAATAGCAGTAAAGAAGTTATCGCGTTTCTGGCCGAGCGTTTTCCTCACTGTTTTAGTGCGGAAGGCGAAGCTCGCCCGCTGAAAATTGGTATTTTTCAGGATCTGGTAGAGCGAGTTGGGGGCGAAATGAACCTCAGCAAAACGCAACTTCGTTCCGCTTTACGTCTTTATACTTCAAGCTGGCGTTACCTGTACGGCGTTAAGCCGGGCGCAACGCGCGTCGACCTTGATGGCAATCCGTGCGGCGAGCTGGAAGAACAGCATGTCGAACATGCGCGTAAGCAGCTTGAAGAAGCCAAAGCCCGTGTTCAGGCGCAGCGCGCAGAGCAGCAAGCGAAAAAACGCGAAGCTGCCGCGGCGGCTGGCGAAAAAGAAGACGCGCCGCGACGCGAGCGTAAACCTCGCCCGGTAGCGCGTCGTAAAGAAGGCGCTGAACGTAAACCTCGCGCTGATAAACCGACGACGAAAGCGCCGCGTGCGCCTCGCGAAGAGAAGCACACGCCGGTTTCTGATATTTCAGTATTGACCGTAGGGCAGTCCCTCAAGGTGAAAGCGGGTAATAATGCGATGGATGCCACCGTATTAGAAATCACCAAAGATGGTGTCCGTGTACAGCTGAATTCGGGTATGTCTTTGATTGTACGCGCAGAACACCTGGTGTTCTGAAACGGAGGCCAGGCCTGGCATGAACACTTTTTTTAGGCTTACCGCGTTAGCTGGCCTGCTTGCATTAGCAGGCCAGTCCTTCGCCGTGGAAGATATTACGCGTGCCGATCAAATTCCCGTACTAAAGGAAGAGACGCAACATGCGACGGTGAGCGAGCGAGTAACGTCGCGTTTTACCCGCTCCCACTATCGCCAGTTCGATCTGGATGAGGCATTTTCGGCAAAGATTTTTGATCGCTATCTGAATCTTCTCGACTATAGCCACAACGTTTTGTTGGCGAGCGATGTCGAGCAGTTTGCGAAAAAGAAAACCGTGTTGGGCGATGAGCTGCGCACGGGTAAGCTGGATGTTTTTTACGATCTTTATAACCTGGCGCAAAAGCGCCGGTTTGAACGTTACCAGTACGCGCTAAAAGTGCTGGAGCGGCCAATGGATTTCACCGGAAACGATACGTTTAACCTGGACCGCAGTAAAGCGCCCTGGCCGAAAGATGAGGCTGAGCTAAATGCGCTGTGGGATGGTAAAGTGAAATTCGATGAGCTCAGTCTGAAACTCACCGGCAAGAGCGACAAAGAAATTCGCGAAACGCTGACGCGTCGCTACAAATTCGCTATTCGTCGCCTGGCGCAGACCAACAGTGAAGATGTGTTCTCGCTGGCGATGACCGCTTTTGCGCGTGAAATCGACCCGCATACGAATTATCTTTCTCCCCGCAATACCGAGCAGTTTAATACCGAAATGAGCCTGTCTCTGGAAGGTATCGGCGCGGTGCTGCAAATGGATGACGATTATACTGTCATTAACTCATTGGTCGCCGGCGGCCCGGCAGCGAAGAGTAAGTCAATTAGCGTCGGCGATCGTATCGTTGGCGTAGGGCAGGCCGGAAAACCGATGGTCGACGTCATTGGCTGGCGTCTTGACGATGTGGTGGCGCTGATCAAAGGGCCAAAAGGCAGCAAGGTCCGACTGGAAATACTGCCGGCTGGTAAAGGGACGAAAACGCGTATTATCACGCTGACGCGTGAACGGATTCGTCTTGAAGATCGCGCGGTTAAAATGTCGGTGAAAACCGTCGGCAAGGAAAAAGTTGGCGTACTGGATATTCCAGGCTTCTATGTTGGCTTGACCGATGATGTCAAAGTTCAGCTTCAGAAGCTGGAAAAACAGAACGTTAGCAGCATCGTTATCGATCTGCGTTCAAACGGCGGCGGGGCGCTGACGGAAGCCGTTTCGCTTTCCGGTCTGTTTATCCCTTCTGGTCCGATAGTTCAGGTGCGCGACAATAACGGCAAAGTGCGTGAGGATAGCGACACCGACGGCGTGGTCTACTACAAAGGCCCGCTGGTGGTGCTGGTCGATCGTTTCAGTGCCTCGGCATCGGAAATCTTTGCTGCCGCGATGCAGGATTATGGGCGCGCGCTGATTGTCGGTGAGCCGACCTTCGGTAAAGGGACGGTACAACAATATCGTTCGCTAAACCGAATTTACGATCAGATGCTTCGCCCGGAATGGCCTGCGCTGGGTTCGGTGCAGTACACCATTCAGAAGTTTTACCGTGTCAACGGCGGTAGTACGCAGCGTAAAGGGGTCACGCCGGATATCATCATGCCGACTGGCAATGAAGAGACGGAAACCGGAGAAAAATTTGAAGATAACGCCTTGCCGTGGGATAGCATTGATGCGGCGAAGTACGTGAAATCGGATGATTTGGCCCCGTTTGGCCCGGAATTATTGAAAGAACACAACGCGCGTATCGCCAAAGATCCTGAGTTCCAGTACATCATGAAGGATATCGCACGTTTCAATGCCATGAAGGATAAGCGCAACATTGTCTCTCTGAATTATGCGCAGCGTGAGAAAGAGAACAATGAAGAAGACGCTCTGCGTCTGGCGCGTATTAACGATCGGTTTAAACGTGAGGGTAAACCGTTGCTGAAGAAACTGGACGATCTGCCAAAGGATTACCAGGAGCCGGACCCGTACCTCGATGAAACGGTGAAGATTGCTCTGGATCTGGCGCATCTTGAAAAAGAAAAACCAGCGGAGCAGGCGGCTGCCAATAAGTAACGCTAAACAGGCACAAAAAATTGTGCCTGTTTTTTTTAACAAGCGCAGAAGTCGTCAGGATAATGCTACAAAATGTAAAGTTGTGTTTTTCTCGTGACTTACCGCCTGGTGATGCTTGAAAATAGCCATAAGACCCATACGATGTGGGTAATCGCATAGTGCGCTTTGTTAAATTGAGGTTAAAAGAAAATTATGATGCGAATCGCGCTCTTCCTGCTGACGAACCTGGCCGTGATGGTCGTTTTCGGGCTGGTTCTGAGCCTGACAGGGATACAGTCGAGCAGCGTGCAAGGCTTGCTGATCATGGCGCTGCTGTTTGGTTTTGGCGGTTCTTTTATTTCATTGCTGATGTCCAAATGGATGGCGTTAAAATCCGTAGGAGGGGAAGTTATTGAACAGCCTCGCAATGAAAGAGAACGCTGGTTGATGAACACCGTAGCAACGCAAGCGCGCCAGGCCGGTATCGCCATGCCGCAGGTTGCTATCTACCATGCGCCGGACATTAACGCGTTTGCGACGGGCGCACGCCGTGACGCCTCATTGGTCGCTGTGAGCACCGGTTTGTTGCAAAACATGAGCCCTGACGAAGCGGAAGCCGTCATTGCGCATGAAATCAGCCATATTGCCAATGGCGATATGGTGACGATGACGTTGATTCAGGGGGTGGTTAACACCTTCGTTATCTTTATTTCGCGCATTATCGCGCAAATTGCCGCTGGTTTTCTGGGCGGCAACCGTGATGAGGGCGAAGGAAGTAACGGTAATCCGCTAATCTATTTCGCCGTTGCGACGGTGCTGGAACTGGTCTTCGGTATTCTGGCGAGCATTATCACCATGTGGTTCTCCCGTTACCGTGAGTTTCATGCCGATGCGGGATCGGCGAAGCTGGTTGGCCGTGAAAAAATGATTGCCGCGTTGCAGCGCCTGAAAACCAGCTACGAGCCGCAAGAAGCGACCAGCATGATGGCGTTTTGTATTAACGGTAAATCGAAATCGTTAAGCGAGCTGTTTATGACGCACCCACCGCTGGATAAACGCATTGAAGCGCTGCGTAGCGGCGAGTACCTGAAATAATAAGCCCACTGGCAAGTATGAAAAGCGCGTCGAATGACGCGCTTTTTTTACGCCTGAACGCGTGGTTGCGTAATACGTAAACCGCTCACTACCGCCGCGAGAGTCGCCAGGATCGCCGCTGCGAGCAGCGAAAGATGCGTACCGCTATCGCCAAACTGGTTCAACATCAGCGCTACCAGCGCGGCGCCAGTACTTTGGCCTAACAGTCGCGCCGTGCCCAGCATCCCGCTGGCGCCACCGCTGCGCTCACGCGGCGCGGAAGTGATAATGGTGTGATTATTCGGCGACTGGAACAGGCCAAACCCTGCGCCGCAAAGGATCATCGGCCAGATAATATTCAGATCGGAGGGGGAGGCTGGCAACATGACCAGCGCAAACAACCCGGCTGCCATTATCACCATTCCCAGCGCCCCCAGCAAACCGGCATGAAGACGTTCTATCAGGTGTCCCGCCAGCGGCGCCATCACCATCGTTGCCAGCGGCCAGGGCGTCAATAACAGGCCGGTTTCTACTTCGCTACGGCCCAGCACGGTTTGCAGATAAAAAGGTAGCGAGACCATGGCTAACATTTGCGCGCAGAACGAGCAAATTGACGTGCCGATCGAGAGTGAAAAAAGCGGAATGCGTAACAAGTCGATGGGTAACAAGGGGACGGGCAAAGAAAGCTGGCGGCGCACGAAGAAAAACCCGACCACGACCAGAACGAGCAGCTCTGCGCCAATCAACGTTAGCGACTGTCCCTGGGCAAAGCCGCTCAATGCGGTAATCAGCAGGCCAAATGTGAGCGCATTCATTACCGCGCTCGGTAAGTCAAAGCGCGGCTTAGTGTCATGGGCGATGTTTGCTGGTAAAAAGCGTATGGCCAGAATTAACGCGATGATACCTAACGGGACATTAATCAGAAACAGCCATTTCCATGATGAGATGGACAAAATCGCCGCGGCGATCGTCGGACCCGCGGCGGAAGAGACTGCGACGATAAAAGAGTTAATTCCCATGCCTCGTCCCAGATGACGCTGGGGGTAGATAAGACGAATCAGCGCCGTGTTTACGCTCATTAGCGCCGCGCCGCCAAATCCCTGCGCGATGCGCGCCAGCGTCAGCATCTGCAGCGAGTCTGAAAGCGCGCAAAACAATGATGAAAGCAGAAATACCACTAAACCACATTTATAGATCCGGCGATAACCAAACATGTCGCCTAAAAAAGACAGGGAAAGTAGTGAGACGACAATGGCGATTTGGTACGCATTGACAATCCAGATAGAGCTGGCAGGGGAGGCATGTAAATCAGTCGCAATGGTTGGCAGCGCGACATTAGCGATTGCGCCATCCAGAACCGCCATCGAAATACCGATAATAATCGTCAGGATAGCGCCGTATCTCTGCGGGAGGGGCAGGCCATCGGCCCGTGTTTTTTCCATAAGTATTTTGTAATAAGGGGAATTATGAGCTGAATAATAATGTTAGCATTAATACTGAGTTGTTATGTCGCAGATTTGTAACGAAGTAAGCAAAGATGGATTGCGGGCGACCTGGCGTGAAATTATAATAAAAACTCGTTCTGAATTTTATAAAACGCTCGTAATGAGGTGATAAATGGCAAACGCAGATCTGGATAAGCAGCCTGATTCTGTATCTTCTGTGCTGAAAGTTTTCGGCATTCTGCAGGCGCTGGGTGAAGAGCGTGAAATAGGGATTACCGAGCTATCGCAGCGCGTCATGATGTCGAAAAGCACCGTTTATCGCTTTTTGCAAACCATGAAAACGCTGGGCTACGTGGCTCAGGAGGGGGAGTCTGAAAAATACTCTCTGACGCTAAAGCTGTTTGAGTTGGGCGCGCGAGCGTTGCAAAATGTTGATCTCATCCGCAGTGCGGACATTCAGATGCGCGAACTGTCTCGTCTGACAAAAGAAACTATCCATCTTGGCGCGCTGGATGAAGACAGCATTGTCTATATCCATAAAATTGACTCTATGTACAATCTGCGGATGTACTCACGTATTGGGCGTCGTAATCCGCTGTACAGTACGGCCATCGGTAAAGTGCTTCTGGCCTGGCGCGACCGTGATGAGGTTAAGCAGATTCTCGACGGCGTAGAGTATAAGCAAAGCACTGGACGCACGATTACCAGCACTGAAGCGTTGTTGCCGCTGTTGGATGAAGTGCGTGCGCAAGGCTACGGTGAAGATAACGAAGAACAGGAAGAAGGGTTACGTTGTATCGGCGTACCGGTATTTGACCGTTTTGGCGTAGTCATCGCAGGGTTAAGCATTTCGTTCCCGACGCTGCGTTTTTCAGAAGAACGCCTACAGGAATATGTGGCTATGTTACACGCCGCCGCGCGTAAAATTTCTGAACAAATGGGTTACAACGATTATCCCTTCTAAGCAACGTTATTAGCATGACGTTAAAAAAAAGCAGCTACGAAAAATGTAGCTGCTTTTTTTATAACATCGGGTGGGATGAAATCGTAAAAGTAGATAATATCTGTCGGCTTATTTAACGGTTATTAAAATATTATTTAACAGTACTTATGAACAACAGCCAATATAGGGGAATTATTGGCGATAGTTTCACTGTGAAATTATTTATTGCCGCTTAGCCATTATCCACCACGGTGGCGATTTTTCTGAAAATGGGACAGTCGGAAAAGCCAATAATGCCGCTGTTGGTATGGAGATATTGCGCCGTGCTGGTGCCGCGTGCGGTCAGGTAATGGCACTGTAAACCCAGCCCCGCAGCGTTCACTTTACTTCCCACCAGGACGCCATAGCCGCTCATCAGCAGGCCTATCCACACCAGGGCAAACAATACAATTGCGCGAATGATCAAACGCATTACTACCTCTTTTCTTTTTTAGTTAGAATAAGAGTAGCGTGTACATTGATTGAAACAAGTGAATCATTCCTAAAAACATATAATGCCGCTACAGTTACTCCTGGTTTAAGTAACTCATGATAATTTAGCGACATAAGATGTAAGATCGGAGAGTGGAGTGAAAAAATTTCGATGGGTCGTTCTCGGCATCGTGGTGGTAGTATGCCTGTTGCTGTGGGCGCAGGTGTTTAATATCATGTGCGATCAGGATGTACAATTTTTCAGCGGTATTTGCGCCATCAATAAATTTATTCCCTGGTAAACGTTTTACACCAGAGATTTCCTTCCCGTGTAGCAGTGGTAGAATGACGTCTCTACATTGAGGTGGTGAAATGAACGACGTTTTAAACTCTGGTGCGTTTTCTCTTGCATCTTTAATAGTATCAATGGTGGTTCTGGTGGTGGGGCTGGTGCTCTGGTTCTTTGTCAACCGGGCAAGTTCCCGTGCCAACGAGCAGATAGAACTGCTCGAAGCGTTATTGGATCAACAGAAGCGGCAAAACGCGTTGTTACGTCGCCTTTGCGAAGCAAACGAACCAGAAAAAGAAGCGGAACCCGCAACAGCGGCAAGCGAACCAAAAGAGGATGAGGACATCATTCGTCTGGTTGCAGAACGATAATGCTTACCGGGGCGCAAATGGCGCCAGTGCCATACGCCCCATTTCCCCGTCGGATCTCTCCGCGTTGCCGTTTGCAACTGATACTACGGCATCAACGCCTTACATAATATATGGCTTTATATGCAACATAGTTTTATATGTATAACAAAAGGACATATGGCATTTTTGTGATACCGCTCATTCTCTATTAAAAGCGAAACGTTTCTCTCTCTTTATGGATTGTCATTGTTTGTTCATTATTTTAAGGCATTCTGTAAAGACGCAGAACATCACAAAAAGCGGTGTCGAAAATCGCTTTTTTTTTCTATTATTTTGATTAAAAGGTGTTTTTTATCATTGTGACAATTTATGCATAACTCAGCATAGAAAGTGATATGAAAAATACAGCTTTTAAATGTGATTTGATGCACTGGAAGAAGCGAAGTTATTGAGCTATGGTAGAAAAATGGCTTTTCAGCAGTGACGTTGTCAGGAGTCCGTCAGCGCGTGAGGATATATCTTTCGCAACTTTGTTGCATAAACGTGCTGTCAATTTGTGAAGGTTCTCGTAATTTGTGCGACGGATCGAGACACGTTTAAAAATGGCTTGCCATAATTAACGTTGTATGTGATAACAGGCTTTGGGTTAAACGAGGTACAGTTCTGTTTATGTGTGGCATTTTCAGTAAAGAAGTCCTGAGTAAACACGTTGACGTTGAATACCGCTTCTCTGCCGAACCTTATATTAGTGCCTCAAGCAGTAATGTCTCAGTTTTATCTATGTTATGCCTACGGGCAAAGAAAACACTCTAAGGAATTTTGCAAATGGCAAAGATTAAAGGTCAAGTTAAGTGGTTCAACGAATCCAAAGGTTTTGGCTTCATTACTCCGGCTGACGGCAGCAAAGATGTGTTCGTACACTTCTCCGCTATCCAGGGCAATGGTTTCAAAACTCTGGCTGAAGGCCAGAACGTTGAGTTCGAAATTCAGGACGGCCAGAAAGGTCCGGCTGCTGTTAACGTAACAGCTATCTGATTGACACCACTGATTTGATGCGTTTGTCGCGTCAGCCTCAGATATAAAGCCTCGCTAAAAGCGGGGCTTTTTAATTCAATATCCTTCAAAATGTGTCTGGATGCGCTCTCGTTAGCGATTTGTTGCAAAGGCGCGATGTTATTAGCATTGTTTTTTCTGGTTTTTCCGTCCGTTTCCCGTTAAATCAATCACCTGAAAAATGATTCGGCTGGAGATCAGGTGAAAAAGAAAAGCGACGGCGATACCCGTAATTTTACGCCCATACGTTTTGCACTACTTTGCACTGCCATTCTGCTCAGTATGGCATTGTTGTTAGGGCGGGTGGCATGGCTGCAAATTGTTACGCCGTCGAAACTGGTGAAACAAGAAGATATGCGCTCGCTTCGTGAAGTGACCACAGCCTCTCCACGCGGCATGATCACCGACAGAGAAGGGCGACCCTTAGCGGTGAGCGTTCCGGTTAATGCTGTCTGGGCCGATCCGAAGACTATCATAAGCAAAGGCGGCGTTGGCTACAATGAGCGCTGGCAGGCGCTGGCCAGCGCCTTACATCTGTCGCTCAGTACGCTTGCGGAACGGGTAAACAGTAACCCGGCAGGCCGTTTTATCTACCTTGCGCGCCAGGTTTCACCCCAGCAAGCCGAATGGATAGATAAACTGAATCTACCGGGTATTAACCTGCGGGAAGAGTCGCGCCGTTTTTACCCTGCCGGACACGTAGCGGCCAATTTGATCGGCTTTACCAATATCGACGGGCAGGGAATAGAAGGTATTGAAAAAAGCTTTAACGCGCAACTGACGGGAAAACCGGGCTCCCGACTGGTGCGTAAAGATAAATTTGGTCACGTTATTGAGAACATTACGGAAGTGAATCCGGTTCCTGCTCATGAACTTCAGCTTAGCATTGATGAACGTCTGCAAACGGTTACCGAAGATGCGCTGGATAACGCCGTCATCTGGAACAAAGCGGAATCCGGCGCTGCCGTATTGATTAACATCCCAACGGGTGAAATTCTCTCGATGGCGAGCTACCCGGATTTCAACCCGAACAATCGTGAAGGCGCGCAGTTGGACGATTTTCGTAACCGCGCGATTAGCGACACTTTCGAACCCGGTTCTACTGTGAAGCCATTGGTCATTATGACTGCGTTACAGCAGGGCATCGTGCAGCCGGACAGCGTTATCGATACCCATCCTTTTACTCTCGATGGACACCGTATCCGCGACGTCGGTTACTATCCGGAACTGACATTAACCGGCATTTTGCAAAAATCCAGCGATACCGGCGTTTCTCACCTTTCTCTGGCGATGCCGGTGCAGAAATTAATGGATACTTATAAAAGCTTTGGTTTCGGCGTGCCTACCGGACTGGGTCTCACCGGAGAGAGCAGCGGGTTATTACCGAAACGCCGTTACTGGAGTGATTTAGATCGCGCTACCTTCGCTTTTGGCTATGGATTAATGGTGACGCCGCTGCAACTGGCGCATGTTTATGCCACGATTGGCAGCTTTGGTATCTACCGTCCGTTATCGATCACCAAAGTTGATCCGCCCGTGATCGGCACGCGGGTAATGCCGGAAGAACTGGTGCACGAGGTGGAACATATGATGGAGAGCGTCGCGTTGCCTGGCGGCGGCGGAACAAAAGCCGCAGTAAGAGACTACCGTATTGCGGTCAAAACCGGGACGGCGAAAAAAATTGGCGATGATGGTAAATACGTCGATAAGTATGTGGCATATACCGCAGGCGTCGCGCCGGCAAGTAACCCCAGGTTTGCACTGGTGGTGGTGATTAATAATCCACAAAATGGGGCTTATTATGGCGGCGCGGTATCTGCGCCCGTATTCAGCCAGATCATGGGCGATGTGCTGCGGCTGGAAAATGTTGAGCCAGACGGTATGCCAGCCGATTCAGATCACCTTCTGGTGATGCATGGCAGCCACGTTGCGGTTCCGGGCTCGTAAAGGATTTTCCCGGGGCGCAATTCGCGTTACACTTGCGCCCTTTAGCGCCTCAGTCCGGAGTTGTCATGTCGTTTACCTGTCCGCTTTGCCATCAGCCGCTTACGCAGATTAATAACAGCGTTATATGCCCACAGCGCCATCAGTTTGATGTGGCGAAAGAGGGCTACATCAATCTGCTGCCGGTACAGCATAAACGTTCGCGCGATCCGGGCGACAGCGCCGAAATGATGCAGGCGAGGAGAGCGTTTCTTGATGCGGGCCATTATCAGCCGCTGCGCGATGCGGTGATTAACCTGTTGCGCGAGCGGCTGGATCAGTCGGCCACGGCGATTCTGGATATCGGCTGCGGCGAGGGGTATTACACTCATGCTTTTGCCGAGGCGTTGCCGGGAGTCACCACGTTTGGACTGGACGTTGCTAAAACGGCGATCAAAGCGGCGGCGAAGCGCTATTCGCAGGTGAAGTTTTGTGTGGCGTCAAGCCATCGACTGCCCTTTGCCGATGCGTCAATGGATGCGGTGATCAGAATCTACGCCCCGTGTAAGGCGCAGGAATTGGCGCGCGTGGTGAAACCTGGTGGTTGGGTCGTTACCGCCACGCCTGGACCGCATCATCTGATGGAACTAAAAGGGCTCATTTATGATGAGGTGCGTTTACATGCGCCGTATACCGAGCAGCTCGACGGATTCACATTGCAACAGAGTACCCGCCTTGCTTATCACATGCAGCTCACCGCCGAAGCGGCTGTAGCACTGTTGCAAATGACGCCATTTGCCTGGCGCGCCAGGCCAGAAGTGTGGGAACAACTGGCCGCCAGCACCGGACTTAGCTGCCAGACGGATTTCAACCTTCATCTCTGGCAGCGTAACCGTTAACCGTGAAAATGCGTCCAGAGGATCTGGACGCCAATTCCTATCAGTACGACCCCGCCGAGAATTTCAGCACGCTTACCCAGCATTGGGCCGATAAAGCGACCGATCATCATTCCGAGGGTGGACATGATAAGCGTGGCGCAACCGATAGCTAATGCGGTTGCGATGATGTTTACCTGCAAAAACGCCAGACCGACGCCAACCGCCATCGCATCAAGGCTGGTCGCGATAGCCGTCGTGACTAATAGCCAAAAGCTGTGGCGGCGTAACGGTGTTTCATCTTCATCACTACCGCCGCGGATACCTTCGATGATCATGCGTCCGCCCAGAAAGATCAGCAGAACAAAGGCTATCCAGTGGTTCCATTCCAGAACGAATTTACTCGCCAATATCCCCAGCCCCCAGCCGATTAACGGGGTCAGCGTTTCAACCGCGCCAAAGATAAGGCCGGTACGCAACGCTTCTGAGAATTTGGGTTTATGTAGGGTGGCGCCTTTGCCAATTGATGCCGCGAAAGCATCCATCGACATGCCGAAAGCGAGAAGAACAGTAGCAGTAAAGTGCATGACAACGTCCTGACCGGGGTATCCATTAAACACATCACTGCCCCCAGCAAACATGCATGTCGCCATTCTGTGACGAAATACACAGCAGTTGATGCGCCTATGGTCTCGCCTGACCAGCGGCGGCTGGTCCGTACGCGCCACGTTTTGCAACGAGTATGTTGACGCGTACATTTCCGGAGTCTGGAAATCGGCTACTCCCCAATTGACGGCGCAACATTAACATATTTTTAGAATATAAAACAACAGAGATAAAATATTATTTGCCTTCTAATTGAAAACGATTTTCATTTAGATTTTTTCATCAATAAAACGTTAAATTAAATAACAATTGGTCAATAGAAAATATAGCCTTAGCTATATTATGATTCGAAATAAAATTCGAAAAACATAGTTGAGGCTATATCTTAGGTTATTGATTTTCAATAAGAAGCTTATATATTTTTTCCAGATCGTCGATATTGCGTACACGGATAAGCAAGCGTCGTTGTTCTAATTGCATCACCAGTACGCCGTCCTCCGATAAATTCATCTCTTTAATACGGTTATATTCTATCCAGACATTGGCGAAGAAAAAGCCACGTTGTTTAAAGATGATCCGTGGCGTGCGGATCCAGAATATATAAAACCCCATTAACGCCAGCGCACTTAATAACCATGTGGTCATCTGCGCTCCGTGGCTGGTTACGTTGTTATAAATAAGGATGGCGACCAGCCCAACGAAGATAACACTGTCTACGCGACCACGGCGGAGCAGGGCTATAGAAAGCAGAGTGGGGCCATTGCGACGGGGCATGATGAACTGATCGTAGAGAGCGTAAGCCAATAATGCGGCAATAAAGAGAATCAGCACCAGGTCCGTGATAGTCATTTATCCTCCAGAGAAATAAAAAAACGGGGCCGTTTGGCCCCGGTAGTGTACAACAGCCTTATTGGCCCAGCAGTCCCACGGAGTAGCCGGCGATACCGATGACGAAGAAGCCCACGATAATCCACAGCGGGTTAACTTTCTTACGCAGCAGCCACATACAGGCAAAGGTCAACAGTAGCGGAACCAGCCCCGGCATCAGCTGGTCGAGAATGGTTTGCACGGTGGTAACGCGTGTCTGACCATCCTGACCGGTGATGGTAGAGACCACCAGCGGGATATTCACATGCGTCCACTTGTTAACCAATGCCCCCATGACAAACAGGCCGAGGATTGACGCCCCCTCAGTCAGTTTTTGCAGGAAGCCGCCGCCCATATCTTTAACGATATCGACGCCTTTGCGGTAGCCATAAGCCACGCCATAATAACGGGTCGCCAGACGCACCAGGTTAAACAGGATGAAAAACAGCAGCGGACCAAGCAGGCTGCCGCTCATCGCAATACCTGCGCCCAGCGCCGCGAATACCGGACGGACGGTACCCCAGAAGATAGGGTCGCCGACGCCTGCCAGCGGTCCCATCAGACCGACTTTGATACCGTTGATAGCGCCATCGTCAATCTCTGCGCCGTTCGCACGCTTTTCTTCCATTGCCAGGGTCACGCCCAGTACCGGCGCCGCAACGTAAGGATGAGTGTTAAAGAACTCCAGGTGACGTTTAATCGCCTGTTTACGCGCGTCATTATTCTCCGGATACAGGCGACGAATCGCTGGCACCATAGAGAAGCAGAAGCCCAGCGCTTGCATACGTTCGAAGTTCCATGACCCCTGGAACAGGTTAGAACGAAGAAATACGCCGCGAATATCGCTCGGAGTGAGTTTTTTCTCGGTGGTAGTTTTAGTCATATCAACCATTTCGCTCACCTGTTAGTCCAGTTCGTTGTCGAGATCGTTATTGCCAGCAGCCGCTGCAGGCGCGCCTGCTACACGGTTGTATTTCGGGCTCAGCTGGATGTAAAGAATAGCCATCACTGCGCCGATGACACCCAGTGCGACCAGGTTGAAGTTTGTGAAAGCCGCGGTGACGAAACCGAGGTAGAAGAACGGCATCAGGTAGCCTGCGCGCATCATGTTGATAACCATCGCATAACCAACCACGACGATCATGCCGCCAGCGATGTTCAGACCGCCTGTGACGACTTCAGGAATCGCATTCAGCATTCCCTGTACTTCGCTGGTGCCTACGGAGATGGCAACGATAACCGCCGGGATAGCGATACGCATTGCCTGCAGGAACAGAGAAGAAACGTGCAGCCAGGAGAGCGCCGTCAGGTTGCCGTTTTCAGCCGCCTTGTCCGCTGCGTGCTGGAATGCCACGGTGATGGTACGAACGATAATGGTCAGTACCTGGCCTGCCGCCGCCAGCGGAATCGCCAGCGCGATACCGGCGCCAATGCTTTGATGCCCGGCGATGACCAGAACGGTAGAGATGATGGACGCCAGTGCGGCATCAGGCGCAACGGCAGCACCGATGTTCATCCAGCCCAGAGCGATCATTTCCAGAGTACCGCCGATGATAATACCGGTTTTCATGTCCCCCAGAACGGCGCCGATTAAGGTACAGGCGATCAGCGGACGGTGGAACTGAAATTCATCAAGTACCGACTCCATACCTGCGATACATGCGACGATGAACACCAGCACAATCTGAAGAGTGGTAATCTCCATTGTACTTCTCCTATTGCTATCTTAAGTGTGAAAGCTAATTAAATGCCGGCGGTTATTTCGCCACTTTGGCAATTAAATCCATCATTTTCAGTTTCGGATCGGTGGAAACTTTACGCACCTCAAGCTCGATGCCGCGCTCGTTGAGCTTTTTAAAGGCTTCGATATCCTTTTCATCGACGGAAACGGCGTTGTTCACCTGCGTTTTACCTTGACGATAGGCCATACCGCCAATGTTCACGGAAGTGACTTTCACGCCGCCCTCAACGATGCGCTCGACGTCGGTAGGATTGGTAAACAGAAGCATCACGCGTTCACCGGCGTATTTCGGGTTATTGTAGACGCGAATCATCTTCGCGACGTCAACCACATGCGCCGTAACGCCCGGCGGCGCAACTTGCGTCAGCAGCGTTTTACGTACGGTATCCGCCGCGACTTCATCGCTCACAACAATAATACGGCTGACATTGGTCTCTTTGGTCCAGCGGGTAGCGACCTGACCGTGAATGAGGCGGTCATCAATACGGGCAAGCCCGATAACCATATAATCATTCGGGCCCATCGGTTTTGCCGGCGTGGCCGCTTTTGGCGCGGCGGCGACTGGCGCTGGCGCGGCTTTTTCTACCGGTTTCGCTTTCAGCGCTTTTACGCCTTCACGACCGGTTTCTACCGCCAGTGCGACCAGCTCGTCAAAGCTCGGATCGTCGTCACGAGCCATAAACGTTTCGACCAGCATCGGGATGTTGACGCCGGCAATAACTTCATAGCGCTCTTTATCGACGACAATGCGGCTGGCAGCATTAAACGGACTGCCTCCCCATGTATCAACGAGAAATAGCACGCCTTTACTGGTATCGAGTTTAGCCAACTGAGCGTTGTACTTTTCGATCAGCGTTTCGGCATTTTCGCCTGGAACGAAATCGATCCAGCCGACGTTTTCCTGCTCGCCTAACAGCATTTCGGCTGTTTTAAGTAACTGCTCTGCAGCCCAACCATGTGTGCCTATAACAATAGCAATGGTCACTTGCTACCTCCTTTATTATTGTCAACACATCAATTTGACAGATGTATTTTTTGAATCGCCGTCCGCAAGCGAATCGATTCAGATGAGGGTTACAACGAAAAACGCATGATTTTCGTGAATTATTTTAGATATCGAAAAAAATATTTTGTGTGATGGAGATCCGTAATTTTGTTTTCGATAATGAGAAATTTCGAAGTGTAAAATATCCTGGTTACATCTCTTTGCAAAGGAAGGTAAATCTTTGCCAAAAACCAGTTGTCTCTGTTATGTTTAGCTTCCGTTTAATTAGAATGGGGTATAGGGCAGCAGCCCGTTGTATGGATCGTCACCGACGTCATTTCACTCTTTGGCCGTTTTGCGCCTGTCAATCTGGCATATCTTGCCATAGCCTTACTTTGTTTATTGCGTTACCGCCTGCATCCTTTGAGATGTTGTGGGCGCCGTTTAGTCATTCCTTAAGCAGGAGCTTGTCATGGAATTATTAATGGATCCCTCAATTTGGGTGGGTTTACTCACGCTCGTCGTCCTGGAAATTGTTCTGGGTATCGATAACCTGGTCTTTATCGCGATCCTCGCCGATAAATTGCCGCCAAAGCAGCGTGACAAAGCGCGTCTTATCGGGCTCTCGCTGGCGCTGATTATGCGTCTGGCGCTGCTGTCCATTATTTCGTGGCTGGTGACCTTAACAAAGCCGCTCTTTACCGTCTGGGATTTTACCTTCTCCGGCCGCGATTTAATTATGCTGCTGGGCGGTATATTCCTGCTGTTTAAAGCGACCACCGAGCTGCATGAACGTCTGGAAAACCGCGAGCATGACACCGGACACGGTAAAGGCTATGCGAGCTTCTGGGTGGTAGTCACGCAGATTGTCATCCTGGATGCGGTCTTCTCGCTGGACGCCGTGATTACGGCGGTAGGTATGGTAAACCATCTGCCGGTTATGATGGCGGCGGTGGTGATTGCGATGGCGGTGATGCTACTGGCGTCAAAACCGCTGACCCGTTTTGTCAACCAGCATCCGACGGTGGTGGTGCTCTGTCTGAGTTTCCTGCTGATGATCGGCTTGAGCCTGGTGGCGGAAGGGTTTGGTTTCCATATTCCGAAAGGCTACCTGTACGCGGCAATTGGTTTCTCGATCGTTATCGAGGTGTTTAACCAGATTGCGCGCCGCAACTTTATTCGTCATCAGTCCACGTTGCCGCTGCGCGCGCGTACTGCGGACGCTATCCTGCGTCTGATGGGCGGTAAACGCCAGGCGAGTACGCAACATGAGACGGATAGCCCGGCCGCGATATCGGTGTCGGAAGGCGCCTTCGCCGAAGAAGAACGCTACATGATTAACGGCGTACTGACTCTGGCGTCGCGCTCCCTGCGCGGCATTATGACGCCGCGAGGCGAAATTAGTTGGGTGGATGCGAATCTCAGCGTAGCTGAAATCCGTCAGCAGTTACTCTCTTCTCCGCATAGCCTGTTCCCGGTATGTCGGGGCGAGCTGGATGAAATTATCGGTATCGTTCGGGCGAAAGAGTTGCTGGTGGCGCTGGAAGAGGGCGCGGACGTTGCGGCTATCGCCGCGTCTTCCCCGGCGATAGTGGTGCCGGAAACGCTTGATCCTATCAATCTGTTAGGCGTTTTGCGTCGCGCGCGCGGCAGTTTCGTTATCGTCACTAACGAGTTCGGCGTGGTGCAGGGGCTGGTTACGCCGCTGGATGTGCTGGAAGCGATTGCCGGTGAGTTCCCGGATGCCGATGAAACGCCGGAAATCGTTGCCGATGCCGAGGGCTGGATAGTGAAGGGCGGCACCGATCTCCATGCGCTACAGCAGGCGCTGGAAGTTGACCATCTGGTGAACGAAGAGGGCGATATTGCGACGGTCGCGGGGTTAGTGATCGCCGCTAATGGCCATATTCCTCGTGTTGGCGATGTCATTGATGTTCCGCCCCTGCGGATCACCATTGTCGAGGCCAACGACTACCGTGTCGATCTGGTGCGGATTGTTAAAGAACAGCCTGCCCACGACGAAGAGGAATAACGTCACACGCAGGAATCAAGTCTATAGATGCGGCATCGCGGACATAATCTGTCCGTTATGCCGGGCGGGCGGCGGCGCGCTGCCCGCCAGCCACTGTGGAAATTCGCTAATGGGCATCGGCTTCGCATAGAGATAGCCCTGTAACATTTGCACGCCATGCTGGCGCAAATGCTGTGCCTGCGTCTGGTTTTCGACCCCTTCCGCCACCAGTTCAATATTCAGTCTCTGCCCCAGCGCGATAATAATATCGGTCACCGTTGAATTGACCGCATCGGTACCGATGGCGGCGGTGAAGGATTTATCGATTTTCAAAATATCCGGCCGCAGTTTTTCCAACCAGGAGAGCGAGCTGTTTCCTGTGCCAAAATCATCGATGGCTAACTTGACACCTTTACGATGCAGCTCGCGCATCAGGCGGTAATCAACGTCAAGCAACGCGTCGCGTTCCGTGAGCTCCAGCACCAGTTGCTGAACAGGTTCCGCACTAAACCAGTACTGATTAAGATCTTTGAGAAGCACGCCGTGTCGGAAATGGCTTGCCGCCACATTGATGCCGATATGAAACTGATGGTTGATGGGGAAGTAGTGCCGCTGCCGAATGGTTTCCGCAATCACATAGCGGGTCAGCGGCGCTATCAGGTTATGCTCCTCGGCGATAGGAATAAAAACATCCGGTGAGATCCAGCCCTGGCGCGGGTTATTCCAGCGTAACAGGATCTCAACGCCGGTACACTGCTGCGTGCGGGCATTAAGCAACGGCTGACAAAATAGCTCAAACTCCCGTTCGGCAAGGGCCAGATTAATCTCCCAGGAAAAGCTCATTCTGCTGGCCGTCGCCAGCCAGGCGATATAACCGATCAACAGGCTAAGCAATACGGCCAGCGGTAACTGTGTCGGGAGATGTTTGAACGCCAGTACGCCTGCCGACGGCCCGCTGACGCTGATAGTAAAAGGGAAATGCCGCGATGAAAGCTGGTAACGCTCTTCATCTTTTTTTAATTCTGGAAGAGTATCGACCACGCCCCGACCATATAACAGGTGCCGTTTGCCGACCGTCAGGCTGGCGCTGGTAATTTGCGGCTGCTGCGGCTCAAGTAGCATGGTCGTCAGCAAGCCAATATTCACAATTTCCATCACGCCATCCTGACCATCGGCAGAGGCGGGATACCACTGAATGAGGATCGGGCTTCCCTTGAGTAACGAGTGATCCGTGGAAAGTAGCAGCAGATCGCCGGCTGCGGGAAGATCAGGCTGAAGCTGGCGTATGGGAGTATTACGGGCGCCAAAAATGCTTGAGCAGTAGAGAATTCCTTCTTTCACCAGTCCGATAGAACGAATGGTTTGCAGGCGGGCGGCTTGCTTACGCAACGGCAAATGCGCGGTCGCGCACGGAAGCTCAAGCAAGGGTAGCAGTATGTTTCGTCCGACCAGGAGAGGATGCAGCACATTATCCAGCGCATCAACGGCATGATTCGCGAATGCAACCGTGCGATGGTGATTTAAGTTCCGCTCCGAAATAAATCGGATGCTCAGCGTAAGAATGAGCGTGACCAGTGCACAAATCGTGCAAACAATGAAACGATTACGGCGATAATGATTGATGATCCGTTGTGCTGTTTGCATGCGGGCCGCCCAATAAGCGTTGGCGACAAAAGCCAACCGCGACACAGCAAGTGTAGTGGGGAAACGTGGAGTCGACGAGGAAGAGATAAAAATTTCGCCCATCCGTAGCAGATGGGCGAAGGGAGAGGAAACGGCGTTTAATCACACTGGACTTTAATGGCCAGCCCGCCGCGCGACGTTTCGCGGTATTTTGCGTTCATGTCTTTTCCGGTCTCGTACATCGTTTCAATGACTTTATCCAACGAGACGCGCGGCGCGCTGGTTCGGCGCATGGCCATACGCGCAGCGTTGATCGCTTTAACCGAAGCAATGGCGTTACGCTCGATACACGGCACCTGCACCTGACCGGCAACCGGGTCGCAGGTCAGCCCCAGGTTATGCTCCATGCCGATTTCAGCGGCAACGCAAACCTGTTCCGGGCTGGCGCCCAACAGTTCAGCAAGGCCTGCCGCCGCCATCGAACAGGCGACCCCGACTTCGCCCTGACAGCCGACTTCCGCGCCGGAAATAGACGCGTTCATCTTATACAGCGCGCCAATAGCGCCTGCCGCCAGGAAGTAGCGGGTGTAAATATCCGGGCTGACAGACTCAATAAAATGGTCGTAGTAAGCCAGTACCGCAGGAACGATGCCGCACGCGCCGTTGGTTGGCGCCGTCACGACGCGGCCGCCTGCGGCGTTCTCTTCGTTCACCGCCAGAGCAAACATGTTCACCCAGTCAATGACGTTCATCGGATCGCTGGAAAGCTTATCGCTGGAAACCAGCATACGACGCAGCGCAGAGGCGCGACGCGGTACGCGCAGCGGCCCCGGCAGCACGCCTTCGGTATTCATACCGCGATCAATACAGGCCTGCATGGTCTGCCAGACGTGACCGAAATACTCTTCAATCTCTTTCTTGCTATGCAGCGCCAGTTCGTTTTGCATCACCATGCCGGAGAGTGAAAGGCCGGTACTGTTGCAATACTCCAGCATTTCTTTCGCCGATTTAAACGGATAAGGTACAGTAACCTCATTCGTCGCTTCCTGGCCGAAATGCGCTTCATCAACGATAAAGCCGCCGCCGATGGAATAGTACGTCTTGCTATAAATGACAGTGTCGTCATGCCAGGCGTGGATCTGCATCCCGTTTTCATGCAGCGGCAAATTGCCGTTGTGAAAACGCATTCCGTCATCTTTCGGGAAGTCGACTTCGTGACGTCCCTGGGCCAGTAACAGACGCTCGCGCGTTTCGACGTCGCGAATAAAACCGGGGATACTATCAATATCCACGGTAGCGGGTTCATTACCCGCCAGACCCATAATAATGGCGATATCGGTATGGTGACCTTTCCCCGTCAGCGACAGCGAGCCGTAGACATCGACAGCGACGCGGGTAACGTTATCCAGTAATCCTTTTTCGACCAGGTCATCGACGAACTGTTTACCGGCCTTCATCGGGCCAACAGTGTGGGAAGAGGAGGGACCAATCCCTACCTTAAACATGTCGAATAGGCTAATCACGATAATACTCCTGACAGGGCAACCGGGGCTTCCGGTTACGATGTTATAACTGCGCATAGTGTAAGAGGGAACGCTGGCATCAGCTTAACTATTCACATGAATTAAACTAATGAATAACCGCGTTTTTACTAATATTGCGACAGTAATCTCAAGTCGTGTCTTGCGCGCGTAAAGTTAAGTATATACACGTTGCCCTTCAGGCTGCCTCTTTGGGGGAGGCGATTGTTACCACCTTGAGGCAACGTGAATGGCGTTGTGTACAGTCAGGGCTTTACGCCGATTTGCAGCGCCAGCTCACGAAGAATGTTTGCGGTCATGCCCCAGACGAAATAATGCTCATACCAGGAGAGCCATACGCGGTGCGAATTGCCGCGACGGTAAATATCAAGCGGATGATATCGACCCAGTTGCAACGCTTGCGCCAGCGGCATTTCAAACACCGCAGACACTTCGTCTTCACTGGCGCGCCAGGGGAGATTTGGCGGAATAATGCCGACCACCGGGGTGACCTGAAAACCAGTCACGCTGTCTACCGGCGGTAAAACGCCAATCACTTCCACGGCTTGCGGCGGGATGGCGACTTCCTCCTGCGCTTCGCGAAGCGCTGCGGCGATAAGCGAAGCATCGGTACTGTCCACGGCCCCGCCGGGAAAGGCGACCTGTCCGGCGTGTTTGCGCAAATGAATAGCCCGCTGGGTCAACAGCAGCCCCGGCTGGGGGCGGCGAACCACAGGGATCAGTACGGCGGCCTGACGTTGGTTCAACGTTTCATGAGTCATCTGCGGGCGCAAAAGCTGAAAGCGCGATAAGAAATGATCGAGCGTCAGACGGCTGGTATCCACGTATTAGTTCTCCAGTGGGGGCAGGATACGATTAACTTTATCAAAAGTTTCCTGATATTCCGCTTCTTCGTTGCTATCGGCCACGATACCGCCGCCGGCTGAGCAATAGAGTTGGCCCTGCGTTGCCGTGACGGTGCGGATAGTAATACTGGTATCCATCTTGCCGCAGAAACTCAGATAACCGATGCTACCGCACCAGGCGTTGCGTCGCTGCGGCTCCAGTTCGTCGATAATTTCCATTGCCCGCACTTTAGGCGCGCCGGTAATGGAGCCGCCGGGGAAAGCCGCGCGCAGCAGGTCGGTGGCATGAAGCGAGTCCGGTAAACGGGCAGTAATGGTGCTAACCAGATGGTGAACGGCAGGAAATGGTTCGACGACGAACAGTTCCGGCACTTTCACCGAACCCGGCACGGCGACCCGGCCAATGTCGTTACGCATCAAATCGACGATCATCAAATTTTCAGCGCGATCTTTCATTGAATTAGCCAGTTTCTGCGCCTGCTGACGATCCGCCTGCGGATCGTTAAGCCGTGGGAGCGTACCTTTGATCGGGCGCGTCTGAATATGACCGTTCTCCAGTTGGATAAAACGCTCGGGAGAAAGGCTCAATATGGCGCCGTCATGTAAACGAAGAAAGGCGCTGAACGGGGCGCGATTTGCGCGGTTAAGGCGTTCGAAAGCCTGCCACTCATCACCCTCGTAGCTCGCCTGAAAACGCTGGGAAAGATTGACCTGATAGCAGTCCCCGCTGTGCAGCCAGGCCTGCACCTGACGAAACTTCTCGCCATACTCGCAACGCGTCATATTGGATTGCCAGGCCGAGGTAAGCCTGAAGGGCGTGCGGGTCGGCGCGCGCTGGCTGGTGAGCCAGCGATATCGGGCGTCTGCATCGTGATAGCTTATCAGCGACACTACCTGTTTATGGTGATCGACAATCAGCGCCCAGTCGTAAAGGCCAATCGCCATATCGGGTAAAACGATATCGCGCGCGGCAGTATCGGGCAGAATTTCGAAACGCCGCCCTAAATCATAACCAAACAGACCCAGCGCGCCGCCCTGAAAGGGTAAGTCAGGGTCAGGCTGAGGATGAAAAGGCAGCGCCTCCAGTTGAGTCTGCAAAACGTGTAACGGATCGTCGAGAGTGACGGTGGACGTGCGCGCAGTACATACCGTGGTTTCCTGCGCGCGCGTGGTCAGTGTGGTGACAGGATCGGCGACCAAAATATCAAAGCGGTTATAGGGATGAATAGCATCACCTGAATGCAGCAGCATCGCCCAGGGCAAATGGTTTACGGGCGCAAAATAGTGTTCAGCGGCGTCCGGACGCCAGGGTAAGGTGATAACAGTGGGAGATAACGTCTTCATCATTCCTGACTCGTTACAACACTACTGGCTTACCGCCGGGTAGCGTGAAATAATTAGCGCTAACAATTTAGCAGGAGTTAATCATGTTTGCAGGTTTACCTTCACTCAGTCATGAACAACAGCAAAAAGCCGTAGAACGTATCCAGGAATTGATGTCGCAAGGTATGAGCAGCGGAGAAGCGATTGCCCAGGTGGCGGGCGAACTTCGCGCCAACCATACCGGCGAACGGATAGTGGCGCGTTTTGAGGATGAAGACGAATAACCGGCTTATACCGCCGCGACAATCTTAATCTCAACTTTATATTTCGGGTTCATCAACCCGGCCTGTACGGTACAGCGTACCGGCGCATGGCCTGCGACGACCCACGCATCCCACGCCTTATTCATGGCGGCAAAATCCGCTTTATCAATCAGGAAAATAGTGGCATCCAGAATACGTGACTTACTGGAGCCCTGTTTTTCCAGCACCGCATCAATTTGCGCCAGAGTATTCGCCGTTTGCTCAAAAGCATCGGCGTCCAGGTTTTCCGGCACGCCGGTATACCACAGCGTATTATTGTAGATCACCACGTCTGACCAACGATCTTCGGCATCAATACGCACGATAGACATTACTTATTCCTCATTTGCTTTTCATTTGAATGGTTCAAGACTGCCACAATGTGGCGCCGCCGTCACCTCTGTAACTGGCGTAAGCCTTTCTACCCTGACATAATCCCTGTGCAAATTAACAGGGGGCAGTGTGACGGACGATTTTGCAGCAGATGGCCAACTGGCCAAAGCGATAACCGGCTTTAAACCGCGCGAACCACAGCGACAAATGGCGGTTGCCGTGACACAAGCGATTGAAAATGCGCAGCCTTTGGTTGTTGAAGCCGGCACCGGAACCGGGAAGACCTATGCTTACCTCGCTCCGGCGTTGCGCGCCGGGAAAAAAGTCATTATTTCGACCGGGTCGAAAGCGTTGCAGGATCAACTCTACAGCCGCGATCTGCCGACGGTAGCAAAAGCGTTGGCGTTTACCGGTAAGACGGCCCTGTTGAAAGGACGTTCAAACTACCTCTGCCTGGAGCGTCTGGAACAACAAGCGCTGGCGGGCGGCGATTTACCGGTACAAACGTTAAGCGACGTGATATTGCTGCGCTCCTGGTCAAATCAGACGCGGGATGGCGATATCAGCACCTGCGTCAGCGTGGCAGAAGATTCCCAGGCCTGGCCGCTGGTCACCAGTACCAACGACAACTGCCTTGGCAGCGATTGCCCGCTCTACAAAGAGTGCTTTGTGGTGAAAGCGCGTAAAAAGGCGATGGACGCGGATGTGGTGATTGTAAACCACCACCTTTTTCTTGCGGATATGGTGGTTAAAGAGAGCGGGTTTGGCGAACTTATCCCTCAGGCTGAAGTAATGATCTTCGATGAAGCCCACCAACTGCCTGATATCGCCAGCCAGTATTTCGGACAATCGCTCTCCAGCCGTCAGTTACTGGATTTAGCAAAAGACATCACCATCGCCTACCGGACGGAACTGAAAGACACTCAGCAGTTGCAAAAATGCGCCGATCGCCTTGCCCAGATCGCACAGGATTTTCGTCTGCAACTGGGGGAGCCCGGCTACCGGGGAAATTTGCGTGAACTGTTAGCCGACTCACATATCCAACGGGCATTTTTACTGCTGGATGATACGCTGGAGCTTTGTTACGACGTGGCGAAACTGTCGCTGGGCCGTTCGGCGTTGCTGGATGCGGCTTTTGAACGCGCCACGCTATACCGTTCACGGCTGAAACGCTTAAAAGAGATCAATCAGCGGGGATACAGCTACTGGTATGAGTGCACCTCGCGCCATTTCACCCTGGCGCTGACGCCGCTCACCGTGGCGGACAAATTCAAAGAAGTGATGGAACAGAAGCCCGGTAGCTGGATTTTTACCTCGGCCACGTTGTCGGTAAATGATGATCTTCACCACTTTACCGCCCGTCTGGGAATTGAGCAGGCAGAATCCATGCTACTGCCCAGCCCATTCGACTATACGCGCCAGGCGTTACTCTGCGTACCGCGTAACCTACCGCAAACCAACCAGCCCGGCGCGGCGCGACAGTTGGCGGCTATGCTCAGGCCGATTATTGAAGCCAATAACGGGCGATGTTTTATGCTGTGCACCTCACACGCCATGATGCGCGATCTGGCGGAGCAGTTTCGCGCCACCATGACGCTGCCGGTATTGTTGCAAGGGGAAACCAGTAAAGGCCAACTGTTACAGCAATTTGTTAGCGCCGGCAACGCGCTGCTCGTCGCCACCAGCAGCTTCTGGGAAGGGGTGGACGTGCGCGGCGATACGTTATCTTTGGTGATTATCGACAAATTGCCGTTTACTTCCCCGGACGACCCGTTGTTAAAAGCGCGAATGGAAGACTGTCGTTTGCGCGGCGGCGATCCGTTTGATGAGGTTCAACTGCCCGACGCGGTGATTACGCTGAAGCAGGGAGTAGGGCGGCTGATTCGCGATGCGGACGATCGCGGGGTGTTAGTGATTTGTGATAACCGGCTGGTTATGCGGCCCTATGGCGCCACGTTTCTCGCCAGCCTGCCTCCTGCGCCGCGCACGCGTGATATCGCCCGTGCCGTTCGCTTTCTTGCGATTCCATCCGCCGAGTAATTTGTTACGGAGTATGGTAAGATGCGCGCTATTTTATTGATCTAAGCACGAAACCTCATGCGAATTCTGGCTATCGATACCGCCACAGAGGCCTGTTCTGTCGCCCTGTGGAACAACGGTACTATCAATGCTCACTTTGAGCTTTGTCCACGAGAACACACTCAACGTATCCTGCCCATGGTGCAGGAGATTCTGGCCGCCAGCGGCGTCTCGCTCAATGAGATAGATGCGCTGGCGTTTGGGCGCGGTCCGGGCAGCTTTACCGGCGTGCGTATCGGCATTGGTATTGCGCAAGGGCTGGCGTTAGGGGCAAATCTGCCGATGATCGGTGTTTCGACGCTTGCCACGATGGCGCAGGGCGCGTGGCGTAAAACCGGCGCGACCCGCGTACTCGCTGCGATTGACGCGCGGATGGGCGAAGTGTACTGGGCGGAATACCAGCGTGATGCGCAGGGCGTCTGGCAGGGCGAAGAGACGGAAGCGGTGCTGAAACCGGAACGGGTCGGCGAGCGGTTGAAACAGCTTTCCGGCGAGTGGGCGACCGTAGGAACGGGTTGGTCCGCCTGGCCCGATCTGGCGAAGGAGTGCGGCCTGACGCTTCATGATGGGGAAGTGTCGCTCCCGGCAGCGGAAGATATGTTGCCCATCGCCAGTCAAAAGCTGGCGGCAGGAGAGACCGTTGCCGTGGAACATGCCGAGCCGGTTTATTTGCGTAACGAAGTGGCGTGGAAGAAACTTCCCGGCAAAGAATGACTCTCACTACTATTACCCCCCATACTTTATGCTGTGGGGTGGAATAGAGGTCGAGAAAAAGGAGTCGCATCATGGCGGTTCAAAAACGGTTAATAAAAGGGGCGCTGGCGTGCGCTTTTGCGCTTATGCTGAGCGGTTGCGTGACTATCCCGGATGCCATTAAAGGTTCGAGTCCGACGCCGCAGCAGGATTTGGTGCGGGTGATGAATGCGCCGCAGCTCTATATCGGGCAAGAGGCGCGTTTTGGCGGCAAAGTTGTGGCGGTACAAAATCAGCAGGGAAAAACCCGGCTTGAAATCGCGACCGTACCGCTCGATAGCGGCGCGCGTCCTGTTCTGGGCGAAGCCTCGCGCGGCAGAATTTTTGCCGATGTGAACGGTTTTCTGGACCCGGTGGACTTCCGTGGCCAGTTAGTTACCGTTGTCGGCCCGATAACCGGCACGGTTGACGGTAAAATCGGCAATACGCCGTATAAATTTATGCTGATGCAGGCTACCGGCTATAAACGCTGGCATCTTGTTCAGCAGGTCGTCATGCCTCCACAGCCGATCGATCCGTGGTTTTACGGCGGACGCGCCTGGCCTTATGGCTATGGCGGTTGGGGATGGTATAACCCTGGACCCGCAGAGGTTCAGACGATAGTAACAGAGTAACCCTTTGTTTTATCAATAAAAGAAACAGCGGCTGGTCCGCTGTTTCTGCATTCATAGAGACATAATAAAAATAAATAGTGACGCGCTTCGCAACCTTTCAGTTGTGTAATTAATAAACTGGTACGCTGAGTTAATATAATGTTAACGACTTGTTTATTAACTGGGGTTGTGATGACGACGAACACTCATTTTAGAGGTGATGCATTGAAGAAGGTTTGGCTTAACCGTTATCCTGCTGATGTTCCGGCGGAGATCAACCCTGACCGTTATCAATCCCTGGTTGAACTGTTTGAACATGCGGCGACGCGCTATGCCGATCAGCCTGCGTTCGTCAATATGGGGGAGGTAATGACCTTCCGCAAATTAGAAGAACGTAGTCGGGCATTTGCGGCTTATTTACAACAAGGGCTGGGACTCAAAAAAGGCGACCGTGTGGCGCTGATGATGCCAAACCTGTTGCAGTATCCTGTCGCGCTATTTGGTATTTTACGCGCCGGCATGATTGTGGTGAACGTTAACCCGCTTTACACGCCGCGCGAACTTGAGCATCAGCTTAACGATAGCGGCGCGGCGGCAATCATTATTGTTTCTAACTTTGCCCATACGCTGGAAAAAGTGGTCGAGAAAACGTCGGTACAGCACGTTATTCTGACGCGGATGGGCGACCAGCTTTCTACCGCCAAAGGTACGGTTGTTAACTTTGTCGTGAAATACATCAAGCGTCTGGTGCCAAAATACCACTTGCCAGATGCGATCTCGTTTCGCAGCGCGCTACAGCATGGCTACCGTATGCAGTATGTCAAACCCGAGGTTGTCGCTGGAGATCTGGCTTTCCTGCAATATACCGGCGGTACGACGGGCGTGGCGAAAGGCGCGATGTTGACCCACCGCAATATGCTGGCGAATCTGGAGCAGGTGAAAGCGACCTATGGGCCGCTGCTGCACCCGGGGAAAGAGCTGGTAGTGACCGCGCTGCCGCTGTATCACATTTTTGCCTTAACCATGAACTGTCTGCTTTTTATCGAGCTGGGTGGGCAAAACCTGCTGATTACCAATCCGCGTGATATCCCCGGCCTGGTCAAGGAGCTGGCGAAATATCCATTTACGGCGATGACTGGCGTTAATACGCTATTCAACGCCTTGCTCAATAATAAAGAGTTTCAACAGCTGGATTTTTCTTCGCTGCATCTGTCAGCCGGCGGCGGGATGCCGGTGCAAAACGTCGTTGCGGAACGTTGGGTAAAGCTGACCGGGCAATACCTGCTGGAAGGCTACGGGCTGACCGAGTGCGCCCCGCTGGTGAGCGTCAACCCGCATGATATTGATTATCACAGCGGCAGTATCGGCCTGCCAGTACCGTCAACAGAAGCCAAACTGGTGGATGACGATGACAATGAAGTCGCGCCGGGTGAGGCCGGAGAGCTTTGCGTGAAAGGCCCGCAGGTTATGCTGGGATACTGGCAGCGTCCTGACGCGACGGATGAAATCATTAAAGATGGCTGGCTGCATACGGGCGATATTGCGGTTATGGATGAAGACGGCTTTCTGCGGATTGTCGATCGTAAGAAAGATATGATTCTGGTTTCTGGTTTCAACGTTTATCCAAACGAAATTGAAGATGTGGTGATGCAGCATTCTGGCGTGCAGGAAGTCGCGGCGGTTGGCGTGCCTTCCGGTAGTAGCGGCGAAGCGGTGAAGCTTTTTGTGGTTAAGAAAGATCCGGCATTGACTGACGATGCGTTGATCACCTTCTGCCGTCGCCATCTGACCGGATATAAGGTGCCCAAACAGGTAGAGTTTCGCGAGGAATTACCAAAATCTAACGTTGGGAAAATTTTACGACGAGAACTGCGTGACGAAGCCCGTGGCAAAGTAGACAATAAAGCCTGAGCGTTAAGTCAGCTAACGAGAGACGCCGGTTAAGCCGGCGTTTTTTTTGGCGCGAACCAAAGAGAACACGATTTGAATTACCAAATGATTGAAACGGACGATGCGCTGGCGAGCCTGTGTGAGGCTGTCCGCGCATGTCCGGCTATTGCTTTAGATACGGAATTTGTCCGTACCCGCACCTATTACCCGCAGTTAGGATTGATCCAGTTATTTGACGGGGCAAATGTCGCCCTGATCGATCCGCTCGGCATCAGCGACTGGTCGCCGTTAAAAGCGGTGTTGCGCGATACGGGAATCACCAAATTTCTGCACGCGGGTAGCGAAGATCTGGAAGTATTTCTGAATGCGTTTGGCGAACTGCCGGAGCCCCTGATTGATACGCAAATTCTGGCGGCGTTTTGCGGGCGTCCGCTGTCGTGGGGGTTTGCGGCGATGGTAGAAGAGTATACGGGCGTGGCGCTGGATAAAAGCGAGTCTCGTACCGACTGGTTAGCCCGGCCTTTAAGCGAACGTCAGTGTGTATACGCGGCGGCGGATGTCTGGTATCTGTTACCGATCGCCAAAAAGCTGATGATTGAAACTGAAGCCGCAGGATGGCTGCCTGCCGCGCTTGATGAATGCCGATTGATGCAGCAGCGTCGTCAGGAGATTCAGGCGCCGGAAGAAGCATGGCGGGATATCACTAATGCCTGGCAACTGCGTACCCGCCAGTTAGCCTGTCTGCAACTTTTAGCTGACTGGCGGCTGCGTAAGGCGCGTGAGCGCGATATGGCGGTGAACTTTGTTGTGCGTGAAGAAAACCTGTGGGCGGTCGCGCGTTATATGCCGGGCAGTCTCGGTGAGCTGGATAGCCTGGGGCTTTCCGGCAGCGAGATTCGTTTTCACGGCAAGACGTTGATATCGCTGGTGGCGAAAGCACAGGCGTTACCGGAAGAGGCATTGCCGGAACCCCTGTTGAATCTGATGGACATGCCGGGCTATCGCAAAGCGTTTAAGGCCATCAAAGCGCTGGTGGCGGAGGTGAGCGCGTCGCATCACGTCAGCGGCGAGCTACTGGCATCGCGTCGGCAGATTAATCAGTTGCTTAACTGGCACTGGAAATTAAAACCGCAAAATGGGCAACCGGAATTGATTTCCGGCTGGCGCGCCGAACTGATGGCGGAGAAGTTAACTCTTCTGTTGCTGGAGTATCCGCGTTAACGACGGTAATTGCCGGGAAAACGGCCAGTGAAATAAATGTCCGTATTCGGAATAATGTAAAAAAATAAAAAAGGCAGATTCTTCTGCCTTTTTTAATCCAGGAATTTTCCCATAAAAGAGCTTATTTTGACTCTTCGGCTTCCGGCAGCGTTACGTTAAGTTCAAGGATGGAGATATCACCATCTTTTTGCTCAAGCTGGACGGTAACCATTTCCGGATCGATTTGTACGTATTTACAAATGACCTCAAGAATATCTTTACGTAACTGCGGTAAATAATGCGGTTCGGCATCGCTACGGCGACGTTCCGCGACAATGATTTGCAACCGCTCTTTTGCAATATTAGCGGTACTCTTTTTCCGCGAGAGAAAAAAATCCAGTAATGCCATAATTTATCCTCCGAACAGGCGTTTGAGGAAACCTTTCTTCTCTTCTTCAATGAAGCGGAAAGGACGTTCTTCTCCCAACAGACGATCTACGGTATCTGCATAGGCTTTACCCGCATCCGCAGTGGCGTCAAGAATCACCGGTTCGCCCTGGTTCGATGCGCGCAGTACGGATTGATCTTCCGGGATCACCCCGACGAGTTTAATACGCAGAATCTCCAGTACATCTTCCATGCTGAGCATGTCGCCTTTATTGACGCGGCCTGGATTGTAGCGCGTCAACAGGAGATGTTCTTTAATCGGTTCTTCGCCATTTTCTGCGCGACGAGATTTCGATGCCAGAATACCCAGAATACGGTCCGAGTCACGGACAGAAGAGACTTCCGGGTTGGTCGTAATGATCGCTTCATCGGCAAAATAGAGCGCCATCAGCGCCCCGGTTTCGATACCCGCCGGCGAGTCGCAAACGATGAACTCAAAGTCCATTGCTTTCAGTGAGTCCAGTACCTTAGCGACGCCTTCGCGCGTTAGCGCGTCTTTATCCCGGGTCTGCGACGCCGGAAGAATGAAGAGATTTTCAGTACGCTTATCTTTGATCAGCGCCTGATTCAGTGTCGCATCGCCCTGAATGACGTTTACAAAATCGTAAACGACACGACGTTCGCACCCCATAATCAGATCGAGGTTACGCAGTCCGATATCAAAATCAATGACGACAGTTTTCTTTCCCTTCTGGGCCAAACCTGTAGCGATGGCCGCGCTGGAGGTGGTCTTGCCAACGCCCCCTTTACCCGAAGTAACAACAATAATGCGTGCCATAAAAATTCCTTGTTAAAAAGGGATCAATTCAACGGTTGAACTGTCAAAGCGTTGTCTGCTAAACGCAGGCGCGCCGCTTTGCCATAAAATTCTGCCGGGATTTTATCACTCAGCCAGTAAACACCTGCGATAGAGACCAGTTCTGCCGTCAGATGGGTACAAAAAATTTGCGCTTCCCGATCGCCGCTCGCCCCTGCCAGCGCGCGACCTCTCATCATGCCATAGACATGGATATTGCCGTCAGCGATAAGTTCTGCGCCAGCGCTGACGTGACTTGTAACAATCAGATCACATTGTGGAGCATAAATGCGCTGACCGGAACGAACCGGAACATCAATTAATCGCGTTTTTGTGATGGGATTAGCGTTTTGCGGCGGCTCGCTGGGCGTTGCCGGCTCAACGGGCGCAGGCCGAACCGCTTTCTCTTTACCTTCAGTCAGTAAAGGAAGACCCATCCGATCGATTTCTACTTTCAGGCTGGCGTCTTTACAGCCGCTCACGCCGATAATGCGTAAGCCGGTTGAGGTCACGATCTTATGCAGTTCCGGCCAGTTTACCGGGCTTTCAAGACCGCTAACGTTAATAACGACAGGGGCGTGTTTTAAAAACGCAGGAGCCTGCGCTATTTTGTCTTCTAACGCCTGACGAATAACCTCTGGTTCCGCTTCATGCAAATGAACCACTGATAAGGTGAAGCTACTGCCTTTAAGCTCGATTGGCGTGTTTGACATCCTGGCCTTACTCAATTTGCTATTTATCATCTCCGATACGGAGTGATATTCCGAAGTCCAGAAGGCATGTTATAGTCAGTATTATATTGAGGCAAGTCACCATCCCGTTAATTCAGAGTAAAAGTATGTTTTGTGTGATCTATAGAAGTAGCAAGCGCGATCAAACCTATTTGTATGTCGAAAAAAAAGACGATTTTTCGCGGGTGCCTGAAGCGTTGATGAAAGGATTCGGTCAGCCGCAGTTAGCGATGATGCTGCCGCTTGATGGACGTAAAAAATTAGTCAATGCCGAGCTCGAAAAAGTAAAACAGGCGTTAAGCGAGCAGGGCTATTATTTACAATTGCCGCCGCCGCCGGAAGATTTGCTGAAACAACATCTTTCTTCGCTGGGACAAAATACGTCGCCCGCTGACCGTTAAACGGTATTCGGCGCCGCGCCTGAATTCCATCATGATCTTAGGGGAAAATATGTATCAACATCGTAACTGGCAAGGCGCCTTGCTTGATTACCCGGTAAGTAAAGTGGTCTGCGTGGGCAGTAATTACGCAAATCACATCAAGGAGATGGGCAGCGCGACGCCGGAAGAACCCGTGCTTTTTATCAAGCCGGAAACCGCATTGTGTGATATTCGCCAGCCGCTGGCGATTCCGGCGGATATGGGCGCTGTTCATCATGAAGTTGAGCTTGCTGTGCTGATTGGCGCAACGCTCCGCCAGGCGACCGAAGATCATGTACGTAAAGCGATAGCCGGTTATGGCGTGGCGCTTGATTTAACCCTGCGCGATATTCAAGGGAAAATGAAAAAGGCCGGACAGCCCTGGGAAAAAGCCAAAGGTTTTGATAACGCATGTCCGATTTCAGGCTTCATCCCTGTCGCGGCCTTCTGCGGCGATCCGCAAAATACGCTTATCGGACTTAACGTTAATGGCGAGGTTCGCCAGCAAGGGTCGACCGCGGATATGATTCATCCTATTGTGCCTCTTATCGCCTATATGAGCCGCTATTTTACGCTCAAAGCCGGGGACGTGGTGCTAACCGGTACGCCGGCAGGCGTGGGGCCATTATTAAGCGGCGATGAGCTGGACATTCGTTTTAATGGCGAAACGTTGTCTACCCGCGTTCTGTAAAATCTGCTTGCCGCCTTCAGCGGCGGTAAAACTTGCATCTGCAGGCCAGACTGGTTATAAGGTGCAGCTTTAGTGCAATGGCGGATACTTTAATGAGCGATACACCTTTCTGGCAACGTAAAACCCTGGATGAAATGACCGATGCCGAGTGGGAGTCGTTGTGCGATGGCTGCGGTCAATGCTGCCTGCATAAGCTGATGGATGAAGATACAGATGAAATCTACTTCACCAACGTGGCGTGCAGGCAATTAAATATCAAAACGTGCCAGTGCCGCCATTATGAGCGCCGTTTTGAATTTGAACCCGACTGTATCAAACTCACTCGCGAAAATTTGCCAGACTTTGAATGGTTGCCGATGACCTGCGCCTACCGTTTGTTGGCGGAAGGTAAGCCCTTGCCGACGTGGCATCCGCTGCTGACTGGATCGAAAGCCGCTATGCATGGCGAGCGAATTTCTGTCCGTCATATCGCGGTTAAAGAATCTGAAGTACGGGACTGGCAGGATCATATTTTAAATAAACCGTCGTGGGCAGAATAAGTCTTCGGCAAAACGGCTGATTGTTTACAATTCTTTAATTTACGCCGGGCGACCCCTGAAATCAGGAATTGCGTGCAAATTCCGTCACCTGGCGTTATCACCGCCTTCTATTCTTCCCTGACGCGCCTTGTCGCTGCGCTCGCGCACGTATGGCGGCGACTCTATACTTTCAAAGCAGTATATCGCTGCCTATCCTGAGGAGTTACCCCATGAATAACCAACCGTTGCGCGTTTCAAAGGATCAGCCCAGGAAGCCTGATAAGACACCCGAAGACGAAGGAAAAAATCCAAAGAAAAACCAAAAGTAGTGCTGTAGGGTATCTTTAATAACTATGGTTCGTTGGAGGCTTTATGTCTGAACGTCCTGATTTAGTCGATCCATTACCAGAGGATGAGCCGCTTCCTGGTGAAAATATTCCGGATACGCCAGAGGGAGACGATCCTCTCGACCCGGATACCCAGAATGAGGTTGAAGATCCTCGTAGATAGCGACTTGTGCTATTAACCAACCGCCTGATGCAGCTCCTGTGCCAGGCGGTTTTTTTGCATCTTTCAAAGTGAAACATCCTGATAACTCTCAGAAAGATAGCCTATAATTTTTTGTACGTTAAAATAGTAGCGCGTCCATGACGACACTGTCTTATTTGCGCTTAGCCGTTTGCGAGTTCAAAGGAGAAAATCAATGAACAGCGAAGAGTTGACACATAAAGCAGAAGAGGAAATCGCGGCACTCATTAGCAAAAAGGTTGCCGAACTACGGAAGAAAACCGGGCAAGAGGTTTCCGAAATAGAGTTCGCGCCGCGAGAAACGATGAAAGGGCTTGAGGGATACCACGTTAAAATTAAACTACTCTAGCGTTTAATTAGCGCCATTAATCACCTGGCTACTGGGCGGGACGCCGCCCAGTGGTGACTGGTTTACCGATGTCAGGCTTTTTTCTGTTGATACATTTCCTCGCCCTGATGGTCTTCCTCTACCCAAAAATGAATGTTGAACCGCGCATCATCGCTCAGCTCTACCCGATGCCAGTATTGCGGCGGACTGGTGGCGAATTGCCCGGCATTAATCACCACTTTCACTTCTGGTTCTGTCGCGGTTTCATTCGCAAAACCATAGTAGGTCACGGTGCCTTCCATCACGCAGAGTTGTCCGAAAACACCTGCCGCTGTGTTGTGATGAGAGAGCAGTGCCGCCGGAACATTCTCTTTGGTGAAAAAGGGGGTAGAGCGTTTAACTTTCCAGTTTGCCGGGATGCGTAAGTGGGACATAAGACATCTCCCTGATGTGGTGATTAAAAGATGCATTTAATATACATCTTTTAATCACTGGCAAACAACGCTTCGGGCAAAAAAAAACGCTCCCGAAGGAGCGTGTGTATCAACGACCGAACAGGTCGCGTTTTTTAGGCTTAAATGCCTGGGCTATGACGACGGCTATCGCCACTACAAGATAAGCGGCAAAGATCCCCAACAGCCATTGCGGCATCTCCAGCGTTAAAAACGACCACTGGCGCTCGGCGCAATCACCGGATGCCACAAACACCTGCGGCAGCAATTTACCCAACGGCAACCAGTCTGGAAAGCGCGCCATAAAGTCACAGGTCATGAACGGCGAGGGATGCAACTGAATCATCGTATGTTCATACGCCAGTTGTAGACCCCGCCAGGCGCTGTAAATCCAGATAACCATTGCCACGTATCGCAGCGGCGTTTTCGGCGCTATTGTGCCAACCAGACCCGCGCCCATCACGCCAAACAGGGCGCAACGTTCGTAAATACATAGCACGCAAGGTTTAAGTAACATGACGTGCTGGAACCACAGCGCCACCATTTCCAGCGCCAGGGCGGTAAACGCCATCAGTAACCATGCGCCCCGACCCCGTGAGCACTGGTTTAAAAATCGCAACATAATAATTTCCCTGCAACATGCGTAGAGACCGCAGTGTAAACCAATTCAATTCGTGCGCCACTAGCGGGAAATGAAATAATGTGTAATTGGATAATTATCAGGCAAAAATCGGAGCCGGGCGGTGTATTGCCCGGCCAAACGTTACGAAAGCGTTGCTAACCATCCTGCCTGAGTCATCCATTCGGTGGCCGGCGCAAGAGTGAATTCGACGCACAGTAGCCCTATCAGGGTCAGTACGATAGTGTACGGTAACGCCATCCAGACCATACGGCCATAGGAGAGACGGATTAACGGCGCCAGCGCGGAGGTCAGCAGGAATAAGAATGCCGCCTGACCATTTGGCGTCGCTACCGATGGCAGGTTAGTACCGGTATTGATGGCCACAGCTAGCAGCTCAAACTGTTTTAAGCTGATTGCGCCGTTTTCCATTGCCGCCTTCGCTTCGTTGATATAAATGGTGCCGACAAAGACGTTATCTGAGATGGAAGACAACAGGCCGTTAAAGAGATAGAACAGCGTTAGCTGCGCGTGTTCAGAGGCTTGCAAGACGAACTGAATAATCGGCGCGAAAAGATGTTGATCGATAATAACCGCCACAATGGAGAAGAAAACGGTTAACAGCGCAGTAAACGGCAGCGACTCGGTAAACGCTTTGCCGATGGCGTGTTCATCGGTTACACCCGTTAACGCGGTGGCCAGAATAATGACCGACAGACCAATCAGTCCCACCTCCGCGAGATGGAGGGCGAGGGCGGTAACCAGCCAGACGCCAATAACCGCCTGGACTATTAGTTTAATTTTATCCTGGCGGGTGCGCTTCTTACGGCTTTGATCGTCGAATTGCTGCAAGACGTCACGGACTTTTTCGGGCAACGTTTCGCCATAGCCAAACCAGCGCATTTTCTCGACCAGCATACAGGTTAACAGTCCACATACCAGTACCGGGACGGTGACAGGCGACATCCGCAAAAAGAAGTCGCCGAAATGCCAGCCAGCCGCTTTAGCGATGATCAGGTTTTGCGGCTCCCCGACCATGGTCATGACGCCGCCCAGCGCCGTCCCCACGCCTGCATGCATCATCAGACTACGCAAGAATCCGCGGAATTGCTCCAGCACCGTTTTGTAATGCGGATCGATATGGCTGTCGTCCAGCATATCGTTCTCTTCGCCGCGCGATGAGGCCACACGATGGTAAATCCCGTAAAAACCGACGGCGACGCTGATCACCACCGCAACGACGGTAAGCGCGTCAAGGAAAGCCGACAAGAACGCGGCGGCGACGCAAAAGGCCAGCGACAGAACCATCTTCGAGCGGATACTGAGTAACAGACGGGTAAAAATAAACAGCAATAACTGCTTCATAAAGTAGATGCCTGCCACCATAAACATCAGCAGCAGCAAGACTTCCAGGTTGGCGGCAACCTCTTCACGTACATGGGCGGCGCTGGTCATGCCGATGATGACGGCTTCAATGGCCAGTAACCCGCCGGGCAGCAGGGGGTAACACTTTAACGCCATCGCCAGGGTGAAGATAAACTCTGCCACCAGCAGCCAACCGGCAACAAAGGGATTAGCTAAGAAAATAAATGGGTTAACAATTAAAAAGACAAGTAGTGCCAGTTTGTACCAGTCGGGCGACTGGCCTAAAAAGTTGCGCCACATGGCGCGACCCCATGAGATCTCCATGAAATTTTTCCTTACCTAGAAAAATGAAATAGCGTTTTTATGTTTAAACACAGAGAGTAGCGAGCGCGACGAATGCAAGCAAGTCCTTAACGATATTGGCAGGCGATATCAGAAATGGTGCCTTGATCCCCTTTTTCTTCATTGCGTCCGCTATCAGGTGTTACGCCCGTCTGGTATGATGAGTACAACTATGTTTTGCTGTGTAATGGAAATCTCACTATGGTCATTAAGGCGCAGAGCCCGGCGGGTTTCGCGGAAGAGTATATTATTGAAAGTATCTGGAATAACCGCTTTCCTCCTGGCACGATCTTACCGGCAGAACGAGAACTCTCCGAACTGATCGGCGTGACGCGCACGACATTACGCGAGGTGTTACAGCGGCTGGCGCGAGATGGCTGGCTGACCATTCAGCATGGCAAACCGACAAAGGTTAATAATTTTTGGGAAACGTCAGGGCTGAATATCCTTGAAACGCTGGCCCGCCTTGATCATGAAAGCGTTCCGCAACTGATCGACAATTTGTTGTCGGTGCGTACCAATATTTCTACTATCTTTATTCGTACCGCATTGCGTCAACACCCGGATAAGGCGCAGGAAGTGCTGGCCACTGCCCACGAAGTGGCCGACCATGCCGATGCATTCGCCGATCTGGACTATAACATCTTTCGTGGTCTGGCATTTGCCTCCGGCAATCCTATTTACGGCTTGATCCTGAACGGCATGAAAGGGTTATACACCCGCATTGGTCGCCACTATTTCGCCAATCCGGAAGCGCGCAGTCTGGCACTGGGTTTCTATCATAAATTATCGTCGTTATGCGAGCAGGGCGCGCACGACCAGGTGTATGAAACGGTGCGACGTTACGGGCATGACAGCGGCGAGATTTGGCATCGGATGCAGAAAAATCTGCCCGGCGATTTAGCGATTCAGGGACGATAATCCCGCGATGCCCGGTAAGCGCAAACACTACCGGGCAGCATCTCGTTTACAGCGTGTTCATGCGCGGCGGACAACGCTCCAGCAGTTCTACGCTGCCATCCTCATTTTGTTGCTCCAGCATCACATCAAAGCCCCATAACCGATGCACATGTTTCAGCACCTCTTTGCGGCCTTTATCCAGCGGCGCGCGGTTATGCGGGATATAACGCAACGTCAGCGATCTGTCGCCGCGTAAATCCACATTCCAGACCTGAATATTCGGCTCCAGGTTGCTCAGGTTATACTGTGACGACAGTTTTGATCGAATCTCCCGATAACCTTCTTCGTTATGAATGGCGGAGATCTCCAGATAATTATGCCTGTCATCATCAAGTACCGTGAAGAAACGGAAATCACGCATCACTTTTGGCGACAGGAACTGACTGATAAAGCTTTCATCTTTAAAATCGCGCATGGCGAAGTGCAGCGTTTCCAGCCAGTCGGAACCGGCAATATCCGGAAACCAGTATTTATCTTCATCCGTGGGCGACTGACAAATACGTTTGATATCCTGGAACATGGCAAAGCCGAGCGCATAGGGGTTAATTCCGCTATACCAGGGGCTATTATAGGGCGGCTGAAATACGACATTGGTATGGCTGTGTAAAAACTCCAGCATAAAGCGTTCCGTCACTTTGCCTTCATCATACAGATGGTTCAGGATGGTGTAGTGCCAGAAGGTCGCCCAGCCCTCGTTCATGACCTGCGTCTGTTTCTGCGGATAAAAATACTGGCTGACTTTACGCACGATGCGCAGAATTTCGCGCTGCCACGGCTCGAGCAACGGGGCGTTTTTCTCCATAAAATAGAGCAGGTTTTCCTGCGGTTCAGCGGGAAAGCGGCGTGCTTCGGCGACAGTTTTTTCTTCCTCGCGTTTTGGCAGCGTGCGCCACAGCATATTCACCTGGCTTTGTAGATACTCTTCCCGGCTTTTTTGTCGCGCTTTCTCTTCCTGCAACGAGATTTTCTGCGGGCGCTTATAGCGATCGACGCCGTAATTCATCAGCGCGTGGCAGGAGTCGAGCAGTTTTTCTACTTCATCCACTCCGTAGCGTTCTTCACAGCGGGTAATGTAATTTCGGGCGAAAATCAGGTAATCGACGATAGAGCTGGCATCCGTCCAGCTCCGGAAGAGATAATTATTTTTAAAAAAGGAGTTGTGTCCGTAACAGGCGTGCGCCATGACCAGCGCCTGCATGGTGATGGTGTTTTCTTCCATCAGGTAGGCAATGCAGGGATTAGAGTTGATCACAATTTCATAAGCCAGTCCTTGTTGACCATGCTTATACAGACGTTCCGTCTCAATGAACTTTTTGCCAAACGACCAGTGCGGATAGTTGATCGGCATCCCGACGCTGGAGTAGGCGTCCATCATCTGTTCGGAAGTGATGACTTCAATTTGGTGCGGGTAAGTATCCAGTTGGTAGAGTTTCGCCACGCGGTCTATCTCTGCCAGATAGACATCCAGCAGATCAAATGTCCAGTCGGGTCCATCGCTCAAACGTGTGGTGTCCTTGTTCATGGAATCAATCGTTGCCATTCGCGCACCCTCATTGTTGGCGACGCTCTCTGTATGGAGCGCCTCCTTTCAAGCATAGAACACCATGTTAAAAAACGACTTGATCGTGAAAACTTTTCTTTGCGATTTCCTCCACATTGAACGGCAAAAAAACGGGTATTGGCATCATTTTATGCTGTATAGCCATGCCGCGTAGCAGGAGATCCCAAACCAGTGGGATCGCTTGTCTTTAGGGTATATGTGAAGCACGTCACCATAAAAAAGTCATATGTTGAATAATATTTTCATCTGGGTTATCAAGATGTAATCAGAAGATTGTTCTTTTACTATTAACGGAGTGGCTATGCGAGTTGTCATCCTGGGGAGTGGCGTAGTTGGCGTGACCAGCGCCTGGTATTTGAGTCAGGCGGGGCATGATGTCACCGTCATCGATCGCGAATCCGGCCCGGCGCAAGAAACCAGCGCGGCGAATGCCGGACAAATTTCACCGGGATATGCGGCGCCCTGGGCGGCCCCTGGCGTACCGCTGAAGGCGATAAAATGGATGTTCCAGCGCCATGCGCCGCTGGCGGTGCGTCTGGATGGCACCCCGTTTCAACTGAAGTGGATGTGGCAAATGCTGCGTAACTGCGATACCCGGCATTATATGGAAAATAAAGGCCGCATGGTGCGTCTGGCGGAATATAGTCGCGACTGCCTGAAAACGCTACGCGCCGCGACCGGTATCGAATATGAAGGCCGCCAGGGGGGAACGCTGCAACTCTTCCGCACCGCGCAACAGTATGAGAACGCCACCCGTGATATCGCCGTGCTGGAAGATGCCGGGGTGCCGTATCAGCTCCTGGAAGCCAGCCGACTGGCGGAAGTTGAACCCGCTCTGGCTGAGGTTGCGCATAAATTAACCGGCGGACTGCGCTTACCGAATGATGAAACCGGGGACTGTCAGCTCTTTACCCAGCGTCTGGCGCGCATGGCGGAGCAGGCGGGCGTAACCTTTCGCTTTAATACTCCCGTGGAAAAATTACTGTACGAAAATGATCAGATTTACGGCGTGAAATGCGCCGATGAGATCATTAAAGCAGATGCGTATGTCATGGCGTTTGGATCGTATTCGACGGCGATGCTTAAAGGCATTGTTGATATCCCGGTGTATCCGCTGAAAGGCTATTCATTAACCATCCCAATCGTCGAGCCAGACGGCGCGCCGGTATCGACGATTCTTGATGAAACCTACAAAATCGCTATTACGCGTTTTGATAAGCGTATTCGCGTGGGGGGAATGGCGGAAATCGTGGGCTTTAATACCGACTTACTGCAACCGCGCCGCGAGACGCTGGAGATGGTTGTGCGCGATCTTTTTCCGCGCGGCGGTCATATTGAGCAGGCCACATTCTGGACCGGCCTGCGCCCCATGACGCCGGACGGCACGCCGGTAGTAGGACGCACCCGTTATAAAAATCTGTGGCTTAATACTGGACACGGCACCTTAGGCTGGACGATGGCCTGCGGTTCAGGCCAGTTGTTAAGCGATATCTTGTCGGGTCGTACGCCAGCGATACCCTACGACGATCTGAGCGTGGCGCGATACCGTTCCGATTTTACGCCCACCCGCCCGCAACGTTTGCATAGCGCGCATAACTGATAAAGGAAGTGAAATGACCCGCCCTATACAGGCCAGCCTTGATTTACAGGTAATGAAACAAAATTTGGCTATTGTGCGCCGGGCGGCCCCAGAGGCGCGCGTCTGGTCGGTAGTGAAAGCCAACGCCTACGGCCACGGTATTGAACGCGTCTGGAGCGCGCTGGGCGCCACAGATGGTTTCGCTATGCTCAACCTTGAAGAGGCGATTACCCTGCGTGAGCGCGGGTGGAAAGGGCCGATATTGATGCTGGAGGGGTTTTTCCATGCGCAAGACCTGGAGGCGTATGACACTTATCGGCTGACCACCTGCATCCACAGTAACTGGCAGTTGAAAGCGCTGCAAAATGCGCGGCTTAACGCGCCGCTGGATATCTATGTCAAAGTCAACAGCGGCATGAACCGACTCGGTTTTCAGCCTGAGCGGGCGCAGACTGTCTGGCAGCAATTGCGGGCAATGCGCAATGTCGGTGAAATGACCCTGATGTCACATTTTGCTCAGGCCGATCATCCGGAAGGTATCGGGGAGGCGATGAGACGTATTGCGCTGGCGACAGAAGGCCTGCAGTGTGCATACTCGTTATCAAATTCGGCAGCGACACTGTGGCATCCCCAGGCGCATTATGACTGGGTCAGGCCGGGCATTATTTTGTACGGCGCGTCGCCGTCAGGACAGTGGCGGGATATTGCCGATACCGGACTAAAACCCGTGATGACGCTGAGTAGCGAAATTATTGGCGTGCAGACGTTGAGCGTGGGTGAAAGGGTAGGCTATGGCGGAAGGTATTCTGTGACTCAGGAACAACGCATTGGCATCGTCGCGGCGGGTTATGCCGATGGCTATCCACGCCATGCGCCGACCGGGACGCCCGTGCTGGTGGACGGTATCCGTACCAGAACAGTAGGCACCGTTTCAATGGATATGCTGGCGGTGGATTTGACGCCGTGTCCGCAGGCGGGAATCGGCACGCCGGTTGAATTATGGGGCAAAGAAATTAAGGTCGATGATGTCGCTTCTGCGGCAGGCACGCTGGGCTATGAGCTACTGTGCGCCGTAGCGCCGCGCGTGCCGTTTGTGACAACGTAACCTAACTCAGGCTAAGGCGTCGACCGGTCCACCGGGGGCGGGTCGACGTTGTCCGGCGACCTTATTCTGCTTCGTCTTCGGCGACGCGTACCCCAATCTTGCGTACCACGTTATCTTCTTTTTCAGCTACCGTCCAAATCATGCCGCCAAACTCCACCTGATCGCCGACGACCGGCGCAGCGCCCAGCAGTTGCTGTATGATTTCACCCAGGGTTTGTTGTTTATCCCGGTATTCCGTTCCTTCTTCCAGCCCGTAGATAAGCGCCACGTCGGCGAATTTCGCATTCGCTTCGAGGATAAAATCCCCAAAGAAACGCTGATCTAACGAAACCGGCGGCGACTGGCTAAACAATTTGCCCAGCGCTGGCAGATCGCGCTCCCGGCCAATCACGCAGAGTACGTCGCCTTCCTGCAGGCGAGTACTGCCCGTGGGGTGAAACAGTTCATTATTGCGAAATAGCGCGGCAATGCGGGTTTCGTTCGGCATATGCAGGTCGCGCAACGCCGCGCCGACGCACCATTTGTCGGCGCTCAACTGATAGATGAATTGCTCCCACGGATTATCAGGATGGATGTCAAGCCCCACGCGCGATACTGGCCAGCCAACCGGAGGCACGACCACTTTGGCTCTTTTCGCCGCCCATGACAGCGATGTTCCCTGCAGGAGCAGCGACACCAGTACCACAAAGAAAGCGACATTAAAGAACAGGCGAGCGTTTTCAAGCCCGGCCATCATCGGGAAAACGGCGAGAATAATCGGCACCGCGCCGCGCAGTCCGACCCAACTGATGAAAATGCGCTCCCGAAGATTGAAGCCGCGAAATGGCAGCAGGCCGGTAAACACCGACAGGGGGCGGGCGAAGAAAATCATCCAGATAGAGAGAATAAGCGCAGGGACGGCAATCGGCCACAGATCGGAAGGCGTCACCAACAGCCCCAGGACCAGGAACATGGCGATCTGCGCCAGCCAGGCTAGTCCGTCAAAGTTTTGCAGGATGCCGTAACGGTTGCGAATCGGGCGGTTTCCTAACAGGAATCCGCACAGATAGACCGCGAGAATGCCGCTGCCTTCAAGCGCGGTCGTCAAAGCAAAAATCAGAATACCGCCGCTGAGCGCCAGCATCGGATACAGGCCGCTGGGCAGAGAAATACGGTTGATCATCTGCTGTAGCAGGTAACCGCCGCCCAGGCCAAAAACAATACCGAGACCGAACTGTTGGATAATATGGATGGCAAACATCCAGTCCAGGCCGGTTTCATGTTTCTGGATCATCTCAATTAATGTAATGGTCAGAAAAACGGCCATCGGGTCGTTACTTCCCGATTCGATCTCCAGCGTGGAGCCTACACGTTCGTTTAGCCCTTTGCCGCCAAGCAGAGAAAAGACCGCTGCGGCGTCAGTGGAACCGACTATCGCGCCGATAAGCAGACCTTCGATAAGATCCAGATGAAACAGCCAGGCGGCCATCATACCTGTTAACCCCGACGTGATCAGCACGCCGAGCGTCGCCAGCGACAGCGCGGGGCCCAGCGCTACCCGGAAAGAGCTGGCCTGGGTGCGCATGCCGCCATCGAGTAAAATAATCGCCAGCGCCAGGTTACTGACCATATAAGCGAAAGGATAATTATCGAAAGGAATACCGCCAATGCCATCCACACCCGCTAACATCCCAATGGCGAGGAAAATGACCAGAATCGGGATACCCAGTCGCGATGAGAATGAACTTAACAGGATACTGCTGGTTACAAGGATGGAACCTAAAATAAATAGACTAATAATTGTTGCAGCATCCAACGTTTTATATCTCCTGACTCACACGACTTCGTATTATTTAACATTAACATAATAACGGCCAGGGCAGCGTTTTACTTAGCCTGTCGGGGACTTTTTTTACAATTGCAGCGTAGGATGACCAGATAAAGTGAGTTGAGTCCCCTGGCGCGTATTTTTAAGCGTCGCGTTTGCCCCGATAGGGAGCGTTACCGTACGCTGTTCATGCCCGAAGTCGAGACCGGTAATCAGCGGAACGGACAGACGGGAACGTAAAAACGCGTAGACGCTCTCCAGAGAATAGCCGGCGTCATACTCGTTGGGCGCCGCGCCGCTAAAGCTGCCGAGAACGATGGCGCTCTGGCGGTTTAAAATTCCGGCGTACTCCAGTTGCAAAAGCATACGCTCCACCCGGAAAGGATGCTCATTGACATCTTCCAGCACTAAAATTCCTTTATCGATAGTCGGCATCCAGGGCGTACCGATAAGGGAAATCAACATCGCCAGATTTCCGCCCCATAAGGTGCCCTGTACGTCGCACTGAGGGCCGTCGCCTTGCCACTCTACGGTAAATTGCGCCTTGCGTAGCGCCAGCCAGAAATGTTGCTCGGTGAACGTATTCAGCGTTTCGGCGCCAAAATTTGCCGCCAGCATAGGACCGCTAAAGGTGATGACATTGGCCTGCGCCAGGAGTCCAGCCTGAATCGCCGTAAAATCGCTATGACCGCAAATCAGTAAGGGATCGCGCTGTTGCCGGGAGGCGAGCGCCTGCCAGTCGATACGATCCAGCAAGCGGCTGGCGCCATAGCCGCCGCGAACCGGCATGACGATCGTATCCGGCGAAGTTAGCGAGGCCAGCGAATTAACATCGGCCAGCCGTTCCGCGTCCGTACCGGCAAAACGCTGATAGCGGCGACGAATCACCTCGTCATTCTCCACCTGATGACCCGCGTCAGTCAGGCGCTGAACGCCGCGGAACGCGGCCTGTTGGTTAATACAGTAGCCCGAGGGGGCGATTAAATGAAACAGAGACATGGTAATTCCTTGCTGACAATAGAATGCAAATGTATATCATGCCGCATATATTAGGCGATGTCCCTCGTTGTGCGACGTTTCTGGATGCGCACCTGGGAGGCAACCTAAGTGCCTGGCCGGGGCGGTATGACCTCTTCGGCAGATAAGTTACGGCTATAAGGATAGATGACGTGAAATTAAGATGGTTTGCTTTTTTGGTAGTAATACTGGCTGGCTGTAGCTCAAAACAGGATTACAGGAATCCGCCGTGGAATGCCGAAGTGCCTGTAAAGCGTGCGATGCAGTGGATGCCCATCAGTGAAAAAGCCGGGGCGGCATGGGGGGTTGATCCGCATTTAATCACCGCGATTATCGCCATTGAATCCGGCGGCAACCCTAACGCGGTCAGTAAATCCAATGCGATTGGCCTGATGCAGTTAAAGGCGTCGACCTCCGGGCGCGACGTTTACCGTCGCATGGGCTGGCGTGGCGAACCGACCACCAGCGAGCTGAAAAACCCTGAGCGTAACATCTCAATGGGCGCGGCGTATCTGAGCATTCTGGAAAATGGGCCGCTGGCCGGCATCAAAGATCCGCAGGTGATGCAATATGCGCTGGTCGTCTCTTATGCTAACGGCGCAGGCGCGTTATTGCGTACTTTTTCATCCGACAGGAAGAAGGCGATAGAAAAAATTAACGATCTGGATGCGGACGAGTTTTTTGAACATGTTGTTGATAATCATCCCGCGCCGCAGGCGCCGCGCTATATCTGGAAGCTTCAGCAGGCGCTGGACGCCATGTAGTTTAGCGTGAAGATTATTCTCGCACTTTATTCGCTCTTTCTCGGGCCTCGCGCTCAAGCGAAAAAATAATCCGCTGCAACTCCCGCTCCACCGCCGGGCTAACGTTAAGGAAACGAAAGCTCAGGCGGGGAGTGGTGATCGTTTCATTTTTCCCATCAATCACCTTACGCTCGCTGATGGAGATAAGCTGGGCGTCAACGTGAAAAATCCCCCATGGCCCCATGTTCAGTTCAACCTGCGAAAAGCGTGCGCCTTCGATTAGTCCGTCGGGGATGGCGGATTCCAGTAGCGCGCCCATGCCGCCCAGGGAAAGATCAAACAGGCGAAAACGTAACGTACGGGTGTCCGGTAGCGTGGTGACGCCGTAATAAGGCGGATACAGCGGCGCGCCAATACGAAAATACTCCCGGCGCTGGACAAACCACAGTGACGACGGCAGGGGCGTGATAAAGGCCGGCAGCCGCTGATATTCACCTGTAACGAGTTGCGGTAACGTGAACTCGACTTTTGCGCCCTGCGTTTCTGCGATAATGGCTACCTGCCCGGCACGTAATACGGCGCTATTTTCGTATTCCTGGCTGCCGTAATCTACGATGAGTTTTTCCGGGTCTACCGCCAAAATTTTACTGATGAATTGACCATGCGCCCATGAAATACGCAGTGGAACCTGATTTTTATTTAAATCCCGTAGCACGCCTAATATCGCTAATGGATTTTTTTTCAGGAACTGCTCATTGTAACCACTCACACGAAATAACCCCTGATACGCAGACTATCGTTGGGTTATCGGCATCGGTAGAAAGAACTTAATAGCGATAAATAAATTTTTATGTCCGCGAGATAAATCAGTGTTCAGAAATGCGACGCTCGACTTTGCCTATACTTAAAGCGTTTTTACTGGAAAGAGGGTTTGCAAATGGGAATTATCGCCTGGATTGTTTTTGGTTTGATTGCCGGCGTTATCGCCAAATTGCTTATGCCGGGGCGCGATGGTGGGGGATTTATCCTGACCTGTATTCTCGGTATCGTCGGGGCGGTCGTTGGCGGATGGCTGGCGACGATGTTTGGTATTGGCGGCAGTATCAGCGGCTTTAATCTGCACAGTTTCCTGGTCGCCGTGGTGGGCGCGATTGTGGTGCTGGTGATTTTCCGCCTTCTGCGACGCGGCTAACCGCTGCAAAACGTTTAAGCGTTGACCCGGTCAGCGCCGGGTCAACCTACTATAAACACGCGTTACTGTGTCGCTGCAGACGGCGTTTTTGTCGGCGTTGCGCTTAACGATGCCGGACGAGTAGACGGTACGCTATCGCACGGTTTTTCCTGCGGACAAATCAGATCGAGCATTTTCAGCGTCACGCCGTTGGTCCAGCCAAAGCCGTCCTGAAGGGGATATTCGCCGCCGCCACCGCCGGTTCCGGTACTGCTGACGTCATATTTTTCGACCAGTTTTTTCTCGCGATCGTAGGTGTGCTGCACATTGGTTAAAAAGCGCCAGGTGACTTCCATTGCCACGTCATCCTGCCCATAATTTTGCAATCCTTCGGCAGCGACCCATTGTAACGGCGCCCAGCCGTTTGGCGCATCCCATTGCTGTCCGCTTTTAACCGAGGTGGTAGCCAGCCCGCCAGGCTGTAGCAGATGCGCCTGGGCCGCCGCCGCCACTTTCGCGGCGCGATCTTTCGCGGCGGCGTTTACATAGAGCGGGAACAGCGCGGCAGCGGTGAGTTGGTCACGGATTTTATTGTTCTGCAGATCGTAGTCGGCATACCAACCCTCTTTGTTATTCCACAGATGCATTTCAATGGCTTTTTGCCGTGCGTTGGCCAGCGTGTCATATTGCGAGGCTTTGGCCCGATCGCCCGCCGCAGCGCTGGCGCGGGCGAGGGTTTTCTCCAGCTGATACAGCAGAGCGTTAAGATCGACAGGGACAATCGTGGTGGTACGAATGGTATTGAGCTGCTGCGGATTATCCATCCAGCGGGAGCTGAAATCCCAGCCGGAGGCGGCGGCAGAGCGGAGGTCCCGATAGATCTCCGTTGCCGGGCGGTTGGGGTTGCTTTTGGCGGTAGCGATATCTTCAACCCAGGATTCAGGGCGGGGCGTATCCCGATCGTCCCAGTAGCGGTTGAGAACGCTACCGTCTTCCAGTTTGACGACGCGTTGGTTTTGTTGCCCTGGCTGCAATGTCTCAACGCCCTCCATCCAGTAGGCGTACTCTTTTTGCAGTTGCGGCAGGTATTCTTTCAGCGCATCGTCACCTTCATGTTGCGCCAGTAACTCAACCATAAACGCAAAGAAAGGCGGCTGCGAACGACTCAGGTAGTAGGTACGGTTGCCGTTAGGAATATGCCCCCAGGCGTCAATTTCGTAACCAAAGTTCGCCACCATATCCGCCACTTTATCCCAGTGCCCGCTTTCCGCCAGCCCCAGCATCGTAAAGTAGCTGTCCCAGTAGTAAATCTCTCTGAATCGCCCACCCGGCACGACATAGGATTCAGGCAACGGCAAGAGCGAGTCCCACTTTTCGACGTTTTTAGTTGAACGGGTCAGCACCGGCCACAGACCATCAATATGTTCACGCAATGACTGCCCGGCAGGCGGGACATATTTTTCACCCGCTTTCGGCAGGGTGAAGTTAACATCAACAAAATGACGCAAATCGAAGCCGGACTGGTTCCGCTGCATACGATAATCCGCAAGAATCATGAGCGGATCGCTATTAGGTATGGCGTCAGCAAAGGTTTTCTGATCGGGGAAGAGTTTTGCATTCTGGACATCATTAAAAAGCGGGCCAAGCAAAATATCCGGCGGCTGCGGAGTTTCAGTGTCGGAAGACGGGTCTGCGGCAGTCGCCGAAAACGATGCAAACGTCAGCAGCGTCCCTGCCAGCGCCAGTTTTATGGCTTTCTGCAGTAGAACAGAACGGCGAATCTCTGGGGGTATCATCAAGTTATCTCCTTAGCGGTGAGCCAAAGCCAACGGCATTTACCATGACAAAACCTTAGTCTACGATGACCAGATACGCGTGATTGAACCGCTATTTTGCGAACAAACAGACATTTTATTGAGACAGAATTTATCGGCGCGCGCGTGGAAAACGGGGGATACAGACAAAAAATCCACGCCGGGACGTGGATTTTAGCGTAATGATTTGTCGCCTTAACCCGGATAGATACCGCGATCTTTACGGGCCAACAGAATGCGCTCACAGGCGACAATATAGGCTGCGGTGCGCAGAGAGCAGGATTTCTCAGTCGCTTTCTCCCAGACATGGACGATAGCGTCGGTCATGATTTTGTCCATGCGCGCGTTGATCTCTTCTTCGCTCCAGAAGAAGCTGGCCATATCTTGTACCCATTCGAAGTAGCTGACGGTTACGCCGCCTGCGTTACAGACCACGTCAGGCACCACAAGGATACCACGGCTGGCCAGAACATCATCAGCATCCGGATAGGTCGGGCCGTTAGCCCCTTCCAGCACCAGCTTACACGTCAGGGCTTCCGCGCGCTGACGAGTTATCTGGCCTTCAAGCGCCGCCGGGATCAGAATATCCATCTCCAGACGCCAGAACGCATCGCTGGCGATAGTTTCCGCGCCCGGGAAACCGGCTATCTGTTTGTGTTCTGTCTGCCATGCCGTGAGCGCCTTCATGTCAATACCGGTGGCGTTAAACAGCGTTGCGGTATGATCCTGAATCGCCACGACACGGGCGCCAGCGCCTGCAAACAGACGCGCGGCTTCGCTGCCGACGTTACCAAAACCCTGAACCGCAACGCGAGCGCCTTCAACGGCGATATTCGCCCGACGCGCGGCTTCCAGCCCGCTGACGAAAACGCCGCGTCCCGTCGCTTTTTCACGGCCCAGCGAACCGCCAAGATGGATAGGCTTACCGGTGACGACGCCAGTGACCGTCGTGCCATGATTCATGGAATACGTATCCATCATCCAGGCCATCACTTTACCGTTGGTGCCGACATCCGGCGCAGGAATATCTTTCTGCGGCCCGATGATAATGCCGATCTCGCTGGTATAGCGGCGGGTCAAACGCTCCAGTTCACCTTCCGACAGCGAGAACGGATCGACGCGGATGCCGCCTTTGGCGCCGCCGTATGGCAGGTTCAGCGCGGCACATTTGATGGTCATCCATGCTGACAGGGCCATCACTTCATTGAGATCAACGTCAGGATGGTAGCGAACACCGCCTTTACCCGGACCTCGGGAGAGGTTGTGCTGCACGCGATATCCTTCGAAATGACGAATAGTGCCATCATCCATTTGTACCGGAATATCGACGATCAGAGCGCGTTTTGGGTGGCGCAGAGTATCCACCCAGGGGGATAACTCGCCCAGATAAGGGGCCACACGCTCGATTTGTTGCAGGTAGGTATTCCAGGCAGATGTGCTGCTATCTGAAGCGTAAGATAACTTATCCATGATAAACCTTAGTGATAAAAGTAATATGTTCTTTAATTGACCGTGGTACATAGTAGATCACACCATGTAGCGATAAATTTAACACTTTTTTAAACAATTAACTCAGATCAAAAATGGCAGGCAGTTGGATTTTCGTTATGATTTTGGATGGGAAGTGGTTAACTATCCGATATAAGAGGTGATATATCGCTAACTATGCAATTAATTGCTTAAATATGCGTAATATGTGCAAGGCGGCTATTTGTCATAATTATGACGCACCTCTAAAAGTAAACATTATGATAACGACATGTATCAATGTTATGTCGTCCTGTCGGCGGGGAAACGTCTTCACCAGGCGCGTAAAAAGATAAAAATAACCGGAGTCAGACAGCGCTGACCCCGGTTTACCTCTTTATTGTTGACGCGACTCAAGCCACACCAGCACCAGCGTCGACAGTGAGCACATCAGCAGAATGCCGACAAACCACAGTAAATACCACATCGCTCCCGCTCCCTAATAAAGTTCATGATCGTTGCGGCGAAGGGTCTCCAGGTTGATACGCCCCAACATTTTGTAATAGCTCCATAGCGTATAGAGCAGTACGATCGGCAGAAAAATCAGCACAATCACCAGCATGATTTCGAGCGTCATCTGGCTGGAGGTGCTGTCCCACACCGTCAGGCTGGAGAGAGGACTAACACTCGACGGCATCACAAAAGGAAATAGCGTTATGCCGGCGGTAAAGATGACGCAGGCCTGGGTCAGGGAAGCGAACAGAAATCCACGAATAGTCTGACCGCGAAGGCAGGCATAGAAAGCCAGAATCGGCAGGATCATACCGAGCAACGGGATGATGAGCAGTAGCGGCGAGCGTATAAAGTGGTTCATCCATGCGCCAGGGAGTATCGCCACGCCTTTTAAGAGCGGGTTGGAAGGGCCGTTGGCATCTTGCGTGAGTAAGACAAAGCCATCAACGCCGGCCCACAGCCAGTAACCGGCCAGCAGGAAGCAGATCACGATCAGCAGCGCGCTGTGGCGGGTGGCCGATAGAGCCCGTTGACGAATAACGCCCTCCGTTTTCAACTGTAACCAGACGCCTCCTTGCATAATCACCAACGACAGACTCAATAATCCACACAGTAGGGCAAAGGGCGAGAGTAACTGCCAGAAGGTGCCAAAATAGTCAACATGAAGCTGCGGCGTGAAGGCAAACGGCACGCCTAAAAACAGGTTGCCGAACGCGATGCCGAATACGACTGGGGGCACCAGGCTGCCGATAACCAGCCCGGTATCCCACAGCGCGCGCCAGCGGGCATTGGCGATTTTACCCCGATAATCAAAGGCCAGCGGGCGAAAGAAGAGGGCACACAGCACCAGGATCATCGCCACATAAAAACCGGAAAACGCGGCGGCATAGACCCGTGGCCAGGCGGCGAATAATGCCCCGCCCGCGAGAATCAACCATACCTGGTTTCCTTCCCAGTGGGCGCCCACGCTATTGATCAATACCCGGCGTTCGTCATCATTGCGCGCTATCAGCGGGAGCAGGCAACCGACACCCATATCGAACCCGTCAGTTACCATAAATGCTACCAGGATGACGCCGATCAGCAGCCACCAAATGAACCGCAACGTTTCATAATCCAACATGATTGTCTCCTTTATCCCTGTTGTTGCGCTTGTTGTTGATGTTGCATGGCGCTTGGCCCAAGACGCGCGTACTTCTGCATCAGATAGACTTCCGCGATTAAAAACAGGGTGTAAAGTCCGAGGATAAGCCCCATTGAGAAGGCCAACTGGCCCGGCGTTAGCGCGGAGTGAGCGTACCAGGTCGGCAGAATGTCCTGAATCGCCCAGGGCTGACGGCCAAACTCCGTCATAAACCAACCGGCTTCAATGGCAATCCACGGTAACGGCAGGCTCCAGAGCGTCATACGCAATACCCAGCGATGCTGGTCGATACGCATTCGCAGCGTCTGTATCAACGCAATCAACATCACCACTAACAGCAGCGAACCGCAGCCGACCATAATACGGAAACTCCAGAACACCGGCGCCACCTGAGGAATAGCGCCACGCTGGGCCGCACGATACTGCTCCGGCGTCACATGGTTCATATCCGGGGCATATTTCGCCAGCAGAATGCCGTACCCCAGATCGCCCTCAACGGCGTGAAACGCATTCAGTACCTGCGGCGAGCGATTGCCTTGCGATATCTCCTGCATGAGCAGCCAGGCCTCCCGGCCACGCTTCAGGCGCGGCAGAGTGTCGTCCATTAGGTTTTTTAACCCCGGAACCGGCGTATCCAGCGAATGGGTGGCCAGAATACCCAGCAGAGCAGGGATCTTCACGGCAAATGCATTACGCTCCTGTTCCTGCTGCGGCCAGGCAATCAGATGAAACGGCGCGGGCGCGGGTTCGGTTTGCCATTCGCCTTCCATCGCCGCCAGTTTCACCGGCTGAATTTGGGCGACTTCGTAGGCCGAACTGTCCCCCAGTTGCAGGGTTCCCAGAATGGCCAGGGTGCCGAATACTGAGCCGATAGCAAACGAGCGCAAGGCCACCTCACGCTCGCGGCCACGTAGCAGATACCAGGCGCTGATGGACATAATAAACATGGCGCCGGTGACATAACCGGACATGACGGTATGGACGAATTTCACCTGGCTCACCGGGTTAAAGACCAGATCGCTGAAGCTGCTCATTTCCATCCGTAATGTATCGATGTTGAAATGAGCGCCGGTAGGATACTGCATCCAGCCATTGGCATTCAGAATCCATAATGCTGAAATATTGGAGCCGAAGGCCACCAGCCAGGTGACCAGCAGGTGTTGGTATTTATTCAGCCGCTGCCAGCCGAAAAAGAACAGGCCGACAAAAGTGGATTCGAGAAAGAAGGCCAGTAACGCTTCCATCGCCAGCGGCGCGCCGAAAATATCGCCCACATAGTTGGAATAGAGCGACCAGTTAGTCCCGAACTGAAACTCCATGGTCAGGCCGGTAGCCACACCGAGAGCAAAATTGATCCCGAAGAGCTTGCCCCAGAAACGCGTCATATCGCGGTAGACGGTTTTCCCCGTCACCACATAGATCGTCTCCATGACGGCCAGCAAAAAAATCAGCCCAAGCGTAAGAGGAACAAATAAAAAGTGATACAGCGCGGTCAGCGCAAACTGCCAGCGCGATAAGTCAATGACATCCCACATGCTAACTCCTGTAGGCAGAAAGAGAGTAAAAAGCTAATCAGTACCGGACACCGGTGACGTTCCTGTTGAGAGCCCTAGCGCGTCTCCAGCCATCGGCAGACTTCATCCAGGCGCTGGCGCGAATCGGCCAGATCTTCCGGGGCCGCCAGTACCAGCTCCGGCAAAGGACAAATCTCATAGCTATCGAGCAACGGCCCTTTAAGGGCGTCCAGACAGCGCACATGCCAGAGATGGCGCAATGCTGTGGCGTTGATTTGGCTTTCGCCATACCCGGAGATGCGAATCTGGATGTTCCCGTGTCCGCATAAACGCGCCAGAAAAAGACGATCGGCCTCGCTGAGCGGCAGTTGGGTCAAATTGATGCTGTGAGGTTGCAACGCCGGATCGCGTACGTGCGCCAATAACTCATGGGCCAGCGGCAGTCCATTCATCAGGCCAGCGACAGGCGGAGGCAGCAGAGAGTCGTCAGGCAGCGTATCGGCGGTAGCCGCTTGCCATAATGTCAGGGGCGCGCTACCCGCTTCCAGACGATCCGTCAGCAGGCGTCGGTTATGCAGATGGCGTACCCGCCACAGGCCGCAGAAGATGGTCTCCTGGATCTCGCTTTCACTCCCGTCCGGATGCTGAATGCGTACCGAGACTTCGCCTTCGCCCAATAACGTATTGAGGAATGAGAGATCATCGGCATTCAGGGGAGATAACTCCCATCCCAGCACGTCGCCGACTTCCGGAATGCGCCGGGCAAGCTGACCTCGCAGATCGGTCAACAATGCCATCACCGCCGGGCTGTGAGCGCAGTGCTCCAGCGCCGCCATACTTGGGTCGCCATTGACCTGACAGGTGAGCGGTAGGGGATTCATCGAGAAACTGGCGTCATCAGGCTGCGTACCTGGCCCCAGCAGATGAAAAAAGGCGTTGCTCATTGTGCTATCTCCTGCGCTGCGGGAGTGTCAACCATCGAACGCATCAGCGTGAGCAGTTCAGCCCAGGGATGAATGCCGCTGAGCGCGCCGCGTAGCTCGCCGTCTGTAAAAACCAACGTCGCCGGAAACCGACGAACATTAAAGCGATCGCCGATAGCTTCGCTTTGTTCAAGGTCGGCCACCGCCACCTGCCAGTCAAACTGCGGGAACTCACGCAGGAGTTCGGCAATCATCACCGGGTTATCGCTGACTTCCGGCGTACGCCGCGGATCGCTACTTAACAGGATGACGCCATCTCCAACCAGTTTGATCCAGTCGTCTACCGTGGAAGCCTCTACCGGTTGCCATCCCCGGGTTAACAGGCGTTGCCATAGCGCAGAGAACGGGGTGTCATTCGCCACTTCTTTTGCCCTCCAGACGTGTCTGATACTGACGTATGCGCACTCCCTCATAATTTTCCATCGACAGGCATTTATAGTTCAGGCAGCGTGCGACCTCGTTTGCCTGCGGTACGATCCCCCAGGCGGCCAGTTGCTCCAGGGCGGCCTGTTCCGCCGCCGGTAGCTGGCTGCGAGCTATTTCGCTCAGGCTACCGCCGTAGTCGTCCAGTAGCGCCGGTTGCAGGCCGACCAGCGCAATGTGACAGGGCAGATGCCCGCGGATGTCGGCCAGCGCCAGAACTTCGGAAAAACTGTTTTGATGCAGGCTCATTTTTTTGGCGCTGAGATACGCGGGGATTTTCTCGCCGGCATAGGTGCGCAGGCTGCCCGGCGCCAGGCCATAATCGATCGCGTCAAGGAGCAGGAGATGGCTGGCTTGCTCAACATAACCTAACAGGTTTAGCCCTTGCGTACCGCCGTCCACAATTTCAACCTCTTCAGGCCAGTGATATCGGGCATACAAACGCTCCGCGACCCGGATACCGAATCCTTCATCGGCCCACAGCAGGTTTCCTAACCCCATCACCACTACGCGTTGCGCATTCATGAGGGCTCCTTGTCGTGCGGTTTGGGGAATTTGTGGCTGCGATAGCCATTGATCATGGTGGAGATCACCGTATCGTCGGACATAATGTCTTCCCGGATAGCGAGGTAAACGTGCCCGACGATGAAGGCGGCGATCAGCCACATGCCCAGTCGGTGCCAACTGTGAATATCGATGGAGTTGCCGCCGGTCCAGTAGAAAAATTCAACTACATAGCGGAACGGCGCAAAGATGGCGTACTGGCTATGCTCGCCAAACAGAGCGAAACCGGTGAGGATCATAAATACCGATAACAGGAAATAGCCGAACATCGCGGCCTGCGCGACAGGGTTATGTCCGATGTCGCTCCCCGGTTTTTTCTCCAGAAACAGATACCAGCGGACCACGGAGAAAGCGCCTTGCCACCAACTGCGACGCCAGACCGGGACGATAAACAGCTCTCGCGAATAGCGGTTGCCGACACAGGCCCAATAAATTCGCCCCAGCAGTAACACGGTAAAGATCATCGCGGCGGCAAAGTGGATCAGCCGGATATAGCCCATGTAAAACAGATAGGTCGCCTCGCCACTCACCGACGGCAGCGGTCGGCCAATGAAGTAGCCTGTTACCATCAGTACCAACATGCAGGCCACCGTTAGCCAGTGCCACAGGCGTACCGGCGCTTCAAACACATAGTGGCTGACGGCAGTATCACGCGCCTCCCCGACGCGTGGAGATAGCTTTCCAGTCATCGTTCTTTTCCTTAACGCTTAGCGTACCTGGACGGCAATCAGTTCGCTGCCGTCGTCGCCGAGCACGTGGGTTGAACAGGCGAGGCAGGGGTCGAAGCTGTGCAGCGTCCTCAGGATTTCTAACGGTTGGTCGGGAATCGCCATTTGCGTTCCCATCAATGCCGCTTCATAGGCGCCGATCTGTTTTTTAGGATCGCGCGGGCTGGCGTTCCAGGTGGTGGGAACCACGCACTGATAGAGTTCAATCTTCTGATCGCGTATTGACGCCCAGTGTCCCAACGCTCCGCGAGGCGCTTCGGTAAAACCGATGCCGCGGCAGTGCTGCGGCCAACTGGCCGGTTCCCATTTCTCGGTATTGGCGGTGGCCAGGTCGCCGTTTTTCAGGTTGGTCATAAGCCTGTCGAAAAAATACTGCAGCTTACCGACGGCCCATTGCGCTTCGTGCGCGCGGCATAAAATACGACCAAGCGTAGACTGGATACCGGAGAGCGGCAGTTTAAGGGCGGACATCATGCGATCTACCGACTCTATGGTGGCGGCATCCCCTTTGTGGTACGCGATAAGCGTTCGGGCAAGCGGGCCGACTTCCATGGCATGACCCCGCCAGCGCGGCGCTTTAATCCAGGAGTAACGTTCCTGCTCGTTGAGCTGCTGGATATGCGTATCGCTGCCTTTGACATCACCCGGGTTGTACCAGGGATCGGTAATGCCGTCAAAAGGATGACGACCCAGCCGATCGTCCGGATAGCGGTACCAGGCGTGATCCACAAACTCCTGTATCTGCTGCGGATCGGCCAAATCTACCGGCATGACATTTTTAAAATCGCCATTGACCACCGCGCCACCCGGCATTAACAGGCTTTGCTGGCTGAAGTCGTTGGCAATGTCCGGAAATGCGCCGTAGCTCAGCACGCATGTATCCGACAGACCGGTGCCAATTTGACTCCATGCTTTATTGAACTGGCCGATAGCCAGCGCGTCCGGAACCATCACGTTGTTAATGAAGTCGGCGGTGCGGGTGATGATCGACTGCACCAGGTTGAGGCGCTCCATATTGATAGCCCCGACCGCGCCGCTTTGATCGAGATTGATCGCGCACGGCATCCCGCCGACGATCCAGTTAGGATGGGGGTTCTTACCGCCAAATATGGTATGGATTTTGACGATCTCGCGCTGGAAGTCGAGGGCTTCAAGATAGTGGGCAAAACCCATCAGATTAGCCTCTGGCGACAGTTTGTACTGTGGATGTCCCCAATAGCCGTTACGGAATATCCCAAGCTGACCGCCATCGACAAATTTCTTTAATCGATTTTGTACGTCAAAGAAGTAGCCCGGCGATGACATCGGCCAGGCGGAAAGGCTTTGCGCCAACTGCGAGGTGGCGCGCGGATCGGCTTTCAGCGCATTCAGAACATCAATCCAGTCCATACCGGCTAACTGATAAAAATGGACCAGATGATCGTGACACCACAACGTAGCCAGCATGATGTTACGTATAATATTGGCGTTATCCGGCACCTGGATACCAATCGCATCTTCGATAGCGTACACCGATGCCAGAGCATGTACCCCGGTACAGACACCACAAATACGTTCAACAAACGCCCAGGCGTCACGCGGGTCACGGCCTTGCAGAATGATCTCCAGCCCGCGGAACATTGTGCCGCAGGAAACGGCATTGGTAATGACGTTTTGCTCATCAATGTTCACTTCGCAGCGCATATGCCCTTCGATGCGGGTAATCGGGTCCACGATCAGACGACGGCCGGCGTCGTTAACGGTATAACCCTGGGTTTGATACTGGTTACTCATGCCTGTTTATCCTCATTGTCCGGCTGTTGTTCGGCTTGCGCTAACTGTTGTTTGTGGCGTTTACGTTGGTTGAGCGCGCTGGCGACAGCGTGACCGCCAACGCCCGCCGCGACCACGCCCAGCGCGGTCAGCCCCACCGTATCGGCGGTTGAATGGGTACCCATCTGGGGAATATCCACCACGCGGCTATAAAACGAGCCGCGATCCCAGAAACCATTTTCTGAACATCCCAGACATCCGTGACCGGACTGGATAGGAAAGGAGACGCCGTCATTCCAGCGTGTGGAGGAGCAGGCGTTATAGGTGGTTGGTCCTTTACAGCCCATCTTGTACAGGCAGTATCCCTTGCGGGCGGCGTCATCATCCCAGCTCTCGACAAATTCACCGGCGTCAAAATGGGCGCGGCGGTAGCATTTATCGTGGATACGCTGACCGTAGAACATTAGTGGACGGCCCATGCGATCGAGTTCCGGCAGACGATCAAACGTCACCATATAGGTGATAATGGCGCTCATGACATCCGGGATTGGCGGACATCCTGGAACCTTCACGATCGGCTTGTCGGTGATCACTTTATCGATAGGCGTTGCCTGGGTTGGATTGGGGCGGGCGGCCTGGACGCAACCCCAGGAGGCGCAGTTTCCCCAGGCGATAATAGCGCTGGCGCCCGCAGCGGCTTTCTTCAGTTTTTCAATAAACGGGCGACCGCCGCTGATACAGAACATCCCTTGTTCTCCTAACGGCGGATTGCCTTCCACCGCCAGAATGTATTTCCCGGCGTAGCGAGTGGTAATATCGTCAAAGACTTCTTCGGCCTGTGCGCCGGCGGCGGCCATCAGGGTGTCGTCATAATCGAGGGAAATCAGCGAGAGGATCACATCTTTGGCTAGCGGGTGCGAGGAACGGATAAAGGATTCGGTACAGCAGGTGCATTCCAGTCCATGAATCCAGACCACCGGAATCCGCGGTTTATTCTCCAGCGCCCAGGCGATCTTTGGCGTCATTCCGGCGCCCAGTCCCAGCGATGTGGCGGCAAGGCTACAGAATTTGAGAAAGCTGCGTCGGGTCACTCCCTTACGACGCATGGCTTGATAAAAGGTCTCCTCGTTATTCATAACGCGTATTTTTTCTCCTTTTTGCACCACGCTCCGCCAGGGGCATAAGGCGCTTTTGCGGGTCCGTTGACGTTCCGCCAGCAAGGCAAATCATTGTGTTACGCGCGAGCGCGGAAACGAGCCCGATTCACTTTGCACCGGCGTATATCGCCAGAAATAATGTGAAAAAAGCGTATCGGATTAACGATAAGAAACAATGTGAAGTGTGTGGGTATAGCTTATAGCGGTATATTTATACCCATTATCGGTTTTTCGGCGAAAGGGCCGTGGCGGGGAAGGACGGTTGAGCTTGTTCCAGGATGAGGTTTCAGCGAGTGACCTCGGGTAGATTTAGCCTGGTCTCGCCATTTCAGGATACGTAAGTTGACGCAAAAGGAGGGAGGATTTGATGTCATCGTTAAAAGAAGCATACTTCGTGAAGATTTTTATATAAAATAGTGATGCTGGTTTTAAAGGAATGCAAAAAAGAGACCGTTTGAAAGAGGGCGTCCCATGAAAAATAACATCAGATTTGACTTGTCCGATTATTTGATTCATTTTTTTCGGGACGTTGATTTAGAGACCGGTAGCCATATTTATTTGCCTGAACACTGTGGTTTTAATAATCAGCACCACGCATGTTTCATTGATGCTAAATATTTACTTCGATTATCTTTACGCAGTCATAAAATTTTCTCGTCCTGGTCATACCGAAATGGGCAACGAACCGTATATGGTGACTCCCCGGTGGTATGCTTTACAGATATGCCGATTGCAGCTTATTTAGAAACTGGTGTTCGCCGATTAGAACGAAATGAAAAAATCGGTTTATATGCAATCGTTTTACCTAAAGAGCAAATGTTTAATTATGGGGCAAGGCCAGTCATATATGGGTTGGATCAGCATAACAATGCTCTATGCTCGCAAGGCAGAAACGGGGAACGTATTCTTGATGAAACGGCTCTTCCTTTGATTGAACAATATAGATACGTTACTTATGTTCCAGGTAAGGTTGACTGGACGCATGAACGTGAATGGCGATGGCCATATCGTGGCGATATTAAAAATTTCCTTAATCATATTAAAGAGTATGGTATTCCGGAAAACATTGAAAGTACCCCAGGGTTTGATTTTAAATCAAGCGAAATAAGTGGTGCGGGAATAATCGTCCCGTTTGCAGAAGATATCCCTACCGTAGCTCACGATATTTTAACTTTAATTGACCGGGGTGTAATTGGAAGAAATACTTTCAAATTCATTATAGCTGTAGAGAGTTTACAATCATGGACCCAGCTCTCGGAACCGGGCGCGTTACTGTCTTGTATTAATGATAATACTTTCAGATTTGAATCTTTTTTTGATTTATCTGCATCTAAAGTAAAAAATTATGCTGATTCTATCAATGATTATGTAAGTGAATTATACTCAAAAAAAGATTTTCTAAATGATAGTTATGCAATGGAATTTGGAAATGCCTGGGTCTGGATTCATGATAACCAATCCCAGGTGGTACGGGCGTTACTGCAGGCTGGAATGATCAAGGTTAATAAAGAAGGGAGGTACTTATTAGATGTTAATTTGGCTTTTGTCGATTGGCCATTAGGAAGGAAACAAGCTTTCGCAAGTCATGTTGCGGGATGGCTCAAACATCGTTTTGATATCGAAGCGGGAAGGTATTCCGTTCAGGGAAAAGATGATTATGATGCGATCCCAAGTTATGAGACGCCGCTAAAGGATCAGCATCCTTTTTATAATCATACAGTGAATGTCGACTGGTAATTAAGAAAAGAACTTACCCTGTTAGCTCTGCGTTAATTGAGCCTGTCAGCATGAGTTGAGATATTATGAAATAAAAAATCCACGCGGCTGCGTGGATTTTATGACTTTCTTTGCCTCTCATGAGGTTCAATGAAACCTCATGAGACAACAAATTTTATTTAGACGTTGAACAGGAAGTTCATTATATCGCCATCTTTAACGATGTAATCTTTGCCTTCCGCTCGCATCTTACCGGCTTCTTTCGCGCCTTGTTCACCTTTATAGGTAATAAAGTCGTCAAAGGCGATAGTTTGGGCGCGGATAAAGCCTTTTTCGAAGTCGGTATGGATTTTACCTGCCGCCTGCGGCGCGGTTGCGCCAACCGGAATGGTCCATGCGCGAACTTCTTTCACCCCGGCGGTAAAGTAGGTCTGGAGGTTCAGCAGGCGATAACCTGCGCGAATAACGCGGTTCAGCCCCGGTTCTTCCAGACCCAGTTCAGCCATAAATTCGTCGCGCTCGTCATCATCCAGCTCAGCAATATCAGCTTCGACAGCAGCACACACCGGAACCACGACCGAACCTTCTTTGGCGGCGATTTCGCGAACCTGGTCGAGATACGGGTTATTTTCAAAACCGTCTTCATTGACGTTAGCGATATACATCGTCGGCTTCAGCGTCAGGAAGCTTAAATAACGGATAGCCGCTTTATCTTCGTCCGTCAGGTTCAGCGAACGCAGCATCCCCGCTTCGGCCAGGTGCGGCAGGCATTTTTCCAGCGCGGCCAGTTCCGCTTTGGCGTCTTTATCGCCGCCTTTGGCTTTCTTCTGTACGCGATGGATAGCGCGCTCGCAGGTATCGAGGTCAGCCAGCGCCAGCTCGGTATTGATAACATCAATATCTTCTGCCGGATTTACTTTACCCGCCACGTGGATGATATTGTCGTTCTCAAAGCAGCGAACCACGTGACCGATAGCTTCGGTTTCACGGATATTGGTCAGGAACTGGTTACCCAACCCTTCGCCTTTGGACGCGCCTTTCACCAGACCGGCGATATCCACGAACTCCATCGTGGTTGGTAGAATGCGTTGCGGTTTAACAATCTCAGCCAACTGGTCCAGACGCGGATCGGGCATCGGCACGACACCGGTATTCGGTTCGATAGTGCAGAACGGAAAGTTTGCCGCTTCAATACCGGCTTTTGTCAGCGCGTTGAACAGGGTGGATTTCCCGACGTTGGGCAGACCGACGATACCGCATTTGAATCCCATGATTTAACTCACCTTAATATCTTAATAATCAACCTGTTATAGAAAACAGATTGCAGAAATGGAAATAACTTCGCCTATTATACACGGCGTGCGGCAAAAATGCCGCACATCACTGGTTATTGCGCCTTAAAGGTATGTAAACGGCTTGTTGCTTTGGCCAGACCCTCTTTGAACCACAATTCCGTACAGCGTGCCGCTTCGTCAATGGCCTCATCAATTAATTTTTGTTCAGAAACAGGGGGTTTACCCAGCACGAAACCAACAACTTTATTTTTATCGCCTGGATGACCAATTCCAACGCGTAAGCGGTGAAAGTTGGGATTATTGCCCAGCTTGCTGATGATGTCTTTCAGACCATTGTGGCCGCCGTGGCCGCCGCCAAGTTTAAATTTCGCGACGCCCGGAGGGAGATCCAACTCGTCGTGAGCGACCAGAATTTCGTCCGGCTGAATACGGTAAAAACTGGCCATTGCGCCAACTGCTTTACCACTGAGGTTCATGAACGTGGTGGGTACCAGCAGGCGAACATCTTCCCCTTCCAGCGTGATGCGTGAGGTATAGCCAAAGAATTTAGGCTCTTCACGCAATGGCGCACGCAGGCGCTCCGCCAGTAAATCGACGTACCATGCGCCTGCATTGTGTCGCGTCGCGGCATATTCCGCGCCGGGATTCGCCAGACCAACAATCAATTTAATTGCCACGTTTTTTGTCCTGAGTAGATCCATAACTGGCGCGTAGTTTACTGTCTGTCTGCCCGCTTGACAAAACACAGCGACACTCTGAAGTAAATTAAATAATTGCCAGCATTGATTATTAAAAATGTAAACTGTTCAGTGTGTTATTTGTAAAGTTTTGTTAAATGAAACTTTACATTTGTGATCACAGCCGCACTTACAAACGAAAGTGTTGTCTATACTTTACACATAAAGTTTAGGGGGATTTCCTAAAAACAACCCAAAAGTTCCGGAGGTGACATATGAAACGCAAAAACGCTTCGTTATTCGGTAACGTGCTGATGGGGTTGGGGCTGGTCGTGATGGTTGTCGGCGTGGGTTACTCTATTTTAAACCAACTGCCGCAGTTTAATTTGCCGCAATTTTTTGCGCATGGCGCAATACTGAGCATTTTTGTCGGTGCAGTTCTTTGGCTGGCGGGGGCTCGTGTAGGGGGGCATGAGCAGGTGAGCGACAAATATTGGTGGGTACGTCACTATGACAAACGTTGCCGCCGTAACGACAATCGTCGTCATAGCTAACCGGTTCAGGCCCGGTAAGCGTTATCGCCACCGGGCATTGTCCATTAACTGAGTAAATCCGCTAACGCCTCCGTCCTGTTCGGGAAGAAGGTCAGACGCCCGGGAATAGGTTTGATACCGGCACGCGCCATTGTGCGCAGCGGTTGGAACTCCAGGTTACTGATACGCAATTCGCAACCCTCCGGCAGACGCTTCACAAAACGCTGAAAAGCATCAAGCCCGCCTGCATCCAGTACTGGCACTGCGTCCCATTTCAGAACGACGATACGTTTGCCCTTAATACGTGACTCAAGGTCGGTAAACAGCCCTTCCGCCGCAGCGAAAAAGAGCGGACCGATAACACGCAGCACCAGCACATCATCAGGCACATCGACATTGACCGGCGCAAGTCGAGTCATTCGCGCAATACGGCGCATAAACAGCAGGGAAGCAAGGACAATCCCCACGCTGATGGCGATGACCATATCAAACAGAACCGTTAATGACATGCACAGCAGCATAACGATAATGTCGTCTTTCGGTGCATGGCGTAACAGATCCACCACTTTATGGGCTTCACTCATATTCCATGCCACCATCAGCAGTAGCGCCGCCATCGCGGAAAGCGGCAGCCAGGAGAGTAGCGGGGCTAAGACCAGTAGCGCCAGAATAACCAGGATAGCGTGAATTACCGCTGAGACGGGAGAGGTCGCGCCAGCGCGGACGTTGGCGGCAGAGCGGGCAATCGCGGCGGTGGCGGTGATGCCGCCAAAGAACGGCGCGACCATATTCCCCAGCCCCTGGCCGATAAGTTCGCTGTTAGCTTTATGTTTGGTGCCGGTCATGCCGTCCAGCACGACGGCGCAGAGCAATGATTCGATTGCCCCCAGCATTGCCATCGAGAAGGCCGCTGGCAGCAGCGCGCGCAGTGAATCCCAGCTTAGCGTGAAATCGGAGCCAGGAAGACTCCACGGCAGCATCAGTTGCGGCAGGAGCTGCGGGATGCCGTTGCCCTGAGTGCCGTCAGCCAGAACATAATGGAACTGTGAGCCGATAGTCGCCACATTGCCGCCCAGCAGATTAACGATCCCCATCACGGCGCAACCAGCCAGCAGCGCGGGAAGATGTCCTGGCAGACGAATACCGAGACGCGGCCAGAAAATCAACGTTCCCAGCGTTACCACGCCAATGGCGGCATCGCCAATATTGACGGTGGGCAACGCCATAAACAGCGCGCCGACTTTCTGCAAATAGTGCTCTGGCACATGGGCCATCTGCAGACCAAGAAAATCTTTAATCTGCATGGTACCGATGGTAATACCAATCCCTGATGTAAAACCCAACGTGACCGACACCGGGATATATTCAATCAATCGCCCCAGTCTCGCCAGGCCGAAAAGGATCAGGAAGAAGCCCGACATCAGCGTGGCGACCAGTAGGCCCGCCAGACCAAACTGTTGCGATACCGGATACAAAATCACCACAAACGCGGCGGTAGGGCCGGAAACGCTAAAGCGCGAGCCGCCGGTTAGCGCGATCACGATCCCGGCGACAGCGGAGGTATAGAGGCCATATTGCGGCGCAACGCCACTGCCAATTGCCAGCGCCATCGCCAGCGGGATAGCAATAATCCCGACGGTGATCCCGGCTATCACATCACGGGTGAACCGGGAGGCGGTATATTTTTCTTTCCAGCAAGCATCGATGAGAGCGCGGAAAGGCATCACATGTGAGGAAAATAATTTGTTCACAATAATGTTTCATCCATGAGCGCATCATCTGTCAACTAAATGGCAGGTGAAGGAGGCATAAGTCATACAAAAGGGTGTTACAGACAAAAAAACCCGCCGCAGCGGGTTTCAGATCCGGGTTCGATCAATGCTCGAACATGGCGGAAATCGATTCTTCGTTGCTGATACGGCGAATCGCTTCGGCCAGCATACCTGACAGGGTCAAAGTACGCACGTTCGGCAGCGCTTTGATTTCGTCGGTCAGCGGAATGGTGTCGCAGACAACGACTTCATCAATGACGGAGTTGCGCAGGTTGTTTGCCGCATTGCCTGAGAAGATCGGGTGCGTCGCGTAGGCAAACACGCGTTTAGCGCCACGTTCTTTCAATGCTTCTGCTGCTTTGCACAGAGTACCGCCGGTATCGATCATATCATCAACCAGCACGCAGTCACGGCCAGCGACGTCGCCGATGATGTGCATCACCTGAGAAACGTTCGCGCGCGGACGACGTTTATCAATGATAGCCATATCGGTATCGTTCAGCAGCTTAGCGATAGCGCGGGCACGAACCACGCCGCCAATATCCGGGGAAACCACGATCGGGTTATCCAGATTCAGTTGCAGCATATCTTCGAGCAGGATTGGGCTACCGAACACGTTATCAACCGGAACGTCAAAGAAGCCCTGGATCTGTTCAGCATGCAGATCTACGGTGAGAACGCGGTCAACGCCGACGCTGGACAGGAAGTCAGCGACAACTTTTGCGGTAATCGGCACACGGGCGGAACGTACGCGACGGTCCTGACGTGCATAGCCAAAGTAGGGGATAACGGCGGTGATACGACCTGCGGAAGCACGACGCAGGGCATCAACCATAACGACCAATTCCATCAGGTTGTCGTTGGTTGGGGCACAAGTGGACTGGATGATGAAAATATCACCACCGCGTACATTTTCGTTGATTTGTACGCTGACTTCGCCGTCGCTAAAGCGACCTACGGCGGCGTCGCCGAGAGAAGTGTACAGGCGGTTGGCAATACGTTGTGCTAGTTCCGGGGTGGCGTTACCAGCAAAAAGCTTCATATCAGGCACGAGAAGAACCTCAGGCATGCGTCCATTGGTGGAAAGAATCTGCCGAAAACTGTGCGGGCCAGGCAAAATCCTATCCAGGCGGTGTATTAAAGAGCGCGATGCAACGTCTGGAACAAGGTGACGTTGTCACCGAAGCTCAGCTTGCCCGGCTTACTCGTCTTCATTCACGTTTCATGTGCGCTGGTATCGATGCCTCACACCGGTCAAATACGGCATATATGACCGGCGATTCGTCATTTCGCCATCTTCCTGAAACCCGAATGCGTTAGAGTAACTCTCGATGCAATGGGGAGAGGTTGACACCCTTCGCCACAAAAGCATTGAGCCATTCCGGGGCTTGCTCAAGCACCTGGCGAGCACAAGACTCTGTATCGAATTCAGCAAAGACACAGGCCCCTGTCCCAGTCAGGCGCGACGGCGCGTATTCTAACAGCCAGGAAAGCGCCGCATCAACCTCGCGAAAACGTTTTCTTGCGATAACCTCGCAATCATTGCTGAATTCACATTTTAGTAACGTATCTATTGACCTTTTTGGCGTATTACGCGGCAATTGAGGATCTTTAAAGATAACCGGCGTCGGAATGCTTACGCCAGGGTGCGCGACCAGATACCATTTTTCCGGCGGATTCACCGGCGTTAATATTTCGCCTACGCCTTCGGCAAACGCGGCGTGGCCACGAACAAAGACCGGGACGTCGGCGCCGAGCGTCAGGCCGAGCGTCGCCAGTTCATCAATGGAAAGCCCGCATTGCCAAAGATGATTGAGCGCCACCAGAACGGTCGCGGCGTTAGACGAGCCGCCACCCAGACCGCCGCCCATGGGAAGGCGCTTCTCAATGCTGATATCCGCACCGCTTCCGGCGGGCAGGCGTCCACTCTCCGAGGCGACTTTCATCAACAGCCGCGCGGCGCGGACGATCAGATTGTCTTCATTTTCAACGCCGGTAACCGGCGTTAATAAATGGATTTCGCCATCGTGACGCGGTTCGATGTGGAGTGTGTCGCCATAATCCAGAAACTGAAACAGCGTCTGCAGCGTGTGGTAGCCGTCTGCACGCTGTCCGGTGATATATAAAAACAGGTTTAATTTTGCCGGAGAAGGCCAATGGGTCATCATTTCACAATCCAGTTATCCATTTTCAGCTTAATGCGCTGACTGCCGTCTGAAAGCTCCATATTGGCAGGCATGGCAGGCTGCGTTTTGCTGTCATAGCCACCGTAAACCACTTTCCAGTTTTTACCATCCTGGCGGTAGTTCACTTCGCTCAGGCGGTACTGGTCGTCCAGTTTGTAGTCGGTGGCATCGCCAGGCAGGCCGAGGATCCACTGCCGCAGGCTGTTTAACGGAATCGGCATCCCGGTGAGTTTGCCGATCATCTCTTCGGCGTCATCGGCGGTATAACGCTGGCCTTTGTTATCCACCAACTGGACGTTGCCCGGCTGGGCGTTAAGCTCCAGCTCGGTGCTGCCCAGCGGGTTGGTAAGCAGCAGGCGGTAGCGATCCTGTCCGGTCTGTTGCCAGAAGAAGCGCGCATAGACTTTCTGATCATCTGAGATGTAAGCAAAGGCGCCGCGCGTCTGGTATTGATTCAGATGACGCACCTCTTGCTGATGCTGGCGCCACTGAGGGGAATCCGGGCTCTTGCCCGGGCCTTTATGCCCAGGAAGCGTACAGGCGGTGAGAACCAGGCTTGCTAACGGCAGTAGACGAATCAGGCGAAAATCGGGCAGGGTCATAGTGATGACGAATCCTTGTGATACGGTGCAATAATTGCCTGATGGCGTTACGCTTATCAGGCCTGAAAACTGAACCTGCAGGCTGTAAAAACGTTCGCGCCGCGATTCGGCAAATTTTTGCTATCGGTTACAGTTATAGCCTTTAATGCTAGCGCCGCCTGGTGACATCGTCTACTTTCAAGTTGTCTTAAATCATCAAATTAGCGAGCGCTGCCAATTACTCCAAAAGGGGGCTCTCTCTTTTATTGACCACGCGCATCCTGTATGATGCAAGCAGACTAACCATATCAACGCTGGTACTACTCCCGCAGACATGACCCTTTTAGCGCTCGGTATTAACCATAAAACGGCACCTGTATCGCTGCGAGAACGCGTAACGTTTTCGCCGGACACGCTTGATCAGGCGCTGGACAGCCTGCTTGCGCAGCCAATGGTGCAGGGCGGGGTCGTGCTGTCAACCTGTAACCGTACAGAGCTGTATCTGAGCGTGGAAGAGCAGGATAACCTGCAAGAAGCGCTGATCCGCTGGTTATGCGATTACCATAACCTGAACGAGGACGATCTGCGCAACAGTCTGTACTGGCATCAGGACAATGACGCCGTCAGCCACCTGATGCGCGTCGCCAGCGGTCTGGATTCACTGGTGCTGGGCGAACCGCAAATCCTCGGTCAGGTGAAAAAAGCGTTTGCGGATTCGCAAAAAGGCCACCTTAACGCCAGCGCGCTGGAGCGAATGTTTCAGAAGTCGTTTTCCGTCGCCAAGCGAGTGCGGACTGAAACCGATATCGGCGCCAGCGCCGTCTCCGTCGCGTTTGCCGCCTGTACGCTCGCCCGCCAAATCTTCGAATCGCTGTCGACGGTCACTGTACTGTTAGTTGGCGCGGGTGAAACTATTGAACTGGTGGCGCGCCACCTGCGCGAGCATAAAGTACAAAAGATGATTATCGCCAACCGAACCCGCGAGCGCGCGCAAGCCCTGGCGGATGAGGTTGGCGCTGAGGTTATCTCGCTCAGCGATATCGACGCCCGCTTGCAGGATGCCGATATTATCATCAGTTCGACCGCCAGCCCGCTGCCGATTATCGGTAAAGGCATGGTGGAGCGCGCATTAAAAAGCCGTCGCAACCAGCCGATGCTGCTGGTGGATATCGCCGTACCGCGCGACGTTGAGCCGGAAGTCGGCAAACTGGCGAACGCTTATCTTTATAGCGTCGATGATTTACAGAGCATCATTTCGCATAATCTGGCGCAGCGTCAGGCTGCGGCGGTGGAAGCGGAAACGATTGTTGAGCAGGAAGCCAGCGAGTTTATGGCCTGGCTACGCGCCCAGGGGGCCAGCGAGACCATTCGGGAATACCGTAGTCAGTCGGAGCAGATTCGTGACGAACTGACTACCAAAGCGCTGTCGGCCCTTCAACAGGGCGGTGATGCGCAAGCCATCTTGCAGGATCTGGCATGGAAACTGACCAACCGCCTGATTCATGCGCCAACGAAATCACTTCAACAGGCTGCCCGTGACGGGGATGACGAACGCCTGAATATTCTGCGCGACAGCCTCGGGCTGGAGTAGCAGCACACACCACACTTTTTTACAGGGTGAATTTACGCCTATGAAGCCTTCTATCGTTGCCAAACTGGAAGCCCTGCACGAACGCCATGAGGAAGTTCAGGCGTTGCTGGGCGATGCGGGAATTATCGCCGACCAGGACCGCTTTCGCGCATTGTCGCGCGAATATGCGCAATTAAGCGACGTTTCTCGCTGTTTTACGGACTGGCAACAGGTTCAGGACGATATCGAGACGGCTCAGATGATGCTCGACGATCCTGAAATGCGAGAAATGGCGCAGGAAGAACTGCGCGAAGCGAAAGAAAAAAGCGAACAACTGGAGCAACAGTTACAGGTACTGCTGCTGCCGAAAGATCCGGACGATGAACGAAACGCGTTCCTTGAGGTTCGCGCCGGCACCGGTGGCGACGAAGCCGCGCTGTTTGCCGGCGATCTGTTCCGCATGTACAGCCGTTATGCCGAAGCGCGCCGCTGGCGCGTGGAGATCATGAGCATGAGCGAAGGCGAGCATGGCGGTTATAAAGAGATCATCGCCAAAATCAGCGGCGACGGCGTGTATGGCCGACTGAAATTTGAGTCCGGCGGACACCGCGTACAGCGTGTTCCGGCGACCGAGTCGCAGGGGCGTATCCATACCTCCGCCTGTACCGTCGCCGTGATGCCGGAGCTGCCGGAAGCCGAGCTGCCGGATATTAACCCGGCGGATCTGCGCATTGATACGTTTCGTTCTTCCGGCGCGGGCGGTCAGCACGTTAACACCACCGACTCCGCTATCCGTATTACCCACTTGCCGACCGGCATCGTGGTGGAATGCCAGGACGAACGTTCGCAGCATAAAAACAAAGCGAAAGCGCTCTCGGTGCTCGGGGCGCGCATTCACGCCGCCGAAACGGCAAAACGCCAGCAGGCCGAGGCGTCAACGCGCCGCAACCTGCTTGGCAGCGGCGATCGCAGCGATCGTAACCGGACCTATAATTTCCCGCAGGGGCGCGTGACCGATCATCGTATTAATCTGACGTTATATCGCCTTGATGAAACGATGGAAGGTAAGCTGGATATGCTGATTGAGCCGATTGTTCAGGAACACCAGGCTGACCTGCTGGCCGCCTTATCCGAGCAGGAATAATGGATTTTCAGCACTGGCTGCATGAGGCGGTAAACCAGCTCCGGGACAGCGACAGCCCCCGGCGCGACGCCGAGATCCTGCTTGAGTACGTCACGGGCAAGGGGCGGACGTATATCATGGCCTTTGGCGAAACGCCGCTTACCGACGTCCAGCAACAACAGCTCGCGGATCTGCTGCAGCGGCGTAAACAGGGCGAACCCATTGCGTACCTGACGGGCTTACGCGAATTTTGGTCGCTGCCGCTCTTCGTTTCTCCCGCCACGCTAATCCCGCGCCCGGATACCGAATGTCTGGTTGAACAGGCGTTGGCGCGATTGCCGGTCAAAACCTGTCGTATTCTGGATTTAGGCACCGGAACCGGCGCGATTGCGCTGGCGCTGGCCTGCGAGCGACCGGATTGCGAGGTGACTGCGGTCGATCGTATGCCTGATGCGGTTGCGCTGGCGATACGCAACGCGGAACATTTGGCTATCCGGAATGTGCGTATACTGCAAAGTTGTTGGTTCAGCGCGCTATCGGGGCAGCAGTTCGACATGATTGTCAGCAATCCGCCCTACATTGATGCGCAGGACCCGCACCTTAGCGAAGGCGATGTACGCTTTGAACCGCGCTCGGCGTTGGTGGCGGACGAAAACGGTATGGCGGATCTGACGCATATTATCGATAACGCCCGTCAGATGTTAACGCCCGGCGGCTTCCTGCTGCTGGAACACGGTTGGCAGCAAGGCGAAGCGGTAAGAGCGGTTTTCAGGCGGTCTGGTTACTCGGATGTAGAAACGTGTCGTGATTATGGCGGGAATGAACGCGTGACCTGCGGACGTTTTACGCCATGACAATTGCAATGTTGCTCACGCTTCATCTTATCTGTGTTGCGCTCTCCGTCAGTTTGTTTATCGCTCGTTACTGGTGGCGCTATTGCGGCCATGCGTTGGCCGCCGCGCGCTGGACACGAATCGTGCCTCCCGTCATAGATACCCTGTTACTGTTTAGCGGTATCGGGTTAATCGTTAAAACGCACATCCTGCCATTCACGGAATCGGGCGCATGGCTGACTGAAAAACTGTTTGGCGTTATCATCTACATCGTTTTGGGTTTTATTGCGCTTGATTATCGTCAGGCGCGCAGCCAGCAGGCGCGTTTTATCGCTTTCCCGCTGGCGCTGGTGGTGCTGTACATCATCATTAAACTCGCCACCACAAAAATACCGTTACTGGGGTAAGTCATGAGGTCGTTAGCTGATTTCGAATTTAACAATGCGCCGCTGTGTGATGGCATGATCCTGGCATCAGAGATGATTCGCCTGGATTTTCCCACGCAGTTTGTCTACGACGAACTGGAACGTCTGGTCAGTCTGGCGCAGGAAGAAATTAGCCAGCTCCTGTCTCAGGATGAGCAACTGGAAAAATTGCTGGCACTTTTTTACGGCGAGTGGGGGTTCACGGATTCCCGCGGCGTCTACCGTCTTTCTGATGCTTTATGGCTCGATAAAGTCCTGAAAAAACGCCAGGGTAGCGCGGTATCGTTGGGCGCTATTTTATTATGGATAGCAAACCGTCTTGATTTGCCGTTGGTGCCCGTTATCTTCCCAACGCAGTTGATTTTGCGTATTGAATCGCTGGAAGGAGAAATGTGGCTGATTAACCCGTTCAACGGTGAAACGCTTGATGAACATACTCTGGAAGTCTGGTTAAAAGGCAATATTAGTCCGGTCGCCGAGTTGTTTAACGAAGATTTGGACGAGGCGGATAACGCCGAAGTGATTCGTAAGCTACTGGATACGCTGAAATCCTCGCTGATGGAGGAACGGCAAATGGAGCTGGCGCTACGCGTTAGCGAAGCATTGTTGCAATTTAACCCGGAAGATCCTTACGAAATCCGTGACCGCGGGTTGATCTACGCGCAGCTTGAGTGTGAACACGTTGCGCTGACTGATTTAAGCTACTTCGTTGAACAGTGTCCGGAAGACCCGATCAGCGAAATGATTCGTGCGCAGATCAACACCATTGCGCACAAGCAAATTGTTCTACATTAATTAACCGACATTTTACCTATAAGAGTAAGGCGATCCTATGAAACAAAAAGTGGTTAACATTGGCGACATTAAGGTGGCAAATGACCTGCCGTTTGTGCTGTTTGGCGGTATGAACGTGCTGGAGTCGCGCGATCTGGCAATGCGCATTTGTGAGCACTACGTAACCGTTACCCAGAAGCTGGGTATTCCTTACGTGTTCAAGGCCTCTTTTGATAAAGCCAACCGTTCCTCTATTCACTCTTACCGTGGGCCGGGTCTGGAAGAAGGGATGAAAATCTTCCAGGAACTCAAGCAGACATTTGGCGTAAAAGTGATCACTGACGTCCATGAAGCCAGCCAGGCGCAGCCTGTTGCTGATGTGGTTGACGTGATTCAGCTCCCGGCGTTTCTGGCGCGCCAGACCGACCTGGTGGAAGCGATGGCGAAAACCGGCGCTGTGATTAACGTGAAAAAGCCGCAGTTCGTAAGCCCGGGTCAGATGGGCAATATCGTGGATAAGTTCCATGAGGGCGGTAACGATAAGGTGATTCTGTGCGATCGCGGCGCGAACTTCGGCTATGACAACCTGGTGGTGGATATGCTGGGCTTTAGCGTGATGAAAAAGGTCTCCGGCAACTCGCCGGTGATTTTCGACGTTACTCATGCGCTGCAATGCCGCGACCCATTTGGCGCTGCCTCTGGCGGTCGTCGTGGTCAGGTGACCGAGCTGGCGCGCGCCGGCATGGCTGTCGGTCTGGCGGGCCTGTTCTTGGAGTCGCATCCGGACCCGGCTAACGCGAAGTGCGACGGTCCTTCCGCGCTGCCGCTGGCGAAACTGGAGCAGTTCCTGACCCAGATAAAAGCGATTGATGATTTGGTGAAAAGCTTCGACGAGCTGGATACCGAGAACTGATTGCGGTTTTTAGCTTGTGTAGGCCGGATAAGATACTATCCGGCTTTTTTATATCAGGCAAAAATCGTCATCAGATAGGCGGCAAATAAAGCCAGATGCGCCGCGCCGTTTAGCACGTTGGTGCGTCCGGTAGAGAACGAAATATGGCACAGTACTAACGAGGCCACCATCACTACCATTTCCGGCGCGCCTAAACCAAACACCAGATCATTACCTGTCGCCCAGGCGATGAGCGTGACGACCGGCACGGTTAATGAAATCGTCGCCAACACCGATCCGAAGAACAGATTCATTGCCCGCTGAACCTGATTATTCAGTACCGCCTTCAGCGCGCCCAGTCCTTCCGGCGAGAGAATTAACAGCGCGACCAGGAAACCGGTAAAGGCGACCGGGGCGTTCATGCTGGTCAGCAACGCCTCCAGCGGGCTGGCATTCATTTTGGTAACGGCAATGACCGCAATTAAATGAATGAGTAACCAGACCGTATGCCAGCCGCTACTGTGCGCGGAGGGTTTACCGTGGTGTGGATTGTCATCATCGCCTTCATCTTCATGTTCATAGATAAATAAGCTCTGGTGCGTTTTGGTTTGAATCAACAAAAATACGCCGTACATCGCGGCGGAAATTAACGCGACCAATAATGCCTGACCGGTAGAGAAATTGGCTTGCGGCAATGCCATGGGAAAAACCAGCACAATAATCGCCAGCGGAAACAGCGCGATAAGATACTGCTTAATCCCAAATAAATTCATATATTGCGTTGCGAATTTACGCCCGCCCAACAACAACGAGAAACCGACCAGTCCCCCGGTGACAATCATAATAATAGAGTAGAGCGTATCGCGCATAAGCGTTGGCGCAGCATCGCCGGTAGCCATCAGCGCGGAAATTAAACTCACCTCAAGAATAACGACGGACAGGCTTAAAATAAGCGATCCATAGGGTTCGCCGAGTCGGTGCGCTAATACATCGGCATGACGGACCACGCTAAATGCGCTGCTTAAAATACCAATAAGTGCAAGGATATTGATGCCAATAACCACTGGTAGTGACTGGCTGCTTCCCCAAAGGAACAGCACTACCAGCGCAAGAACCGGGAAAATAAGCGAAGTCTCCTTATGGCGGGTTTTCACCGCCTCACAGGCATGTGTCATGAGGGTCTCCCTTGTGCAGGTGTTAATATTTTGGAAAGAGTAAAGAAGGTAAAAATAGCAGAAATTTGTATTTTTTTAGTGGTTTTTTACGTAGTTTTACGGCGTAGACGATTTTTTTCTTTCAAGGTTAGTAAAACAAGCATCTTGTTTTAACAGTGTTTAAATAACAAAAAGTTAATTTCCGTAAAAAGCAAAAATCCTCCTCGACTGGCGTAATAACGCATTGTTTACCACACTTAATGTTTTCCCTGAAGACGGAGGCGCTGATGCCGTATAAAGCCAAAAGTGATTTACCCGATAATGTGCGGAATGTTCTTCCAGCCCATGCCCAGGACATTTACAAAGAAGCGTTTAATAGCGCCTGGGAGCAATATAAAGATAAAGCCGATCGTCGTGATGACGCCAGTCGCGAGGAAACCGCACACAAAGTCGCCTGGGCGGCGGTTAAAAACGATTATGAAAAAGGCGAGGATGATAAATGGCATAAGAAAAAATAAACGCGGTATTACTCACGCGTTAGCCTGATTTTCTTGCCGGAAGTCTATCCTGACGCGGGAGCTTTTCCCGCGTACAGATTCAAAATGTCAGCACTTTGTCCGCCGCCAGCGTCCATTGCGCCAGCTCGACCAGCGTTCCGATTTCCACACCGTCAATCAGCGGCAGGGGAGTGATACCACGTCCGTCCGCACAGGTTTTGCATAATTTTACCGGTACGTTTTGCGCGGTCAGAATTTCCAGCATTTGCTGAATATTGTAGCCTTCGGCTGGTTTTTGACCGCGTAACCCTGCGGTTACGGCATCTGACATCAAAAACAGGCGTAAATCGAGATGGCTTTCCTGCTCGCGCAGCGCAATGGCCAGACGCAGGCTATTAAATAATGATTCGCTGCCGTAGGCGGCGCCGTTAGCGATAATGACGATATTTTGCATGGATAACCCTTCTCCTTGAGAAATTTTGTCGGCAATGGCGTTATGTTACCTCGGGAACCGGGTACCGCCAAATGCGTGGAGAAAATCCCGGGACGCTCTGCGGAAAAAATAAGGATATTCCTGGAAGCACGAGAAAAGGCTGCAAAACCTGTCCGGACACGTTATGGTTTACTCTGATGCCATTCCTCTTATCTTTTGTTGTAGAAGTTGCCGACACGTTGAGCCGTATTGTTTTTCGTTCATTCTCACTCTCGCTTCTCTTGCTGGCTGCCAGCGGTACGATCCGTGCGCAGGCGCAAGACCCTTTCACGCAAAACCGTCTGCCGGATTTAGGCATGATGCCGGAATCCCACGAAGGGGAAAAGCATTTTGCCGAGATGGCCAAAGCGTTTGGCGAAGCCAGCATGAAAAATAACGATCTGGATACCGGTGAACAGGCGCGGCAATTCGCTTTCGGACAGGTACGCGATGTGGTCAGCGAGCAGGTTAACCAGCAGCTTGAAAGCTGGCTATCAGCCTGGGGCAGCGCCAGCGTGGATATTAACGTCGATAACGAAGGTCATTTTAACGGCAGTCGCGGAAGCTGGTTTATCCCTTTACAGGATAAACAGCGCTATCTGACCTGGAGCCAGCTTGGTCTTACGCAACAGACTGACGGACTGGTAAGCAACGTTGGCATAGGACAGCGCTGGGCGCAGGATGGCTGGCTTCTTGGCTATAATACCTTTTACGATAATCTGCTGGATGAAAATCTGCAGCGCGCCGGCTTTGGCGCGGAGGCGTGGGGAGAATATTTGCGTTTATCCGCCAACTATTATCAGCCTTTTGCCGACTGGCAGACGCATACGGCGACCTTAGAACAGCGAATGGCGCGCGGGTATGATATCAACGCGCAAATGCGGCTGCCGTTTTACCAGCATATCAATACCAGCGTTAGTCTGGAGCAGTACTTTGGCGATAGCGTGGATCTGTTTGACTCCGGAACGGGGTATCACAATCCTGTCGCGTTAAAACTGGGTCTCAACTATACGCCAGTACCTTTGCTTACCATGACCGCCCAGCACAAACAGGGCGAGAGCGGGGTCAGTCAGAATAACCTGGGGCTGACGCTTAACTACCGCTTCGGCGTGCCGCTCAAAAAGCAGCTTGCCGCCAGTGAAGTGGCGCAAAGCCAGTCATTACGCGGTAGCCGCTATGATACGCCGCAACGTAACTCGTTGCCGACAATGGAGTATCGGCAGCGTAAAACGTTAACGGTTTTTCTGGCGACGCCGCCCTGGGATCTTACGCCTGGTGAGACGGTTGCGTTAAAATTGCAGGTGCGCAGCGTGCACGGTATTCGTCATTTGAGCTGGCAGGGCGATACACAGGCATTAAGTTTGACGGCAGGAACGGACACCCGCAGTACCGAGGGCTGGACAATCATTATGCCGGCCTGGGATCACCGCGAAGGCGCGGCAAATCGCTGGCGTTTATCGGTGGTGGTTGAGGATGAAAAAGGTCAGCGTGTCTCTTCCAATGAGATCACGCTCGCGCTGACTGAACCGTTTATCACGATGCCGGACGATAATCCGCATTGGCAACCGTTCCAGGAGCAATAATTAAAAGATGCGTTCCTGATGCACCCAGACGGCGGCCTCCACGCGCGATTTCAGCTTCATTTTCTTGAGCATATGTTTCACGTGCACTTTGACCGTACTTTCGGTGATATCCAGACGTCGGGCAATCATCTTATTTGGCAATCCCTGCGCGATGAGCTTCAGAATATCGCGCTCACGCGGGGTGAGTTGCGTTACATCGCGATCGGTGGTGGAGCGGTTGGCCCGCAGGCTGGCCGCCAGTACCGGCGTTAACGCTTCACTTAATACCATTTCGCCGGCGGCGGCCTGTTGTAACGCTTTGAGCAAGTCCTCCGGCTCCATGTCTTTTAACAGATAACCGTCCGCGCCGCGCTTTAGCGCCGTGACGACATCTTCTTCATGGTTGGATACGCTGAAAACGACAATACGTCCTGACAGCGCTTTTTCGCGTAATTTATCCAGCGTTTCGAGACCATTCATTCCCGGCATATTCAAATCAAGGAGGATCAGATCGGGATCGAGCGATTCCGCCAGGTCAATACCCTGCTCACCGTTGCTGGCTTCTCCGACCACGCTGATATCGGGCGCCATACTCACAAGCTGCTTTACACCCGTGCGTAGCATCGGATGGTCGTCAATTAACAGGATAGTTGCCGGTTCCTGATTATTCATGGGTATCTCCCTGGGTTTCTGTGAAGTTTGTTTCTGGAATAAAAGTAACAGTGACCTCTGTTCCGCCAGTCTCGCGTCGGCGTACCTGGCAATCGCCGCGCAAACTTTGCGCCCGATCGCGCATGATGATCATGCCGTAGTGATTACTGCGTTCGGCGTTTTCCGGGACGCCGCAGCCATTATCCTGCACTTTTAGTTTGACCTGTTTGCCACATTGCGTCACTGTCACCACCACATCGTCGGCATGAGAGTGTTTAAGGGCGTTGCTGAGGGCTTCCCTGGCAATTTGCAACAGGTGTATCGCCTGGTGTGAAGGCACCAGGCGGGGGGGAAGCTGATAATCCAGTTTTACCGTAAAGCCAAACCGGGCGCTGAACTCCTGGCAGCTTGCCTCCAGCGCCGGACGTAGCCCGGGTTCCGTCAACTGTAACCGGAAAGTAGTTAACAGTTCGCGCAGTTGCGCCCAGGAGCAGTTTAGCTCATTGCGAATTTGGCTGAGTAACTCACGGCTGCTTTCCGGTAACACGTCGCCCTGCATTTGCAGGCAGCTCACCTGCATCTTCATACAAGAGAGCGACTGGGCAATAGAATCATGCAGTTCGCGGGCAATGGTGGCACGCTCTTCCATGACAATCAACTGCTGCTGGCGCTCCTGATGCCTGTCGAGCGCCAGAGTCGCGGTAAGCTGTTCAACCAGCGTGTCCACCAACTGTTGCTGATCGTGGCTGAGATGGCGTCCATAGGGCAGCGTCGCCAGCAAAATACCGTATTGGGTGTGAGCATCGGTGAGCCGCCATTTTAAAGTGGTGCCGCCGTTAATCATCGGCAGGGCGCTACGTGGGCAAAGGTGGCAGCCTTTATCATCGCAACTGATGTCCGACTGACAAGTAAATTCCTGGTGATTATCTTCATCTTCCAGGTCATAGACTCGCAGCTCAATATCATGCAACTGGGTTAAATTTTGCAGGCCATTCAGTACCGGTGAAAGACGTTCACATAGCGGAGCCTGTGAATGCAGTCGGCGGTTGGCTTGCCACAAAAACGAGAGAATCTGGTTTTTATGTTCCAGACCGGCTGTTTTTTCCTGTACGCGCTGTTCCAGTACCGCATAACTTTCGGCCAGCTCTTCAGACATGTTATTGAGCGCAGAACCCAACGCGGCCATCTCATTGCGTCCACTGATATTGGCACGTTGGGTAAAGTCGCGCTGACTGACGGCGCGCGCCATTGATAACAACTGTTTCCAGGGCTGCAAAAGGCGAACACGTAGCCAGATAATCGTAAATACCAGCAATAGCGCCATAAAGATCGCCATTACCCGGTGAACTAATACCACGCGTTCGATACGCAATTCAGTAGTATGGTCGAACGACGTCACCAGGCGATCCAGGCCCGCCACAAAGCGCGTGACATCTTCTGCGACCGCGTGCGCGTTTTGCGCGTGCTGTAGTCCTGGCGAGAGTTCGTTATGCCAGTAATCCTGCAACGCTTTAAGCTGCTTCTGCTGCCCGTCTCGCTCAGCGGCGCGGGTCAGTTCCGGGCTGAATGCCGTTTGCTCCATCTCATCCAGCAGCTTTTGATCTTTAGAATCCAGCGGGACAGCGGCCAGTAGTCGATAGCTTTGCATACGCAATGAGCCCGCTTTATTAATCGCATGAGCGCTACCCTGTACGCCCTGAACCAGCCAGCCGGAAACCGCCATCCCCGCTACGCCGATAGCGGTAGAGAGCATGACAATCAGCGCCAGTTGGTTAACCAGCGTAAGAGGAGAGAAACACCGTTTAAACATGTTACCTTCTTTCTTCGGGGTAATGTCGCCGAAAAAACGTAGCAAAAAAGAGGGGCGTCAATCGGCTGTGCCGCTATTCTCAACGATACAGCGGAGTATACCCATACCTATAACGAGTTACTCCTTAATTGCCGCCGTAGAGAGGTATCTGCGACGGGAAGGAGTAGACAGACACAGCATGGTGAAAAACCACAGCTTTTTTACCAAAATAGCCTACTCATTAAGGGTGATAACGCTTTTTAGTCGCCGGTGATGACGACTTTTCCTTTGATTTATATCAACTTACCTTCGGCAGTAAACCCTAATGTGGCAGACATCAAATCAAGAATCAGAGGTGTCTATGAGTCACTCATCCGCCCCGGAAAGGGCAACTGGCGCTGTTATCACGGAATGGCGTCCGGAAGATCCGGCATTCTGGCAGCAGCGCGGCCATCGTGTCGCCAGCCGTAATCTGTGGATTTCTGTGCCGTGTTTACTGCTGGCGTTTTGCGTCTGGATGCTATTTAGCGCAGTGGCGGTAAACCTGCCGAAAGTGGGATTTAATTTTACGACCGATCAGCTCTTTATGTTGACTGCGCTGCCATCTGTTTCCGGCGCGCTGCTACGGGTGCCTTACTCCTTTATGGTGCCGCTATTTGGCGGACGTCGCTGGACAGCGTTCAGTACCGGTATCCTCATCGTGCCTTGCGTATGGTTAGGCTTTGCCGTTCAGGATACCAGTACGCCATTTAGCACTTTCATTATTATTTCCTTGCTGTGTGGTTTTGCCGGCGCGAACTTTGCCTCCAGTATGGCGAACATCAGCTTTTTCTTTCCTAAACAAAAGCAGGGCGGCGCGCTGGGTTTGAACGGCGGTCTGGGCAATATGGGCGTGAGCGTGATGCAGCTGGTTGCGCCGCTGGTGGTTTCGCTCTCTATCTTTGCCGCCTTTGGCAGCCACGGTGTAGAGCAGCCGGACGGTTCTCAGCTCTATCTGGCGAACGCGGCCTGGATTTGGGTGCCTTTCCTGGCCATTTTTACGCTGGCAGCGTGGTTCGGCATGAACGAACTGGCGACGTCTAAGGCCTCGCTAAAAGAGCAACTGCCGGTGCTCAAACGTGGTCATCTGTGGATCATGAGTCTGCTGTATCTGGCAACCTTCGGATCGTTTATCGGTTTCTCCGCGGGGTTCGCTATGCTGTCTAAAACGCAATTCCCGGATGTGCAGATCCTGCATTATGCGTTTTTCGGTCCGTTTATCGGCGCGCTGGCGCGTTCGGCAGGCGGCGCAATTTCTGACCGTCTGGGGGGGACTCGCGTCACGCTTATCAACTTTGTCCTGATGGCGATTTTCAGCGGTCTGCTGTTCCTGACATTACCTACTGGCGGCGTTGGCGGTAGCTTTATCGCGTTCTACGGGGTATTTCTGGCGCTGTTCCTGACGGCTGGGTTGGGGAGTGGTTCTACCTTCCAGATGATCTCCGTTATCTTCCGTAAACTGACGATGGACCGGGTAAAAGCGGAAGGTGGGTCGGACGAAAGAGCCATGCGTGAAGCGGCGACCGATACGGCGGCGGCGCTGGGCTTTATTTCCGCGATTGGCGCGATTGGCGGCTTTTTTATTCCGAAAGCGTTTGGTTCATCTTTAGCATTAACCGGTTCGCCAGTCGGCGCGATGAAGGTCTTTCTTATTTTCTATATCGCCTGCGTCGTTATTACCTGGGCGGTATATGGACGTCATTCTAAAAATAAAAAGTAACTTTTGATTATCCTTTGCGCGGCGTTAGACCGCGCTTTTTTTTACCCGCATTTAGTTACAACATACTTATAGTCAAGAAGAGAGGCGCGACAGGGCTGACCACGCACATTTTTATCGGTCATCCAGGGGGATACCCCTTAATACCCACTTGTTGAAAATTTAACATTCATGTCGTGCGTAAATTTAATTTTATGTAATTAAATCAGTGATATATATAAATAAAACTCCTCCTCCAAAAGGAGTATGCAGGAGGTTTGCGCGCCATTTGCATCCCTGTCCGCCTTGATCGTTATCAATTCTCACGCCCATTCAGCGCGTTACCTTCGCCCTTAGTTAAGCAATGTCGATTTATCAGAGAGCCGTAAGGTTCCACACAGGAGAAACCCGATGAGTAAATTCCTGGACCGGTTTCGCTACTTCAAGCAGAAGGGCGAAACCTTTGCCGATGGGCACGGCCAGCTTCTCGAAACAAACCGGGACTGGGAGGACGGATACCGCCAACGTTGGCAGCATGACAAAATTGTGCGCTCAACCCATGGGGTGAACTGCACCGGTTCTTGTAGCTGGAAAATTTATGTCAAAAATGGTCTGGTGACCTGGGAAACACAGCAAACCGATTACCCGCGCACCCGTCCTGACATGCCAAACCATGAACCTCGCGGCTGCCCGCGCGGGGCAAGCTACTCCTGGTATCTCTACAGCGCTAACCGACTGAAATATCCGCTAATGCGCAAACGTCTGATGAAGATGTGGCGCGAGGCGAAAAAACTGCATCGCGATCCGGTAGAGGCATGGGCCTCCATCATTGAAGATGCCGATAAAGCCAAAAGCTTCAAACAGGCGCGTGGTCGTGGCGGCTTTGTTCGCTCCTCATGGCAGGAAGTGAACGAGCTGATCGCCGCTTCCAACGTGTACACCGTGAAAACCTATGGCCCTGACCGCGTCGCGGGCTTCTCACCCATCCCGGCGATGTCGATGGTCTCCTACGCTTCCGGCGCACGTTATCTTTCGCTGATTGGCGGTACCTGCCTGAGCTTCTACGACTGGTACTGCGACCTGCCGCCAGCCTCCCCGCAAACCTGGGGCGAGCAGACCGACGTGCCGGAATCCGCTGACTGGTACAATTCCAGCTATATTATCGCCTGGGGCTCTAACGTGCCGCAAACCCGTACGCCGGATGCCCACTTCTTTACCGAAGTACGTTACAAAGGCACTAAAACCGTCGCGGTGACGCCGGACTATGCCGAAATCGCCAAACTGTGCGATCTGTGGCTGGCACCGAAGCAGGGGACCGATGCGGCGATGGCGCTGGCGATGGGCCACGTCATGCTGCGCGAATTCCACCTCGACAACCCGCGCCAGTACTTCACCGATTATGTCCGCCGCTATACCGACATGCCAATGCTGGTGATGCTTGAAGAGCGTGATGGTTATTATGCCGCAGGTCGTATGCTGCGCGCTGCCGATCTCGTTGATTCGCTGGGGCAGGAAAATAACCCGGAATGGAAAACCGTCGCCATTAACAGCAACGGTGAAATGGTGGCGCCAAACGGTTCAATTGGTTTCCGCTGGGGCGAAAAAGGCAAATGGAACCTCGAACAGCGCGACGGGACTACCGGTGCAGAAACTGAATTGCAGCTCAGCTTGCTGGGCAGCCAGGATGAGATTGCTGACGTGGGCTTCCCGTATTTCGGCGGCGAAGGTTCAGAGTACTTTAATCATGTGGCGCTGGATAACGTCCTGCTGCATAAACTGCCGGCAAAACGTCTGCAACTGGCCGATGGTTCTACCGCGTTAGTCACCACCGTGTATGACCTGACCATGGCGAACTATGGTCTGGAACGCGGCCTCAACGATGAAAATTGTGCCGCCAGTTATGACGATACCAAAGCATATACGCCAGCATGGGCCGAGCAGATCACCGGCGTGCCGCGGGCGCAGATCATCCGTATCGCACGGGAGTTCGCCGATAACGCGGACAAAACGCACGGGCGTTCAATGATTATCGTTGGCGCCGGTCTGAACCACTGGTATCACCTCGATATGAACTATCGCGGGCTGATTAATATGTTGGTGTTCTGTGGTTGCGTTGGTCAGAGCGGCGGCGGCTGGGCGCACTACGTCGGCCAGGAAAAACTGCGTCCGCAGACCGGCTGGCAGCCGCTGGCGTTTGCCCTTGACTGGCAGCGTCCGGCGCGTCACATGAACAGCACCTCTTACTTCTATAACCACTCCAGCCAGTGGCGCTACGAGACGGTGACCGCCGAGGAGTTACTGTCGCCTATGGCGGACAAATCCCGCTATAGCGGGCATCTGATTGACTTCAATGTGCGCGCCGAGCGTATGGGCTGGTTGCCGTCGGCACCGCAGTTAGGCACCAACCCGCTGTATATTGCGCGTGAAGCGGAAAAAGCCGGTATGACGCCGGTAGATTATACCGTCAAATCCCTGAAAGAGGGTTCGATTCGCTTTGCCGCCGAGCAGCCGGAAAACGGTAAAAACCACCCGCGTAACCTGTTCATCTGGCGTTCTAACCTGCTTGGGTCTTCCGGTAAAGGCCATGAGTACATGCTGAAATATCTGCTGGGTACTGAGCATGGTATTCAGGGGCTGGATCTGGGTAAACAGGGCGGTGTGAAGCCGGAGGAAGTGGAGTGGCGCGACAATGGCCTGGACGGCAAACTGGATCTGGTGGTGACGCTGGACTTCCGCCTGTCGAGCACCTGCCTGTACTCCGATATCGTACTGCCGACGGCGACCTGGTATGAAAAAGACGATATGAATACCTCGGATATGCATCCGTTTATTCATCCGCTGTCTGCCGCCGTAGATCCGGCCTGGGAATCGAAAAGCGACTGGGAAATCTACAAAGGCATTGCGAAGAAATTCTCCGAAGTCTGTGTAGGCCACCTGGGTAAAGAGACTGACGTCGTGACGCTGCCGATCCAGCACGACTCTGCCGCTGAACTGGCGCAGCCGCTGGACGTGAAAGACTGGAAAAAAGGCGAATGCGATCTGATCCCAGGGAAAACCGCGCCGCACATCATGACCGTTGAGCGCGATTACCCGGCGACTTACGAACGCTTTACCTCTATCGGCCCGCTGATGGAGAAAATCGGCAACGGCGGGAAAGGGATTGCCTGGAACACGCAAAGCGAAATGGACTTGCTGCGTAAGCTCAATTACACCAAAGCGGACGGTCCGGCGAAAGGCCAGCCGATGCTCAACACGGCGATTGACGCGGCAGAGATGATCCTGACGTTAGCGCCGGAAACCAACGGTCAGGTGGCGGTGAAAGCCTGGGCGGCGCTGAGCGAGTTTACCGGTCGCGACCATACGCATCTGGCAACCAATAAAGAAGAAGAGAAAATCCGCTTCCGCGATATTCAGGCCCAGCCGCGCAAAATTATCTCCAGCCCGACCTGGTCTGGTCTGGAAGATGAGCACGTTTCTTATAACGCCGGTTATACCAACGTTCACGAGCTGATCCCGTGGCGTACGCTGTCTGGTCGCCAACAGTTGTATCAGGATCACCAGTGGATGCGCGACTTCGGCGAAAGTTTGCTGGTGTATCGTCCACCGATCGACACCCGCTCGGTGAAAGCGGTGATGGGGCGTAAATCCAACGGTAATCCGGAGAAGGCGCTCAACTTCCTGACGCCGCACCAGAAATGGGGTATCCACTCGACCTACAGCGATAACCTGTTGATGCTGACCTTGTCGCGTGGCGGCCCGATTGTATGGATGAGCGAAACCGACGCCAAAGATCTGGGCATTGAAGATAACGACTGGATCGAAGTCTTCAACAGCAACGGCGCATTGACCGCACGCGCAGTGGTCAGCCAGCGTGTACCGGCGGGCATGACCATGATGTACCACGCGCAGGAACGTATCGTAAACCTGCCGGGGTCGGAAATTACCCAGCAGCGCGGCGGTATTCATAACTCGGTGACGCGCATTACGCCGAAACCGACCCATATGATCGGCGGCTATGCGCAGTTAGCCTACGGCTTTAACTACTACGGTACCGTCGGCTCCAACCGCGATGAGTTTGTGGTGGTACGTAAGATGAAGAACATTAACTGGTTGGATGGCGAAGGCAATGACCAGGTACAGGAGAGCGTAAAATGAAAATTCGTTCACAAGTCGGCATGGTGCTGAATCTCGATAAGTGCATCGGCTGTCATACCTGTTCAGTCACCTGTAAAAACGTCTGGACCAGTCGCGAAGGTATGGAATACGCGTGGTTCAACAACGTAGAAAGTAAGCCTGGCGTTGGTTTTCCGAATGACTGGGAAAATCAGGAAAAATGGAAAGGCGGCTGGATCCGCAAAATCAACGGCAAACTACAGCCGCGCATGGGCAACCGGGCGCTGCTGCTGGGTAAAATCTTCGCTAACCCACATCTGCCGGGCATCGACGACTACTACGAGCCGTTTGATTACGACTACCAGAACCTGCATACCGCGCCGGAAAGCAAACATCAGCCGATCGCGCGTCCGCGCTCGCTGATTACCGGCCAGCGGATGGACAAAATTACCAGCGGGCCAAACTGGGAAGAGATTCTGGGCGGCGAGTTCGAAAAACGCGCCAAAGACCAGAACTTCGAAAACATGCAGAAGGCGATGTACGGCCAGTTCGAAAACACCTTCATGATGTATCTGCCGCGCCTGTGCGAGCACTGTCTCAACCCGGCGTGCGTGGCGACCTGCCCGAGCGGTGCTATCTACAAGCGTGAAGAAGATGGCATCGTGCTGATCGACCAGGACAAGTGCCGCGGCTGGCGGATGTGCATCACCGGTTGCCCGTACAAGAAGATTTACTTCAACTGGAAGAGCGGCAAGTCCGAGAAGTGCATCTTCTGCTACCCGCGTATCGAAGCCGGTCAGCCGACCGTTTGCTCGGAAACCTGCGTGGGCCGTATCCGTTATCTTGGCGTACTGCTGTATGACGCAGATGCCATTGAAAGCGCCGCCAGTACGGAAAACGAAAAAGATCTGTACCAGCGTCAACTGGACGTGTTCCTCGATCCAAACGATCCGGCTGTCATTGAGCAGGCGCTGAAGGACGGCGTGCCGCAGAGCGTGATCGATGCGGCGCAACAATCGCCAGTGTACAAAATGGCGATGGACTGGAAGCTGGCGCTGCCGCTGCATCCGGAATACCGCACGCTGCCGATGGTCTGGTACGTGCCGCCGCTGTCGCCGATTCAGTCTGCCGCCGACGCGGGTGAACTGGGCAGCAACGGTATTCTGCCGGATGTAGACAGTCTGCGTATCCCGGTGCAGTACCTGGCGAACCTGTTGACCGCTGGCGACACTCAGCCGGTACTGTTGGCACTGAAACGGATGCTGGCGATGCGTCACTACAAACGTGCGGAAACCGTAGACGGTAAAGTGGATACCCGCGCGCTGGAAGAGGTGGGTTTAAGCGAAGCCCAGGCGCAGGAAATGTATCGTTACCTGGCGATTGCCAACTATGAAGATCGTTTCGTGGTGCCGAGCAGCCATCGTGAACTGGCGCGTGACGCATTCCCGGAGAAAAGCGGTTGTGGCTTTACCTTCGGCGATGGTTGCCACGGGTCTGATACCAAATTCAATCTGTTCAACAGCCGCCGCATCGACGCTGTTGATGTGACCAGCAAAACGGAGCCGCACGCATGATTGAACTCGTCATTGTTTCGCGTCTGCTCGAGTACCCGGATGCTGCCCTGTGGCAGCATCAGCAGGAGTTGTTCGATGCGCTCGCGTCATCTGAGAACCTGGATAAAGAGGATGCCCAGACTCTGGGCGTTTTCCTGCGCGATTTAACCGCGCAGGACCTGCTGGATGTACAGGCCGCTTATAGCGAACTGTTTGACCGTGGTCGCGCCACATCGCTGCTGCTGTTTGAACATGTACACGGGGAATCCCGCGATCGCGGTCAGGCGATGGTTGACCTGATGGCACAGTATGAGCAGCACGGTTTGCAGCTCGACAGTCGCGAACTTCCCGATCATCTGCCGCTGTATCTGGAATACCTTGCGCAATTGCCGAAAAGCGAAGCGTTAGGGGGGTTACAGGATATCGCGCCGATTCTGGCGTTGCTCAGCGCACGTTTGCAACAGCGTGACAGCCGTTATGCGGTGCTGTTCGATCTGCTGTTAAAACTGGCGAATACCGTTATCGACAGCGACAAAGTGGCTGAAAAAATTGCGAATGAAGCACGTGATGATACCCCACAGGCGTTGGATGCGGTCTGGGAAGAAGAGCAGGTGAAATTCTTCGCCGATCAGGGGTGTGGCGAGTCGGAGATCTCCGCTCACCAGCGTCGTTTTGCCGGTGCCGTGGCGCCGCAATATCTGAATATCACCACCGGAGGACAGCACTAATGCACTTCCTGAATATGTTCTTCTTTGATATCTACCCGTACATTGCCGGATCGGTATTTCTGATCGGTAGCTGGTTACGTTACGACTACGGCCAGTACACCTGGCGGGCGGCCTCCAGCCAGATGCTGGATCGCAAAGGAATGAACCTGGCGTCAAACCTGTTCCACATTGGGATTCTGGGTATTTTCGTCGGTCACTTTCTGGGCATGTTAACGCCGCACTGGATGTATGAAGCTTTTCTGCCGGTCGACGTGAAACAGAAGATGGCGATGATTGCCGGCGGCGCCTGCGGCGTGCTGACGCTGGTTGGCGGTATTTTACTGCTCAAGCGTCGCCTGTTTAGCCCACGTGTCCGCGCCACTACTACCGCCGCAGATATTTTGATTCTCTCATTGCTGGTGATTCAGTGCGCGCTGGGTCTGCTGACCATTCCGTTCTCCGCCCAGCATATGGACGGGAGTGAAATGATGAAGCTGGTCGGGTGGGCGCAGTCAGTTGTGACCTTCCACGGTGGCGCATCCGCACATCTGGACGGTGTAGCCTTTATCTTCCGTATGCACCTGGTACTGGGGATGACGCTGTTCCTGTTATTCCCATTCTCGCGCCTGGTGCATATCTGGAGCGTGCCGGTCGAGTACCTGACCCGCAAATACCAGATTGTTCGTGCACGTCACTGATTTTCTCTCGATGCCCTAAACTCCGCTTCGGCGGAGTTTTTTTATGGCTGTTTGCCGGATGGCGGCATAAATGCCTTATCCGGCCTACGCAGGCGTCAACTCTCCTGTAGGCCTGATAAGCGCAGCGCATCAGGCATATTGCGGGCAAGTATTGAGGGCAGAATATAGGACATTAAGGTTTGATTTTGCTGAAGTGCGACTGGGAAGTGATAGTGGTGGGGGAAGGATGACTCAGCGCTGCGCGCTTCGCCCTTCGGGTCGTTGCCTGCGGCAACGCTTTCTCGCTTTCGCTCGAATCGAACCTTAGTCGAAGCTTCTCATCCTTCCCCGTACGGAGAGATATGAGACACTATGCTTAACGGGGATAAGATACGCGACGGGAGTGATGGTGGTGGGGGAAGGATTCGAACCTTCGAAGTCGATGACGGCAGATTTACAGTCTGCTCCCTTTGGCCGCTCGGGAACCCCACCATGGGGTAAATTCATTATGCTGCTTGCATTCTATAGCGGGAAGGATTATTCGGAGCTAAAGCTCCTCACCCTTCGGGCCGTTGCCTGCGGCAACGTTCTCTCACTATTGCTCGAGTCGAACCTTGAAGTCGATGACGGCAGATTTGCAGTCAGCTCCCTTATGATCGCTCGGGAACCCCACCACGGGGTAATGCTTAATACTGGCCCGCTTCCTTTTGGGAAGCGGGGCGCATCATATCAAATGACACGCCGCTGTAAAGCATTCCTTTGCCTGAAATGAACTGTTTGCGTACTTTTCATCCGTAACGGATTAAAGCTAATCAATTCATATTACTGACGATTAAAGAATAATCGTCCGATTGCCGTAAACAAAGACCCGCTGCGCCAGAACCTGATACAGCGCGCGGCTTAATACGTTTTTCTCAACGTCGCGCCCGGCACGCATCATATCTTCTGCGGTGTAGGTGTGATCGACGTGAATCACGTCCTGCATAATGATTGGGCCTTCATCCAGATTATCATTCACATAGTGCGCGGTAGCGCCGATGATTTTCACGCCGCGCTCATAGGCCTGATGATAAGGACGCGCGCCGATAAACGCCGGCAGGAATGAGTGGTGGATATTGATAATTTTGTTCGGGAAGCGCGCCACAAAACCTGGCGTCAAAACACGCATATACTTGGCCAGCACTACATAGTCCGGTTGATGGGCATCAATGGCGTCCGCCATCTTCGTGTCATGCTCTTCACGCGTTAATCCCTCATGGCTGACCAGTTCGAAAGGGATCTCAAAACGTTCAACCAGCGAGCGTAACGTTTCATGGTTGCCAATGACCGCGGCGATTTCAACATCCAGCCCGCCATAGTTGGCTTTCATCAGCAGGTCGCCCAGACAATGCGCCTCTTTGGTAACCAGAATCACTACCCGACGGCGTCCGGCGGGATTGAGTTCACGAACAGAGCCTTCCGGTAAGGCGCTGTCCAGATCGGCCAGGAGAGTGGAATCATTGAAGATGCCTTCCAGCTCGGTCCGCATAAAAAAGCGTCCGGTGCGATGGTCCACAAATTCATTGTTTTGCACAATATTAAGCTCGTGCTTATAGCAAATGTTGGTAATCCGCGCGATAAGGCCTTTTTGATCGGGACAAATAGTACGCAGAACTTTACGTTGTAGTGATTGCATTGCCGGAAAAATCCTGTTGAGAGTGTTTGCTGTATCGATACTGTCAGGCGTCACTGGCCGCAGCACTTTTTAAATTTTTTGCCTGAACCGCACGGGCAGGGATCATTTCGACCCAACTGCGGGCGGGTACCGTCAATATAATACCACTGACCGTTTTCTTTGATAAAACGAGAACGTTCGATAATCGCCCCGATTTTCCCTTGTTCGGAAAAACGCGCGATAAAACTAACATACCCTGTATTTTCTGCTTCTGACCAGGTATGTTCAAAAATAGTCAGGCCGAGCCACCTGGTATTGGCAAATCCGGCGATGATATCATCACGAAACGCGGCCGCATTGCAGGTTGGATGCCAGCTCTTAATTAAGTAATCTGCGTCTTTCATCACAAAAGCGCAGTAACGAGAGCGCATGAGATGTGACGGATCGGGTGCTACTCGTTCTCCGGACACAATACGACCACAACATAGGCTATACTCGTCAGCGCTACCACAGGGACAAGGCTGAGACACAATAATCTCCCTGAATATAAAAAACGGCGTTGAACGCCAGGGTGGCATTATGTTAACTGAGCAGTGGCGATGTTGCTACGTCTTGAAGCCAGGGGAAGTCGTTAAGTACGATGAGAAAAATGAAAATAGGGCTGGCGCTGGGATCTGGCGCAGCGAGAGGATGGTCTCATATTGGGGTCATCAAAGCCCTCAAGCAAACAGGCATTGATATTGATATCGTTGCAGGATGCTCAATAGGTTCACTGGTCGGCGCCGCGTATGCCTGTAATAAATTATCGGCGCTTGAACAGTGGGTATGTTCATTCCGCTACTGGGATGTTTTACGCCTGATGGATGTATCCTGGGGCAGAGGAGGGTTGCTTCGCGGCGAACGCGTATTTAATCCCTATCGGGATATTATGCCCGTCACGGATTTTGACCACTGTTCAAGACGTTTTGGCGCGGTCGCGACGAATCTTAGCACTGGACGAGAGCTATGGTTTACTGAAGGCGATCTACACCTTGCCGTACGCGCGTCGTGCAGTATGCCAGGGCTGATGTCTCCGGTTGAGCATAACGGTTACTGGCTGGTAGATGGCGCAGTCGTTAATCCGGTACCTGTTTCGTTAACCAGGGCGCTGGGGGCTGATATCGTTATTGCGGTAGACCTGCAACATGATGCCCACCTCATGCAGCAAGATTTGCTCTCTGTAAATGTCGGGAATATCAATGAAGAGAGCGATGATGCGCTGCCCTGGCATAAGCGTTTAAAAGAACGTTTCAGTGGCCTGACTTCACGCCGTGGCGTGAGTTCGCCTGGGGCAATGGAAATCATGACAACCTCCATTCAGGTGTTGGAAAATCGTCTTAAACGTAACCGTATGGCTGGCGATCCGCCTGATATTCTCATTCAACCATTCTGTCCGCAAATCTCTACGCTGGATTTTCATCGCGCCCATGCCGCTATTGCGGCGGGTCAGTTAGCCGTAGAGAAAAAGATGGACGAACTTATACCCTTGGTGCGTACCGACGTTTAATGTACCTTTTACGATCACTTAAGCAAATTCTGACAGGCGCAAGCGGCAATACCATGCCACTATTGATTAAAGCCAGTCAGGGGAGAGAACATGACGCAGCCATTGGTCGGAAAACAGATTCTTATTGTTGAAGACGAGCCTGTATTTCGCTCGCTTCTGGATTCGTGGTTTTCCTCTTTGGGAGCGACAACGGCATTGGCAGGCGACGGGGTGGATGCCCTGGAGTTGATGGGGCGTTTTACCCCTGATCTCATGATATGTGATATCGCTATGCCGAGAATGAACGGTCTCAAACTGGTAGAAAACTTACGTAATCGCGGAGACCAGACGCCTATTCTGGTTATTTCCGCAACAGAAAATATGGCGGATATCGCCAAAGCGTTACGCCTTGGGGTTGAAGATGTCTTGCTGAAGCCGGTAAAAGATCTCAACCGCTTGCGGGAAACCGTATTCGCTTGCTTATACCCTAATATGTTTAACTCGCGGGTTGAAGAAGAAGAACGCCTGTTTCGTGACTGGGATGCAATGGTGAGTAATCCGACCGCCGCAGCGCAATTGTTGCAGGAATTGCAGCCCCCGGTACAGCAGGTGATTTCTCATTGCCGCATTAATTACCGGCAGCTCGTCTCCGCCGATCAGCCTGGACTGGTGCTGGATATTGCGCCGCTATCTGATAACGAACTGGCATTTTATTGCCTGGATGTCACCCGGGCGGGCGATAACGGCGTGTTAGCCGCATTGTTGCTGCGGGCGCTATTTAACGGCTTATTGCAGGATCAGCTCGGCCAACAAAAGCACCGTTTACCGGAGTTAGGCGCGCTATTAAAACAGGTAAATCATCTGCTCAGACAAGCCAATTTACCTGGGCAATTCCCGCTATTTGTCGGCTACTATCACAGTGAGCTCAAAAATTTGATTCTCGTCTCCGCCGGATTGAACGCCACCTTAAATACGGGCGCTCATCAGGTTCAAATTAGCAGCGGCGTGCCGCTAGGAACATTGGGTAACGCCTACCTTAACCAATTAAGCCAGCGTTGCGACTCATGGCAGTGTCAAATATGGGGCGCAGGAGGGCGTCTGCGATTGATGTTGTCTGCGGAATGACCAAACGGAAGAGTGAGCGGAAATTGCTTTACCGGCCTTTCCCGACGAGTGTTACTATCTGCGGCAGATTTATAAGTATTTGTCTTAATTATACCAATATAAGTCCTTTTTGGACCTGAGGCTTGTTCTGGTACTGATATACTGGAACACGATACAGATTAATGAACACGTTCAATACATGAACAGTCCAGGAGAATTTTAAATGGCTGCCCTTAATTCGAAAGTCAAAAAAGCCGTTATCCCGGTCGCGGGATTGGGAACCAGGATGCTGCCAGCGACCAAAGCTATCCCGAAAGAGATGCTGCCGCTGGTTGATAAGCCATTAATTCAGTACGTCGTGAACGAATGTATCGCTGCTGGCATTACTGAAATCGTGCTTGTTACGCACTCGTCTAAAAACTCTATTGAAAACCACTTTGATACCAGTTTTGAGCTGGAAGCGATGCTGGAAAAACGCGTTAAGCGTCAGCTTCTGGAGGAGGTTCAGTCTATTTGCCCTCCGCATGTCACTATTATGCAGGTACGTCAAGGGCTGGCAAAAGGCCTGGGCCATGCCGTATTGTGTGCGCATCCCGTTGTCGGAAACGAACCTGTCGCTGTTATTCTGCCAGACGTTATTCTTGACGAATATGAGTCCGACCTGTCTCAGGATAACCTGGCTGAAATGATCCGCCGTTTCGACGAAACCGGCAATAGCCAGATTATGGTTGAGCCAGTAGAAGATGTGACTGCATACGGCGTGGTAGATTGCAAAGGCGTTGAGCTGGCGCCGGGCGAAAGTGTGCCGATGGTTGGCGTGGTTGAAAAACCAAAAGCGGATGTCGCGCCGTCTAACCTTGCGATTGTCGGGCGTTATGTGTTGAGCGCGGATATCTGGGCGTTGCTGGCGAAAACCCCTCCGGGCGCCGGGGATGAAATTCAGTTGACCGATGCTATCGATATGCTGATCGAAAAAGAAACGGTTGAAGCCTACCACATGAAGGGTAAAAGCCATGACTGTGGTAATAAGTTAGGATATATGCAGGCATTCGTTGAATATGGCATCCGTCATAATTCGCTGGGTGCTGAATTTAAAGCCTGGCTTGAAGAAGAAATGGGTATTAAGAAGTAACGATACGTTATAAATTTTTTAACAGAAGCGCTGTTAAATCCGGCGCTTTTTTTATGCCTGGGATCGTCAGCGGAGAACTCAGGCAAAAAAAATCCCGCCAGCGGCGGGATTTTAAGCATCCAGGAAGTAAATTATTCCTTGATCAGGAAATCTTCCAGTTGCTTACCTTGTTCTTCCATTGCTTTTTTGATTACAGCCGGTGTACGACCCTGGCCAGTCCAGGTTTTAGTTTCACCGTTTTCGTCAACATAGCTATATTTAGCCGGACGAGCTGCGCGTTTAGCTTTGGTACCGGATTTAGCGGCAGCCATGCTATTCAGCAGTTCATTCGGGTCAATGCCGTCGGCAATTAACATTTCACGGTACTGTTGCAGCTTACGAGTGCGTTCTTCCACTTCAGCAGCAGCAGCGCTTTCTTCTTCACGACGCTCATTAACGACAACTTCTAATTTTTCCAGCATTTCTTCAAGCGTTTCCAGAGTACATTCTCTTGCCTGCGCACGAAGAGTACGGATGTTGTTCAGAATTTTAAGTGCTTCGCTCATTGTAGTAATCTCAAACTTATATTGGGGTGGTTTGTTGAGCTAATAATAGAGCGATAAATTCAGTTGTGCAATAGCCAGGAATGTAAGGAATTCAAAATTACGCTTTATTAAGCACACGTTTTAATTATCTCAACTTAAATTTTCCTTGAGGCGCCGCACAAAAAAGAGCTTATTGGTAGGGGGGATACTCACCGTCTGTCGCTAAAAATTTAGGAGTCAGGTCACATTTTATCATGATGAAATACGATCTCATTGCAGAGATATCAATCTCTTGTATTAGCTTTCCTTACAAGAAAACCCTATTACTTTGCACCGGGTATGAGTAACGGTAACAATAAGTACAAGGTTTTCATATTGGCGGGTGATGATAAGCATTGTTGATGAATTTTAACGGCATAATTTGTGAAGGAATGTGTATATACCCTTCATACTTCAAGTTGCTTATGTGTTGGCTACGCTCGCTCACCCCAGCCACATAGATATCTATGCTCCTGGGCACTCACTCCCTTGCCGCCTTTAAGCAACTCGAATTATTTTGGGTATAGTGAGCGATGTTTGTACAATTCTTAATACTCACCGGAGCGCGAGCCGCGCCGTCGCGTCGGTAAATTATGGTACAATCCCGCCAATCTTTATTTCACTCAGGTGAGGTCCTGCGACCAATGGCACAGCTATATTTCTACTATTCGGCAATGAATGCGGGTAAGTCGACTGCACTGCTGCAATCTTCATACAATTATCAGGAACGCGGGATGCGTACCGTCGTATATACGGCGGAAATCGACGATCGTTTCGGCGCAGGCAAAGTCAGCTCTCGTATCGGTTTGTCGTCGCCGGCAAAATTGTTTAACCAAAATACATCCTTGTTTGAAGAGATTCGTGCCGAGAGCGCGCGGCAGACAATACATTGCGTGTTAGTCGACGAAAGCCAGTTTTTGACTCGCCAGCAGGTTTATCAATTATCCGAGGTTGTCGACAAATTAGATATTCCAGTACTTTGCTATGGGCTACGAACAGACTTTCGTGGGGAGCTCTTTGTCGGCAGCCAATACTTGCTGGCATGGTCAGATAAGCTGGTGGAATTAAAAACTATCTGTTTCTGCGGTCGTAAAGCCAGTATGGTTCTGCGCCTTGATCAGGACGGCAGGCCTTATAACGAAGGCGAACAGGTGGTTATTGGCGGGAATGAACGCTACGTTTCAGTTTGCCGTAAGCATTATAAGGACGCGCTGGAGGAGGGCTCACTGACGGCGATTCAGGAGCGTCATCGGCACATATGATACCCGAGGTAACGATCGGCTTACAAAACGCCCTGTAGCGCTTTGGACGTCATTATTCAGGCCTCCTGACGAAGGGCGTGCCGTGAGCGCGTAGGCCAGGTGATAAGCATAGCGCCTTCAGGCATCAGATAAACCGGTAAAACAAAAAAAACGGCCTCAATTGAGGCCGTTATTGTCATGCTAAAGCAGATAACGAATTAAGCGGATTTTTTCGCTTTTTTCTCTGCTTTCGGTGCGGCAACGACGTCTTTCTTCGCTGCAACTTCACCTTCGGTGAAATCACGACCGTAGTAGGTATCCAGCAGAATCTGTTTCAGTTCGGAGATCAGCGGATAACGCGGGTTAGCGCCGGTGCACTGGTCATCGAAGGCATCTTCAGACAGTTTGTCAACGTGTGCCAGGAAGTCAGCTTCCTGCACGCCTGCTTCACGGATAGACTTAGGAATGCCCAGCTCAGCTTTAATGCTTTCCAGCCATGCCAGCAGTTTTTCAATCTTAGCGGCGGTACGGTCGCCCGGCGCGCTCAGGCCCAGGTGGTCAGCAATTTCAGCGTAACGACGGCGTGCCTGCGGACGATCGTACTGGCTGAAAGCGGTCTGCTTGGTCGGGTTGTCATTCGCGTTGTAGCGGATAACGTTACAAATCAGCAGGGCGTTCGCCAGACCGTGCGGAATGTGGAACTGAGAGCCCAGTTTGTGCGCCATGGAGTGACATACACCGAGGAAGGCGTTGGCAAACGCGATACCGGCGATAGTCGCTGCACTGTGAACACGTTCACGCGCAACCGGATTTTTAGACCCTTCGTGGTAAGACGCCGGCAGATTTTCTTTCAGCAGTTTCAGGGCCTGCAGAGCCTGACCGTCAGAGAACTCAGAAGCCAGTACGGAAACATAAGCTTCCAGAGCGTGAGTTACCGCATCCAGACCACCGAACGCACACAGGGACTTCGGCATATCCATCACCAGGTTGGCGTCGACAATCGCCATATCCGGGGTCAGGGCGTAGTCAGCCAGCGGATATTTCTGACCGGTTGCATCGTCGGTCACAACCGCAAACGGTGTGACTTCAGAACCGGTACCGGAAGTGGTGGTGACGGCGATCATTTTCGCTTTCACGCCCATTTTCGGGAACTTGTAGATACGTTTACGGATGTCCATAAAGCGCAGCGCCAGTTCTTCGAAGTGAGTTTCCGGGTGTTCGTACATGACCCACATGATTTTCGCGGCGTCCATCGGGGAACCACCGCCCAGCGCGATAATCACGTCCGGTTTGAAGGAGTTAGCCAGCTCAGCGCCTTTGCGAACAACGGAAAGCGTCGGGTCGGCTTCAACTTCGAAGAAGACTTCGGTTTCAACGCCAGCCGCTTTCAGCACAGAGGTGATCTGGTCTGCGTAGCCGTTGTTGAACAGGAAGCGGTCAGTCACGATGAGCGCACGTTTGTGGCCATCAGTAATCACTTCATCCAGCGCGATGGGCAGAGAGCCGCGGCGGAAGTAGATAGATTTCGGAAGTTTGTGCCACAACATGTTTTCAGCTCGCTTAGCAACGGTTTTCTTGTTGATCAGGTGTTTCGGACCAACGTTTTCAGAGATGGAGTTACCACCCCAGGAACCACAACCCAACGTCAGGGAAGGTGCGAGTTTGAAGTTGTACAGGTCACCGATACCACCCTGAGAGGCCGGGGTGTTGATCAGGATACGCGCGGTTTTCATCATCTGACCGAAGTAAGCAACGCGTTCTGGCTGGTTATCCTGGTCAGTGTACAGGCAGGAGGTGTGACCGATACCGCCCATAGCGACCAGTTTTTCTGCTTTTTCTACCGCTTCTTCGAAATCTTTCGCACGATACATCGCCAGAGTCGGAGACAGTTTTTCGTGTGCGAACGGTTCGCTTTCATCAACGACTGTAACTTCACCGATCAGAATCTTGGTGGTTTCTGGTACGGAGAAGCCTGCCAGTTCAGCAATTTTGTAGGCTGGCTGACCGACGATAGCGGCGTTCAGAGCGCCATTTTTCAGGATAACGTTTTGAACCGCTTTCAGCTCCTGGCCTTGCAGCATGTAGCCGCCGTGGCTGGCGAAACGTTCGCGAACGGCATCATAGACGGAATCAACAACGACAACAGACTGTTCAGAAGCACAGATTACGCCGTTATCGAAGGTTTTAGACATCAGAACAGACGCCACAGCGCGTTTGATATCAGCGGTTTCATCAATGACAACCGGGGTGTTGCCTGCGCCTACGCCGATAGCCGGTTTACCGGAGCTGTATGCTGCTTTAACCATGCCTGGGCCGCCAGTGGCGAGGATCAGGTTAATATCCGGGTGGTGCATCAGCGCATTAGACAGTTCTACGGAAGGTTGATCGATCCAGCCAATCAGATCTTTCGGCGCGCCGGCAGCGATAGCCGCTTGCAGAACGATGTCTGCCGCTTTGTTGGTTGCTTCTTTAGCGCGCGGATGCGGAGAAAAGATGATGGCGTTACGGGTCTTCAGGCTAATCAGTGATTTGAAGATCGCGGTAGAGGTTGGGTTAGTGGTTGGAACGATACCGCAAATAATGCCGATAGGTTCAGCAATGGTGATGGTCCCGAAGGTGTCGTCTTCAGACAGCACGCCGCAGGTTTTTTCATCTTTATAAGCGTTGTAAATGTATTCAGAAGCGAAGTGGTTTTTAATCACTTTGTCTTCCACGATACCCATACCGGATTCGGCGACGGCCATTTTGGCCAGCGGAATGCGGGCATCAGCGGCTGCCAAAGCAGCGGCGCGGAAGATTTTGTCGACCTGTTCTTGAGTGAAACTGGCATATTCACGCTGGGCTTTTTTTACACGCTCTACGAGTGCGTTAAGTTCAGCGACATTAGTAACAGCCATAATGCTCTCCTGATAATGTTAAACTTTTTTAGTAAATCATCTGCGCGATACGTGAGTATAGACAGATCGACGATACTTTGTATAAATGCCTGAAATTCAGGTGGTTACTTAACGTCCGTTTCGCTCTGATTTACTAAAAGAGCTTCTGCGTTAGTATCATTTAACTCTAACGCGTTACGTCCAGGTGGCGTAAGCAAGATTACTCACTTCTGAGTAGCGATTGTGTGATCTAAATCAATATTACGCAAAGCTGACACCTTTCAGCAGGCCATTTTAGCGTTTTATGTAAATTGTTAAGAAATTGTTGTCATGAAGAGTAAGTGGATTAGCATAACGAGTACATATAAATAACAGCGATGAATGGATGAAATTAGGTGTAGATAAGAGGTGAACTATGCGAATAAAAGGCGTATCTTCTGCGCGTTTTGATCATTAACGAACATTGACTTCATCCGGCTAACGCTTCGGAGCTAACCGTGATTCAACCGCTTTTTGATTTTCCTGTTTACTTTAAGTTCTTTATCGGGCTCTTTGCGCTGGTTAACCCGGTGGGGATTATCCCCGTTTTCATCAGCATGACCAGCTACCAGACGGCCACGGCGCGTAATAAAACTAACCTCACCGCGAATCTGTCGGTCGCGATTATCTTGTGGAGTTCCTTATTCCTCGGCGATGGCATCCTGCAGCTGTTTGGTATTTCTATTGATTCGTTCAGAATTGCGGGCGGTATCCTGGTTGTCACCATTGCAATGTCGATGATCAGCGGGAAGCTGGGGGAAGATAAACAAAACAAGCAAGAAAAGTCAGAGACGGCCATACGCGAGAGCATTGGCGTTGTGCCGTTAGCGCTGCCGTTAATGGCGGGGCCAGGGGCGATTAGCTCCACTATCGTCTGGGGGACGCGTTATCACAGCATCGCGCATTTGCTTGGTTTTTCAGTTGCCATTGCGCTTTTTGCGCTTTGCTGCTGGGGCGTGTTCCGTATGGCGCCGTGGCTGGTTCGTTTGCTGGGGCAAACCGGTATCAACGTTATTACCCGAATTATGGGGTTGTTGTTAATGGCGCTCGGCATCGAATTTATTGTCACAGGAATAAAAGGCATTTTCCCCGGCTTGCTCAACTAAACTCCCACCTGTTGATTTACAGGCGGCGCCCTAAGGGGGCCGCCTTGTGACATTCCCAGTGACATTCCCACGTAACACTTCTTACTTTGATAAGCATTCAGCGTTTTAATGATAAAAAATACTAATATAATCTAACGCTATTTATTTTTATTAATCAAACTATTATGAACATTACTGAGTCCGTGAGAAGCGGTAGGTCTGTTATTTTATTCACACCATACTCTGGGGCTTGATGAAGGATTATTGAAATGTTATTAGTTGTTTCAGCTCCATCGTAGATGAATGTGCTAAATAATGAGCATTTGTTAAATTTGTGTGTGTTTTATGGCGAAGGCATAACCTACGATGTGACAGAGAGATATTTTTCTTTCAACTTGTTGATTATAAATAATAAATTAAAGCTTTTTAACATTCTTGAACTGTTTTTCTGGGCAGGAAATTTTCCATAAAAGAGAATTGGTTAACAAAATTGTAAAATGAATTGGCGGTTCAGAAACGCATTTGATACTTTTCGGCCAAACATTTTGCAGAAGATTTCACATTGTTGATAACTATTTTCATTTAGATGGTTGTCAGAAATAACATGCGACGTGGGCAGGTACGTCGTATACCGAATCGACGAAAGGCGATCGAACGAATCGTCAGAATAAATAAAGTCGGTGATAGCAAAAGCAGTGACAGACCTGGCAGTACACCACCAGTGCTGCACAGGAACCCTGACGGGATTAAACAGGCTGGTAAAAACCAGTAATTATAATGAGTGGAGTACAAACACAATGTCTAACATCACGAAAAAAAGTTTGATTGCAGCGGGAATACTCACTGCGCTCATCGCCGCCAGCGCCGCGACTGCGGCAGACGTGCCCGCCGGCGTTCAGTTAGCCGACAAGCAAACGTTGGTACGTAATAACGGATCAGAAGTGCAGTCTCTCGACCCGCATAAAATTGAAGGCGTGCCGGAATCGAACGTCAGCCGTGATCTCTTTGAAGGCTTATTAATTAGTGATGTCGAGGGGCATCCTTCACCGGGCGTCGCGGAAAAATGGGAGAATAAAGATTTTAAAGTCTGGACATTCCATCTACGTGAAAATGCGAAATGGTCAGATGGTACGCCTGTCACCGCCCATGATTTCGTTTATAGCTGGCAACGCCTGGCCGATCCTAATACGGCATCGCCGTACGCCAGCTATCTGCAATACGGTCATATCGCTAATATCGATGACATTATCGCCGGTAAAAAACCCGCCACCGATCTGGGGGTAAAAGCGCTTGATGATCACACCTTTGAAGTGACCTTAAGTGAGCCGGTGCCTTATTTCTACAAATTGTTGGTCCACCCTTCAGTGTCTCCTGTACCGAAATCAGCGGTCGAAAAATTTGGCGATAAATGGACGCAACCAGCCAATATTGTCACTAACGGCGCTTATAAGTTAAAAAATTGGGTGGTGAACGAACGTATCGTGCTGGAGCGTAACCCGCAATACTGGGATAACGACAAAACCGTCATCAATCAGGTAACTTATTTGCCTATCTCTTCGGAGGTGACGGATGTTAACCGCTACCGCAGCGGCGAGATCGATATGACTTATAACAATATGCCGATCGAATTATTCCAGAAACTGAAGAAAGAGATCCCGAATGAAGTCCGCGTAGACCCTTATTTGTGTACCTATTATTACGAAATTAATAATCAAAAAGCGCCGTTTAACGATGTCCGCGTGCGTACCGCGCTGAAACTGGCGTTAGATCGCGACATTATTGTTAATAAGGTTAAAAATCAGGGCGATTTACCCGCTTATAGCTACACGCCGCCGTATACCGATGGCGCAAAACTGGTAGAGCCTGAGTGGTTCAAATGGTCCCAGCAAAAGCGTAATGAAGAAGCGAAGAAATTGTTGGCTGAAGCCGGCTTTACGGCGGATAAGCCCTTAACATTCGACCTGCTGTATAACACCTCCGATCTACATAAAAAACTGGCCATTGCCGTGGCGTCTATCTGGAAGAAAAATCTGGGCGTCAATGTGAATCTGGAGAATCAGGAATGGAAGACCTTCCTGGACACCCGTCATCAGGGCACCTTTGATGTCGCCAGAGCCGGGTGGTGCGCAGATTATAATGAACCGACCTCATTCCTGAATACTATGTTGTCCGACAGTTCAAATAACACCGCGCATTATAAGAGCCCGGCGTTTGATAAGCTGATTGCCGACACGCTGAAAGTGGCGGACGATACGCAGCGCAGCGAACTCTACGCTAAAGCGGAGCAGCAGTTAGATAAAGACTCGGCTATTGTGCCGGTGTATTACTACGTTAACGCGCGCCTGGTGAAACCCTGGGTGGGCGGGTATACCGGTAAAGACCCGCTGGATAATATTTATGTGAAAAACTTATATATTATCAAACATTAATGGCAAGACATGGGACAACTGCGGTTGTCCCATGGTGTCTTTTTTCATCGCACTATAACGTTCCCTGGCGGATCTGTTTGTCACGTCCGGGAAGTAAAGGCACAGGCCAGAAGGTACGGGCAATGTTGAAATTTATTTTACGCCGCTGTCTGGAAGCGATTCCGACGCTGTTTATTCTTATTACCATCTCTTTCTTTATGATGCGCCTCGCGCCGGGGAGTCCTTTTACCGGCGAGCGCGCATTGCCGCCGGAAGTGCTGGCCAATATTGAAGCAAAATATCATCTGAACGATCCTATCATGACGCAGTACTTCAGCTACCTGAAGCAGCTGGCGCATGGCGATTTTGGACCATCGTTTAAATACAAAGATTACACGGTCAACGATCTGGTTGCCGCCAGCTTCCCCGTTTCGGCGAAACTTGGCGCCGCCGCTTTTTTGCTGGCGGTCATTATTGGTGTCAGCGCTGGCGTGATTGCCGCGCTAAAGCAAAATACGCGATGGGATTATACGGTGATGGGATTTGCCATGACCGGCGTCGTTATCCCCAGTTTTGTGGTAGCGCCGCTACTGGTGATGGTCTTTGCGATAACCTTGCAATGGCTGCCTGGCGGCGGCTGGAACGGCGGGGCGTTAAAATTTATGATCCTGCCGATGGTCGCGCTTTCACTAGCCTATATTGCCAGCATCGCTCGTATTACGCGCGGCTCAATGATTGAAGTTCTGCATTCGAACTTTATTCGTACCGCGCGGGCAAAAGGATTACCGATGCGTAGAATCATCTTCCGCCATGCGTTAAAACCTGCGCTGCTGCCGGTTTTATCCTATATGGGGCCAGCCTTTGTCGGCATTATTACCGGCTCAATGGTGATTGAAACGATTTATGGCTTACCGGGCATTGGGCAGCTTTTCGTTAATGGCGCGCTCAACCGCGATTACTCGCTGGTGTTAAGTTTGACCATTTTAGTCGGGGCGCTGACCATATTGTTTAACGCCATTGTCGATGTGCTCTATGCCGTTATCGACCCGAAAATTCGCTATTGATACTGGAGCTCGCGATGATGTTAAGTAAGAAAAACAGCGAGACGCTGGAAAATTTCAGTGAAAAGCTGGAGGTGGAAGGTCGCAGCCTTTGGCAAGATGCCCGTCGGCGCTTTATGCATAACCGTGCGGCGGTGGCCAGTCTTATTGTCCTGTTTCTGATAGCCCTGTTCGTGACAGTAGCGCCTATGCTGTCGCAATTTACCTATTTCGATACCGACTGGAGCATGATGTCCAGCGCGCCGGATATGGCGTCCGGCCACTATTTCGGCACTGACTCTTCCGGGCGCGATCTGTTGGTGCGCGTTGCCATCGGCGGGCGTATCTCATTGATGGTCGGGATTGCCGCCGCGCTGGTGGCGGTCATTGTCGGAACGCTGTATGGCTCGCTGTCCGGCTATCTGGGCGGCAAAATTGATTCTGTGATGATGCGGTTGTTGGAGATCCTCAACTCGTTCCCGTTTATGTTCTTTGTGATTTTGCTGGTGACGTTTTTTGGGCAGAACATTCTGTTGATTTTCGTCGCCATCGGCATGGTCTCCTGGCTTGATATGGCGCGTATTGTGCGTGGTCAAACCCTAAGTCTTAAACGTAAAGAGTTCATCGAAGCCGCGCAGGTGGGTGGTGTGTCGACCGCCAGCATTGTGATCCGCCATATTGTGCCTAACGTCCTGGGCGTAGTAGTAGTGTATGCATCGTTGCTGGTGCCCAGCATGATTCTGTTTGAGTCTTTCCTCAGTTTCCTGGGGCTTGGGACGCAGGAACCGTTAAGCAGTTGGGGAGCGTTGTTGAGCGATGGCGCAAATTCAATGGAAGTCTCACCGTGGCTGCTGCTGTTTCCGGCTGGCTTTCTCGTGGTGACGTTATTCTGTTTTAACTTTATTGGCGATGGCCTGCGTGATGCCCTCGACCCGAAAGATCGTTAAGGAGTACAGCCATGAGCTTATCAGAAACCGCAACTCAGGCGCCGCAACCGGCGAATGTACTGCTGGAGGTAAACGATCTTCGTGTTACGTTCGCTACGCCTGATGGCGATGTGACGGCGGTCAACGATCTGAACTTTACGCTTCGCGCGGGAGAAACGTTAGGTATTGTTGGCGAGTCTGGATCGGGGAAATCGCAAACGGCGTTCGCATTAATGGGATTGCTGGCGACGAATGGCCGAATCGGCGGTTCTGCGACCTTCAACGGACGTGAAATTCTTAATCTACCTGAGCGCGAACTGAATACGCTGCGCGCAGAACAGACTTCGATGATTTTTCAGGACCCGATGACCTCGCTAAATCCTTATATGCGCGTTGGGGAGCAGTTAATGGAAGTCCTGATGCTGCATAAAGGAATGAGCAAAGCGGAAGCTTTTGAAGAGTCCGTCAGAATGCTGGATGCCGTAAAAATGCCGGAAGCGCGCAAACGGATGAAAATGTACCCGCACGAATTTTCCGGCGGAATGCGTCAACGTGTGATGATTGCGATGGCGCTGTTGTGCAGGCCGAAACTGCTTATTGCCGATGAGCCTACCACCGCGCTTGATGTTACCGTGCAGGCGCAGATTATGACCTTGCTTAATGAGCTAAAGCGCGAATTTAATACCGCCATTATCATGATTACCCACGATCTGGGTGTGGTCGCGGGTATTTGCGATAAGGTCCTGGTAATGTATGCCGGGCGTACCATGGAATACGGTAAGGCGCGCGATGTCTTTTATCAGCCCGTTCATCCGTATTCGATAGGCCTGCTTAATGCGGTGCCGCGTCTGGATAGCGAGGGGGCGGAAATGCTGACGATTCCGGGCAATCCTCCCAATTTATTGCGTTTGCCTAAAGGGTGTCCGTTCCAGCCGCGTTGTCCTCATGCGATGGAGATCTGCAATAATGCGCCGCCACTTGAAGCGTTCAGTCCTGGTCGCTTGCGCGCCTGTTTTAAACCGGTGGAGGAACTGCTATGAATGCTGTGATTGAACAACGTAAAGTTCTCCTCGAAATCGCCGATCTGAAAGTACATTTTGATATCAAAGAAGGGAAGCAGTGGTTCTGGCAACCGCCGAAAACCCTGAAAGCGGTGGACGGCGTTACGCTACGCCTGTATGAAGGCGAAACGCTGGGCGTGGTGGGGGAATCCGGCTGCGGCAAGTCGACGTTTGCGCGCGCCATTATTGGTCTGGTGAAGGCGACAGATGGTAAAGTCGCCTGGCTGGGAAAAGATCTGTTGGGCATGAAAGCGGATGAGTGGCGCGAGGTGCGCAGCGATATCCAGATGATTTTCCAGGACCCGCTGGCGTCACTCAACCCGCGAATGACGATTGGCGAAATTATCGCTGAACCGCTGCGCACTTATCATCCTAAACTTTCGCGCCAGGACGTGCGTGACCGTGTGAAAGCCATGATGCTGAAAGTGGGGCTGCTGCCGAATCTCATCAACCGTTATCCCCATGAGTTTTCCGGGGGGCAGTGCCAGCGCATCGGTATCGCCCGGGCGTTGATCCTGGAACCTAAGCTTATTATTTGCGATGAGCCGGTGTCGGCGCTGGACGTTTCTATTCAGGCGCAGGTAGTGAATTTGCTCCAGCAGTTACAGCGAGAGATGGGGCTGTCGTTGATTTTTATTGCGCACGATCTGGCGGTCGTAAAGCACATATCCGATCGTGTCCTGGTGATGTATCTCGGTCATGCGGTAGAATTGGGCACCTATGATGAGGTGTACCATAATCCACTGCATCCTTATACCAAAGCGCTGATGTCGGCGGTACCGATTCCCGATCCCGATCTGGAGCGAAATAAGAAGATACAATTGCTGGAGGGCGAATTACCTTCGCCCATTAACCCGCCTTCCGGCTGCGTGTTCCGTACACGCTGTCCGCTAGCCGGGCCAGAATGCGCGCAAACGCGACCGGTGCTGGAAGGGAGTTTTCGCCATGCCGTTTCCTGCCTTAAAGTAGACCCGTTATAATCGCAAGGGCTGACAATTCGTCAGCCCTTCTTTTAGGTGAGGTTACCGTGTCACTTTCTTTGTCGTCGGTTCGCCGTCGTCTTTATCATAATCTGTTCGATTTGACTACGCGCTCAGGTCGCCGTTTTGAAGGGTTATGCGCGCTGTTTGCGCTGCTTAGCGTACTGGTCATTTTTGTTGAATCAGGCGTAGGAACGGAATATCACCTGACATTTGATGAATGGCATATTTTTGTCTGGCTGGAGCTCTGCGTTACCCTGATATTTACCGGTGAATACTTGCTCAGACTGTTTAGCTGGCCCGAAACGGCAAAATACGTTTTTAGTTTCTGGGGATTTATTGATCTGGTGACGATTTTGCCGCTGTACGTCATGTGGCTATGGCCGGAAATTAGCCTGAACTATATGTTTGCCTGGCGCGCTATGCGAGCGATTCGCGTGCTGCGTATCCTTAAACTGCTACGCTTTATGCCATCCCTGCGGGTATTCTGGAGCGCCATTATTAGCGCGCGTCATCAGCTTATTCTGTTCTATTCATTTATTGCGATCGTGATGATTATTTTCGGTGCCCTGATGTATCTTATTGAAGGACCGAAATATGGCTTCACGACGCTTAATGCCTCGGTGTATTGGGCGATAGTGACAGTCACAACCGTGGGGTACGGTGATATTACGCCGCATACGCCGCTGGGACGTATTGTCGCGTCGGTGCTTATTTTGATTGGTTATTCGGTGATTGCGATTCCTACAGGACTGATTACCACGCACATGAGCAGCGCGTTTCAAAAACGTCACTGGCAGCGAAAATGTCCGCAGTGCCAGCAAAGCCAGCATGAACATAGCGCGCAATATTGTAACCGATGCGGCAGTAAGCTACCGGATTAAACAGGCTTGCCGGAGGGCGCAATCAAACGCCATCCGGCCTGAACCGCTTATTCGCGCCAGAGAATATGGCACAGCTTGTGGTCCTTTTCCCGGCACAGCAGAACGCGGGCAAAAATGTCGTTAATTTCGCCGTCTTCGGTATCCGCCAGGCCAATCACCACCTCGGCAAAAAAGTCTGGATTCAGGTCAAAATCGACGTGCTCTTGCCAGTCTTCAGCGGGATCAAACAACTCCGCGCCACCGCGCTCCTCGAATTGCAAATTGAACAGAATGATATCAGCCGGATCAAGATTATCCGCCGCCAGCTCAAGAAAAATATCGTAAGCCTGCTCAAGCGTTTCGTCTTCAGTCAGGCGATTGTTCAGATCCATTTCCATAGTGACTACCTGTTTACTCATGTTGGTCACGTTTTACAGCAATGGACTAAAGAAGTAAAACAATCGCTCGGTAATACGCTGCCATAACGGACGTTTTACCCACAAACGCGCATCTAACAGGCGGGAGCGCGAAATATAATCGTCCTGTACCGCAGCCAGATCGGCGCCGAAACCCGTATCATCAATGACCAGCGTAATCTCGAAATTAAGCCACAGGCTACGCATGTCGAGATTCACGGTACCGACCAGGCTCAGTTCGCCATCGACCAGCACGCTTTTAGTATGTAACAGCCCGCCTTCGAACTGATAGATTTTCACGCCCGCCGCCAGTAACTCGCTGAAAAAGGCGCGACTGGCCCAGCCGACGAGCAGTGAATCATTTTTACGAGGCAGGATAATACTGACATCCACGCCGCGCTGCGCAGCGGTACAAATGGCGTGCAGCAGATCGTCGCTGGGGACGAAATATGGCGTGGTCATAATTAAATATTCGCGCGCAGCATAGGTGGCGGTTAATAGTGCCTGGTGAATGAGATCCTCCGGAAAACCAGGACCGGAAGCAATGGTATGAATGGTATGCCCGCTGGCCTGCTCAAACGGCATAATATTCACATCCGGCGGGGGAGGCAGAATGCGTTTACCCGTCTCAATTTCCCAATCGCAGGAGTAAACAATCCCCATTGCTGTCGCCACGGGGCCCTCCATCCGCGCCATTAAATCGACCCATTGCCCAACGCCGGCATCCTGTTTGAAAAAACGCGGGTCCACCATATTCATACTGCCGGTATAGGCGATGTAATTGTCAATCATCACCATTTTACGGTGCTGGCGAAGATCCATACGGCGTAAAAAGACGCGCATCAGATTCACCTTCAGCGCCTCTACGACTTCAATGCCAGCGTTACGCATCATGGCCGCCCAGGGGCTGCGGAAGAAAGCGACGCTACCCGCGGAGTCCAGCATAAGCCGGCAGTGGATGCCGCGGCGGGCGGCGGCCATTAACGATTCAGCGACCTGATCCGCCATGCCGCCTGGCTGCCAGATGTAAAACACCATTTCGATATTATGCCGCGCCAGTTGGATATCGCGAATAAGCGCCTGCATGACATCATCGGAGTCGGTAAGCAATTGCAACTGGTTGCCTTTGACGCCCGCAATCCCCTGACGTCGTTCGCACAGCTTAAACAAGGACGATGCGACGCTACTGTTTTCTTGCGCGAAAATGTGTTTGCAGGCTTTGAGGTCATTCAACCATTTGGCGGTAGACGGCCACATGGCGCGGGCACGCTCGGCGCGACGTTTGCCTAAATGCAATTCGCCCACGGACAAATAGGCGATGATCCCGACCAGCGGAAGGATATAGATGATTAATAACCAGGCCATTGCGGAGGGAACTGCGCGCCGTTTCATTAGAATACGTAATGTGACGCCGGCAATGAGAACCCAGTATCCCAAAATGACCAGCCAACTCACCACGGTGTAGAAGGTTGTCATAACTTTAAAAATCCTTTAGAAAGCGTGTTGTTAAGAGTTTACGCGTCAGGATTCACATGGCAAATAAAAACACGGGAAAAGCGCTGGTCTGCATCCGGCGAGGGGGTATAATGGCGCTTCTGTTACAGTGAGAGTCGTAAACATGAAGCGTAGTAGAACGGAAGTGGGGCGCTGGCGAATGCTACGTCAGGCGAGCCGCCGTAAAGCGCGTTGGCTTGAAGGGCAATCACGCCGTAATATGCGTATCCATACCATCAGGAAATGCATCTTTAATCGTCAGCGTAATTCATTACTCTTTGCGATTCACGGTGTGTGAGCCAGAAAGGGCACCGTATGCGGTGCCCAACAGGCCATCCTTTTCAAAAGATCTTCTTATATGGTTTGACCGAAACCTGCGCATAGACGCCCGCTGCGACGTAGGGGTCCGCATCAGCCCAGGATTGCGCCGCTTCTAAAGATTCAAATTCAGCAATCACCGTTGACCCGGTAAATCCGGCTACCCCAGGTTCGTTACTGTCCACTGCGGGCATCGGCCCGGCAGTTAATAATCGCCCTTCATCATGCAGAAGTTGCAGGCGCGCCAGATGCGCGGGCCGTACCGAGAGGCGTTTTTCAAGCGAGTTGGCATTATCCTGAGCGTAAATAACATACAGCACGGGTAGAGCTCCTTAATCGGTAAAAGTTGCTGATTACGTTATTGGAAAGGGCATTTAACTGCAATGTAAAGATACCGACTTTGTTAAACATGCACATTTTGTGTGGTGTTTTTGCGCGATATCATCTTTTAAATGCCGCTATCGGCAATGCCTTATTGAATATGATTGCTATTTGCATTTAAAATTCAGCTCTGGTTTTTCAACTGAAACGATTATGACTTCAATGACCCTTGATTTACCTCGTCGCTTTCCCTGGCCGACACTCCTTTCCGTAGGCATTCATGGTGCTGTAGTGGCAGGTTTGCTCTATACCTCGGTACATCAGGTTATTGAATTGCCTGCGCCAGCGCAGCCTATCACGGTGACAATGGTTTCACCCGCTGACCTGGAGCCGCCCCAGGCGGTTCAGCCGCCGCCGGAGCCGGTGGTTGAACCCGAACCGGAGCCAGAGCCGATCCCTGAACCGCCTAAAGAAGCGCCCGTGGTGATTGAGAAACCCAAACCTAAGCCAAAACCCAAGCCAAAACCGAAACCGGAACCGGTGAAAAAGGTTGAAGAGCAGCCGAAGCGCGAAGTCAAACCAGCCGCGCCGCGTCCTGCCTCACCGTTTGAAAATAGCGCCCCGGCGCGGCCAACAAGCAGCACCGCGTCGGCGACCAGCAAGCCGGCGGTGAGCGTGCCCACTGGACCTCGCGCTCTGAGCCGTAACCAGCCGCAGTATCCGGCGCGAGCACAGGCGTTACGTATTGAAGGCCGCGTAAAGGTGAAGTTTGACGTGACCTCTGCTGGGCGAGTGGAAAATGTACAGATTCTGTCCGCGCAGCCAGCCAATATGTTTGAGCGTGAAGTTAAGAATGCGATGCGCAAATGGCGCTATGAAGCAGGCAAGCCGGGTTCCGGGCTGGTGGTCAATATTATCTTCCGTCTGAACGGTACGGCGCAGATTGAGTAATCTCTGGCGCCGCCAGCCAGGAATATACCATCACCTGCTGGCGGCGTAAGCGGGTATACTTAACCCTGAACCGGGAGCGGGCGAGGTTTACCGTCCGGATCGACGGCAACATAAATAAACAGCGCCTCGGTGGCCTTGTAGCGCTGTCCAATCGGTTCTGACGCGACTTTTTTCACCCAGACTTCAATATTGATGCTAATAGACGTCGTACCGCGTTTAACGCAGCGCGCGTAGCAGCATACGACATCGCCAACCGCGACGGGGCGCAGAAATGTCATTCCTTCCACGCGTACGGTTACAACCCGACCGTGCGCGATCTCTTTGGCCAGTATCGCGCCGCCAATATCCATTTGCGACATCAGCCAGCCGCCAAAAATATCGCCGTTCGCATTGGTATCGGCAGGCATGGCCAATGTACGTAAAACCAGCTCGCCCTGAGGAGTATTATCCATTGTTGTCATTGTAAAACCGACTATCAGAAAAAATTACAGCCGCGATGCTACTATGAATTTTGTGTGGAGAATAGTGGGAATAAAGGTACTGACGGGAAAGCGCAGGGCGTAAAGGCGGAGAAAATATCGCCAGGCGTTCGCAGTCTGGCGATGATAAGTCACGGGAGGGTTATGATTTATCTTCCTGTGGCAGATGCCGGTAGATATAGACGCCGCTCAGCAGGGTAAAAATGAGCGTCAGCGCCGTGAGTCCAAAGACCTTAAAGTTGACCCAGATATTTTGCGGCAACCAGAAGGCGATATAAATGTTAGCCAGACCGCACGCAATAAAAAACAGCGCCCACGCCAGGTTCAGCTTTGACCAGACCTGCTGCGGCAACGCCAGTTCTTTACCTAACATACGTTGGATTAACGGTTTTTTCATCACCCACTGGCTTATTAACAGCGCGCCGGCGAACAGCGCATAAATAACCGTCACCTTCCATTTAATAAATTCATCGTTATGGAAGAAGAGCGTCAGACCGCCGAAGACGGCAACCAGAACAAAGGTAATCAGCGCCATCTTCTCTATTTTCCGATAGCGCACCCAGCTATAAATCAGCACGATTGCCGTCGCGACAATCAGTGCGGAGGTCGCCGCATAGATGTCATAAAGTTTATAAAACGCAAAAAAGACAACCAGCGGTAAAAAATCCAGAAACTGCTTCATTCTTCGATTCCATCATCAACGAGCGTCGAATGCGCCGCGTAACGGCGCATTGCGGATTATTGGCGAATCAACATATACAGGCGGAATAAGTAGATAAGCAATACTGCGGAAATCAGATTGCTCAACGTATTCGCCAGTACAGCGCCTACATTTGGGGTCAGTACAGCGAAGCTGGGCGCGAACAGCAATAGCAATGTTTTAGCCAGTAACCAGCCTATCACCGCAGGCGCGACCAGTCTCATGTTAGCCCAGGCTAAACGCATACTGCTGCGCATTGCGGCAAACACGCCCATTTTCTCTTCAACCAACATCACTGGCGCAAGCGCCAGCACAATGGCCATAATAATCCCCGGAACGACAATCAGCATTATACCGATTTGCACTAACAGGGTAGTGAGAAAAATGAGAATAAACAGTTTAGGCAATGCAGGGGCGCTGGCGCCGATAGCGCGCAGCGCGCTAACCCGATGTCCCGCTGAAACTAACTGAATCATCAGTATGATACCGCCGGCCAGAATAGCGTTGCCGATAAGCCCGGAAAACGTCGAGGCGGCAGAGGCGCGCAACAGGATCTGCTGCTGCTCCGGCGTCATATTTTGTACCAGCTCAAACAGGCCAGCGCTGCCTGCCAGATGTTCTCCTTCACTGAGTTGCGCGATTTGCGCATCGCTGGGTGAAAAGGCATGACCTAAGACCACCGTGATAAATGCGCACAGCAACGAAACCAGCAAGATAGTAATAAATTGATTTCGGAAAAAATTTCCGGCGTCACGGTAAACGGACTTCGCCGTGATAGACATGCACTCTCCTTGAGTTTTGCAGGTGTTAATTTGCGGGCAATTGTACCCTGGATAACTCTACAGTGGCAGCATCAGCAGTTGTATGGAAAAGCATATCTTTGTAAAGCGGCGGTAATCCGTATCGCGCGCGGGCGCGATTGCACGCCTCATTCACTTCGCCTCCTTCGCCCGATATCGAAAATTCGCGACAGGTTGAAGGGCGGTTTTCATAAATAGCGCAACTGACGTTTTCACCCGGCGTGCCAATTAGCGCTTTACAGTGCGGCTGTTTTTGGTTGGTACCGGCCATACAACGTAAAAAAGGGGTAACGGGCTCGGTTAATGACGCCGGAACGCGTCCGCTGGCATCGTCGCCTTCAGCCCAATAAAAGGAGACACGAAAATAGGCACAACAGGCACCGCATGTCATGCATGGGTTAAGAACGCTCATGATTCACCTGCAAAAAACTCACGTATCAATAGATTACAACGGCAATTAAGCTGTCCCGCAGTGTTCGCGAATCTTAACGCCACGCGCCATTGCGGGACATTGATTACCTTAGCCAGCCTTTATCGCCAGGGCAACAGGAGCAGACAAATATTTGCATAGCGTGAATATGTCAAAATTGATCTGAATTCCTATAACCAGGATTTTCAATACAAGTTCTAAATTAATCTGGATCAATAAATGTTAAATTATAAGAACAAATGTGATCTGTGTTAGATCACTTATTACTTCATTGTGGGTATATTCATCACGCTTTTATAACCATAACGATGGAGCGGGTATGAAAAAATTTACAGTGGCGGCACTGGCGTTAACAACTCTTCTCTCAGGCAGCGCGTTCGCGCACGAAGCCGGAGAATTCTTTATGCGTGCAGGTCCGGCAACCGTCAGACCTACAGAAGGGGCGGGTGGTACGCTGGGGCATTTAAACGGGTTTGATGTGAGTAATAACACGCAACTCGGCCTGACATTCACTTACATGGCGACGGACAATATCGGGGTTGAATTGCTGGCGGCTACGCCGTTCCGCCATAAGGTGGGTACGGGCGCGACGGGCGATATCGCCACGGTCCACCTGTTACCTCCAACGTTAATGGCGCAGTGGTACTTCGGCGATTCCAGCAGCAAAGTGCGTCCTTATGTCGGCGTGGGGGTGAACTACACCACCTTCTTCGATAACGACTTTAACGATAATGGTAAAAATGCCGGGCTGTCCGATCTGAGCTTTAAGGATTCCTGGGGCGCGGCAGGGCAAGTTGGGGTAGATTACCTGATTAACCGCGACTGGTTAATTGGCGCCTCTGTCTGGTACATGGATATTGATACTACCGCCAATTATAAAATGGGCGGCGTTCAGCATCATGACAGCGTGCGTCTGGACCCATGGGTATTTATGTTCTCGGCAGGCTATCGTTTCTAATCGCGTGATGTTGTGACGAAAAAAGACCCCGCCAGGCGGGGTCAAAAAAGGACATGACACACGGATTTTACTTGTCGGAACTCACTTGTCTTCTTTCGGTTCGCCGCAGCCTAGTTCTGCGCCAGTGAGAGGATCAACGGTGGGGTCCGATTTCGTTCTTTCTGCCATCGCTTTGAGCAGCGCCATCTGCTCGCGCGGCAATTTCACTGTCGCCAGGCCATCGCCGCCATCAACAGCAGGCATCGGTTCTGCGACATAGTTGAAGTTCTCATCACTATTCCAGCTACCTCGCGGATCGTCGCCTTGCGACATGTTGTAATACACGTCGGTATACTGTTCTACCGGCGGTAATTTACCCGGCGGGAAGTTGTTACGAATCGAATACAGAGCTTTTTCAAAAGAGAGCTGGTGCGCGACTTCACGGGTCATTAAGAAACTGAGCGTGTCTTTTACGCCAGGATCGTCGGTCAGATTAATCAGGCGTTCATAAATGATCTTCGCTCGCGCCTCTGCCGCGATGTTTGAGCGTAGATCGGCTGTGACTTCGCCGATAGTATCAATATAAGCCGCGGTCCACGGTACGCCGCCGGAGTTCGTCAACGCAGGGCCGCCGCCATACAGCAGAGAGGTGATATGGCTGTCATTACCATTCTGCGTCAGCGAGCGATAAAGTTCCGCTTCGTTTTCGGTGCCTTCCGCTAGCTCGCCTTTAGCGCCTTTATTAAGCATTCCTACCAGTGAGCCGATAATTTCCAGATGACTCAGCTCCTCGGTGGCGATGTCCATTAACATCTCTTTACGACCGGCATCATCATCGCTTAAACCTTGCGTGAAGTAGCGGCAGGCGGCCGCCAGTTCGCCCTGCGGGCCGCCAAACTGTTCCAGCAGCAGGTTCGCTAATCCAGGATTAGGTTCGCTCACTCGCACAGTATATTGAAGTTGTTTTACGTGTCGAAACATATTGCCTCCTGCTTATTATTTATTTTTTGGCTTCAACGCCATCTGCTTCAGATCGCAGTAAAAATTGTTCCGTTGTCTGCGGAATATGTTTGATAAGCCAGTCAGCCATTTGCATTTCTTCTTTCAGAATGGCTTCAATCGTCGGAATTGAGGCCGTGTCACCAGCTTTTTTTGCCGCCGCCAGCAGGGAGGTATAACAAGCAATTTCGAACTGCTCGAAAACATAACCGCTAATGGAGCCTTTGACAATTTCATCGGAAGGGAACATGCCACCGATAGATTGCCCCATTGCTGCCATTTTACTCATGGAGTCTTTCAACACCGAACGAGAAATGCCATTACGGTCCAATACTTCTTCGAGCATGGTAATTTGATGTTTGGTTTCACTAATATGTTGTTCAATTCTGGCTTTTATATCAGGATAATTTTCAATACGGCTGGCCATAGATTCAAGCATCGATTCTGCCTGTTTTTCCATGGCATGGGCGTCACGAAGCCAGTCATGATAATGTTCAGTATAATTCATTTTAAATTCCTCAATGCGTGATAATCTGCTCCGATAATAAAATCGGAATCATGCAAGCTGATAATTAAAAATATTATTTCGATTTGCGTTCAGCACTTTTATTAACATTGCTGACTGCTAAATCGGTAAGTTTTAAATCAGTTTGTTTTTCCTCGTCGAGGGTTTCTTTGAGCAGTTTTAATGCCTTGCTATAGCCGAGCTGCTCGGCCAGGGTGGCTAGCGTGCCGTAGCTGGCGATTTCGTAATGCTCGACTTTTTGCGCCGCGGCGATAAGCGCTGCATCGCGTACTTCGTTTTTCTCCGTACTTTCGATGACTTCATTGGCTTCTTCAATCAGCCCTTCCATAGCGACGCATTTCATTCTTTTCAGTTTAATGCCAGATTCAGATTCGACGATCTGATCAATACGTTCAATCTGACCCTGGGTTTCTTCAAGATGAGATTGAAAGGCCTGGCTTAATTTTTCATTGGACGTGGATCTGGCTAGTTTAGAAAGAGCCTTGGTTAATTGTTTTTCTGCACTATAGGTATCTGAAAGTAGATGGATAAAAAGGTCTTCAACGGTTTTAATATTCATAAATCTAATTCTCCTGGGCAAAATACTGCGAGCCAGAAGACTCGCAGATTGCTTGATAAAAGCCTGTGTTATATTTACATTACAGTAAATCAGGAATTATCGGATTTACGTCCGCCGTGACTATTCTGACCACCTTTTTTACCGGCTTCAGAAGCTCGTTGCGGATCGTTTTTGAAATTCCCGCCGCTATGCTGACCGCCTTTGCGGCCCGCTTCAGATGCTTTTTCACGATTCTCGGCGAAATTTCCTGAACCACCACGATGTTCGGCCATATTATTTCTCCTGTCTCGTTGCTTGCTGAAAAAATCGGTTTTAACCGTGTCGACACCCTATTAAAATTAGTTGGTTAAACCGATTAGTCAAATTGACGGAAATAGTTGTGATTTACCGCGTAAATAACGCACAAAAAATGGTTTAGAGATAATATATTCTATATTTTCTTTTAGAATAAGCGATTTAACAGAAAATGCTTTGCATTATTATTAATAACAAGCGTCACTATCTGCGGCCACAAAAACGTTAATGCATTGTTTGTTGACATTTCTTTACATAAAGGCGGGGGAAATTGACGTGAAAACGCTAAATTTTTCGGCGTGATTAGGAGTTTTCTTAGCAAAAATTGACTTCAGACTTTTTGAAAGCTGGACGGGGAATAACACCAAAAAGATTGATGATGTACGTCTGAATCGTGATTCTGGTTCGGCGCCAGCCACTCATTAAGCCGCCAGCGTTATGCTGACGGCTTAACCCGTTATGCGCGGCTGGCGGCTTTCATCGCTGAGACAAAGGACCTGAGCTCCGCCAACATCTGTTCGGGAGACGCGAGGTTTTTCTCGATAATGTTGACAATGGCTGAGCCGGAGATAGCGCCAGCCGCCCCGGCACGCACGGCCGCAGACACCTGTTCCGGCGAGGAGATACCGAAGCCCTGTAACGCAGGCGCGGCATGGTACTCTTTAAGCTTCTCAATGAGATGATGCAACGGCAATGCGCCACGGTTTTCCGCGCCGGTGACGCCCGAACGCGAAAGCAGGTAGGTGTAACCGCGGCCGTAAGATGCGACCTGGCGCAGAAGATCGTCATCCGCATTTGGCGGGCAGATGAAGATCGGCGCGATATTATGCCGTAACGCCGCCTGGCGGAAGGGGGCCGATTCTTCAACCGGGACATCTGCGACCAGCACGGAATCTACGCCAACCTGTTCACAGCGGGCATAGAACGTATCTATGCCGTTATTGAACACCAGATTCGCGTACATTAGCAGGCCAATCGGAATGGTCGGGTGTTTTTCACGAATCAGCGCCAGCATTTCAAAACACTGAGCCGGCGTGACGCCAGCGGCGAAGGCGCGTAAGTTCGCATTCTGGATGGTAGGGCCATCGGCCAGCGGATCGGAGAAGGGAACACCCAGTTCCAGAGCGTCGGCGCCAGCGTCAATCAGTGTGTCGATAATTTTCAGTGACTGTTCAATGCCAGGGTCGCCCAGAGTCACGAAGGGGACAAAAGCGCCTTCCCGGCGATCGTTGAGCTGTGCAAATAAATTTTCGTAGCGTTCCATCAGATTTCCCCTCGCGCTTTCAGGATATCGTGTACGGTAAAGATGTCTTTATCACCGCGGCCAGAGAGATTGACCACCAGCAGTTGCTCTTTTTCCGGCTGCTCGCGCATCATTTTCAGAGCGTGCGCCAACGCGTGGGAGGATTCCAGCGCCGGGATAATTCCCTCATGGCGGCACAACGTTTTGAAGGCTTCCAGCGCCTCATCATCGGTAATGGAGACATAATCCGCGCGTCCGATGCTGTTCAGGTACGCATGTTGCGGCCCAACGGATGGGAAATCGAGCCCGGCGGAAATGGAATAGGACTCTTCAATTTGCCCGTCTGCTGTTTGCATCATCGGCGCTTTCATCCCGAAATAGATGCCAACGCGACCATGTTTAAGCGGCGCGCCATGCTCGCCGGTTTCAATACCGTGACCGCCAGGTTCAACGCCTATTAGCCCGACGCTGGTATCATTAATAAAATCCGCAAACATCCCGATAGCGTTTGAGCCGCCGCCGACGCAAGCGATAACGGCATCTGGCAGACGGCCCTCTTTGTCGAGGATTTGCGCTTTCGTCTCTTCGCCAATCATGCGTTGGAACTCGCGAACGATGGTGGGATAGGGATGCGGTCCTGCCGCCGTGCCGAGCATATAGTGCGCGGTTTCGTAACTACCGGACCAGTCGCGCAGCGCCTCGTTACAGGCATCTTTTAGCGTAGCGGAGCCGCTATGAACCGGGATAACCTCAGCGCCCATCAGACGCATACGGAAGACGTTCGGCGACTGGCGCTCAACGTCTTTGGCACCCATATAGATACGGCATTTCAGACCCAGCAGGGCGCTGGCGAGCGCAGAGGCGACGCCGTGCTGACCGGCGCCGGTTTCAGCGATAATCTCGCTTTTCCCCATCCGTTTGGCCAGCAGCGCCTGACCCAGTACCTGATTGGTTTTGTGTGCGCCGCCGTGCAGTAAATCTTCGCGCTTTAAATACAACGTGGTACGCGTACCGGCGGTAATGTTCTGGCATTTCGTCAGCGCGGTGGGGCGTCCCGCGTAGTTTTTTAGCAGATCGGCGAATTGCGCCTGAAATTCAGGATCTTTTTGCGCGCTGACGAAGGCCTCTTCAAGCTGGTTCAGCGCAGGCATCAGGATCTGCGGCACATACATGCCGCCGAATTCACCAAAGTAGGGGTTGAGAAGTGTTGTCATGTTTTTTCCTTAATATGCGCGCAATGTCTGAAAAACCGAGGCCAGAAGACGAGCATCTTTGATGCCCGGCTGTGACTCCACACCTGAATTAAAATCGAGACCGGCACAGCCGACTTGCGCCGCCTGGACGCAATTATCGGCCGCCAGCCCGCCCGCCAGTAACACATTATCCAGCGGTTGCCCCTGTAGCAGTGACCAGTCGAAGCGCTGCCCGCTACCGCCTTGCCCATTGTCGAAAATGTATTTATCGACATGGTGGTAATCGCGTGCGGGAAGGGCATCGCTAACGCTCAGCGCCTTCCAGATTTGCACATTGCGCGGCAACGCCTCGCGCAGCGCGTTGACATACGCCTGGTCTTCGCTGCCATGTAGCTGTACGGCAGAAAGCGGCAGGACGGCAGCTTTCTGGCAAACATCGGCGATATCAGCGTCCTGGAAAACGCCGACATACTGCAATGGCGCGGCGCTTATCACTTCTCGCGCCTGCTCAACGCTCACTGCGCGCGGAGATGAGGGTACAAAAATCAACCCGCCATATATTGCACCAGCGTCACAGGCCGCTTTAGCGTCCTGGGCGCGGGTCAGGCCGCAGACTTTATTCTCGCCAAGCAGCACGCGACGGACGGCGGCGTTAAGATCGTCATGCGCCATTAACGCGGAGCCAATTAAAAAACCGTTGGCGAAGTGGCTCAGTTCGCGTACCTGACCATAGGTGTTAATCCCGGACTCGCTGATGACAGTCACGCCGTGGCCCAGTTTTGGCGCCAGCTGGCGGGTGCGATTCAAATCAATCGACAGATCGCGCAGATCGCGATTGTTGATACCTACCACTTTTGCGCCTAACGCTATCGCGCGCTCCCGTTCTTCGTCATTACTGACCTCCGTGAGCACGCCCATTTTCAGACTGTGCGCGACGGCGGAGAGTTGGCGATACTGTTCGTCATCCAGAACCGAGAGCATCAGTAAACAGGCATCGGCCTGATAGTAACGGGCAAGGTAGATCTGATAGGGATCGATAATAAAATCCTTACACAGAATCGGCTGCGGCGCGCTTTGGCTAACGACCGGCAGAAAATCGAAGCTCCCCTGAAAATATTTTTCGTCGGTGAGCACCGAGATCGCCGAGGCGTAATGTTGATAAATACTGGCAATACGCGCCGGATCGAAATCATCGCGAATCACGCCTTTTGATGGCGATGCTTTCTTACACTCCAGAATAAAGGCGGTACGCGCGCCCTGGAGCGCATCATAAAAATGGCGTGTACTTGGCTGGATCTCATTTTGAATACTGGCCAGCGGCTGTTGCTGTTTGCGGGCTTCTACCCAAATCGCCTTGTCTGCGACGATTTTCGCTAAAACGGTTTGCATTATTTACCCTCTCGCCGCCAGTGCGGTGACTCTGTCATATGCGGTGCCGTTGCGCAGAACATCAAGCACGGTTTGCGCGTTGGCTTTGAGATCTTCCTGACCATGCAGACGCATCAGCATCGCCACGTTGGCGGCGACGGCGGCCTCATGCGCGGCATCGCCTTTACCTTGTAATAACCGCGTCAGAATGTCACGGTTTTCTTCCGGTGTGCCGCCAGCCAACTGATCCTGATGGTAAGGCGTCAGGCCAAAATCCTCCGCCGTAAGTTGATAGCTTTTAATTTCGCCATCATGCAGCTCCGCGACAATCGTCGGCGCATGGAGCGAAACCTCATCCATGCCGCCGCTATGTACCACCGCCGCGCGCTGATAGCCCAGTACCCGTAAGGTTTCCGCAATCGGTAGCACCAGTTCCGGGCTATAGACGCCAATCAATGCCAGCGGCGGATGCGCCGGGTTGATCAGCGGGCCGAGTACGTTGAACAGGGTTCGCGTTTTTAACTGTTGGCGAACCGGCATCGCGTGACGGAATCCGGTGTGATATTTCGGCGCAAACAGGAAACAGACGCCCAGTTCATCTAACGCCTGGCGTGATTTATCGGCGTTCATATCCAGATTAATGCCGAACGCCGCCAGCAGATCGGATGACCCCGATTTGCTGGACACGCTACGGTTGCCGTGTTTCGCCACTTTCAGTCCACAGGCCGCCGCGACAAAGGCGCTGACGGTAGAGATATTGATACTGTTACTGCCATCGCCGCCGGTACCAACGATATCCGCAAACAGATAGTCCGGGCGCGGGAACGGGGCGGCATTTTCCAGCAACGCAGTGGCGGCGCCGGCAATTTCATTGGGATGCTCGCCGCGAATTTTCATGCTCACCAGCGCGGCGGCGAGCTGTTCAGGCTTAAGTTCGCCGCGGACGACCGCCGAAAACAACTGATGGCTCTCTTGTTGCGTCAGAGTTTGCGCCTGATAGAGTTTCTCCAGAATCGGCTGTAGGGTGTTGGTCGGCTCCAGCTTTTGCTGCGCCCAGGCTAATGTTTGCTCCAGTAGACGCGCGCCCTGTGTCGTCAGGATGGACTCAGGATGAAATTGAAAACCGCAAACGCGATCCGCATCATGACGTACCGCCATCACCATGCCGTTGAAATGGGCGTTAATGGTTAGCCCGGCAGGAACATTACTGCCGACCAGCGAATGATAACGCGCGACCGGTAGCGGATTCGCCAGCCCGGCGAACATCGCCTGACCGTCATGCTCAATGCTGGAGGCTTTGCCATGCAGGATTTCTCCCGCCTGACCGACATAACCGCCGTAAGCTTCGACAATCGCCTGATGCCCCAAACAAATGCCGATGATCGGTAACTTGCCGCGTAGTCGGGTCAGCAGCTCCGGCATACAGCCTGCCTCGCTGGGAACGCCCGGACCGGGGGAGAGCATTAGCACCGGATTTTTCATTGTCGCCAGGCGATCGATAAGCGTCTGTGCCGGAATATGGTTACGGTAAATCACCACGTTATGACCGTTGGTCCGTAGCTGATCTGCCAGGTTCCAGGTAAACGAGTCGATGTTATCGAGCAGCAGAATATCAGCCATCAGAAGGTCTCCTGTGCATGATGCGCGGTGGCGATAGCACGCAATACGGCGCGCGCTTTATTACGGGTTTCATCGGCTTCAGACTGCGGAACAGAGTGCAGCACAATTCCGGCGCCCGCCTGTACGGTGGCGATACCGTTCTCCACCAGCGCGGAGCGGATAACAATACAGGTGTCCAGATCGCCGTGGGCGGTGAAGTAACCGACAGCGCCGCCATAGCTGCCGCGGCGCTGTCCTTCCGCATCGGCAATCAACTGCATGGCGCGTACTTTTGGCGCGCCGCTCAGGGTGCCCATGTTCATGCAGGCGCGATAGGCGTGCAGCGCGTCGAGATCGTGACGCAGTTCGCCCACTACCCGGGAAACCAGATGCATCACGTACGAATAGCGGTCAACTTTTGTCAGATCGGCAACGTAGCGACTGCCCGGCGTACAGATGCGCGCCAGGTCATTGCGCGCCAGATCGACCAGCATCAGATGTTCGGAAAGCTCTTTATGGTCGGTACGCATGTCCAGCTCAATACGGCTGTCGAGATCTCTGTCCAGCGTACCATCGGCGCGGCGACCGCGTGGACGGGTACCCGCGATGGGGTAAATTTCAATCTGACGGCTGGTGGCGTCATATTTCAGCGAGCTTTCCGGCGACGCGCCGAAAAGCGTGAAATCATTATCCTGCATAAAGAACATATACGGGCTGGGGTTGCTCTTTTTCAGCACGTAGTAGGCAGCCAACGGCGACGGGCAGGGCAGTGAAAAGCGGCGCGACGGCACCACCTGAAATATCTCCCCCGCGCGGATGGCTTTTTGCAACTGGCGTACCACCGCGCCGAACGCGTCATCGCTTTGATTGCATTCGCAGCGCATGTCCGGCACCGGCGTGACCGGCAACAGCGGCGCAGGCTGGGTTAACTGTTGGCTAAGGTAGGCCAGGCGGGCGTTCAGGCGCTGTTTTTCCCGGTCACTGGCGGTGAACAGACTGGCCTGAATACGGGTGCTTTTTTTCTGATGATCTATCACCATTAGCGTTTCCGCTAAATAAAAGCAGTAGTCCGGGCAGTTATTGCCAGCCTCAAGGTGTGGCAGCGCTTCAAAGCCAGCGACCAGGTCGTAGGCAAACAGACCGCCGAAAAACATAGCCTCCCGCTCTTGCGTCGGTATGTTCACCACCCCCTGTAACAGGCGGAACGCATCAAATACCGACAGAGAGCATAAACGGGCGTCTTCATCTAATAATGGGCTGACGGGCGGAAAGCGTAGAATGCGACCGGCAGGCAGGACTTCGTTCTCCACGCCAGCGGGCAGGGCGGTATCCAGTAGCGGCAATAACGAGGCGCCATTATCAGATAACGCCTGAATAGTGACAGTGTCACCTAGAGCGGTAATGCGCAGCGCACTATCTACCAGCAGCAGGCTTTTTAAATCGTCTTTACTGTCGATATCTGCGGACTCCAGCAGCAGCGTTGCTGGGCGATCGCCGCAGACCTGGTGAAAAAGCGCCGTTGGGTTTTCCCGGTAGGCGGCATCGCAGGTCAACAGTTCGAGCGTGGGTTTTGGTGTTTGCATGGTTATTCTCATTATTTTGTTCAAAAAAAAGCCCGCTTAACAGGCGGGCCGGGTATCGTTTGGCTGATTACAGCTGTTCATACACCGCCCGCTATCAGGAAGTGCGCCACCAACCGTGTAATGCAAATGTCGCTGCCATTTTAGATACCCTCTTCATGTGAACTTTCGTACTAGTTAACTAGTTCGATGGAATAATGTCAACACCTATTTCAGTATATTTGCCGGAACCGTTATGATGTACATGACATACCTTTATCTCTATGGGAGCCGCCTTGAGCGACACGAATTACGCAGTGATTTACGATCTGCACAGTCATACCACGGCGTCCGATGGACTGTTGACGCCAGAAACATTAGTACACCGTGCGGTAGAGATGCGAGTCGGCACGCTGGCGATTACCGATCATGACACCACAGCTGCGATTCCTGCGGCAAGAGAAGAAATTTCACGTTCCGGGCTGGCCCTGAATCTTATTCCCGGCGTGGAGATTTCAACGATCTGGGAGAATCATGAGATTCACATTGTGGGTCTGAATATTGATATTGCGCACCCGGCAATGCGCGATTTTCTGGCGCAGCAGACACATCGGCGTCAGGCGCGTGGTCGGCTCATTGCGGAGCGTCTGGAAAAAGCTCATATTCCCGGCGCGTGGGAAGGGGCATTGAGACTGGCCAATGGCGGCGCGGTGACGCGCGGCCACTTCGCCCGCTTTCTGGTGGAGTGCGGCAAAGCCGCGACCATGGCGGATGTTTTTAAAAAATATCTCGCGCGTGGGAAAACCGGTTACGTTCCGCCGCAGTGGTGTACAATAGAACAAGCTATTGATGTCATTCATCATTCTGGCGGTAAGGCGGTGTTGGCCCACCCGGGACGCTACGACCTTAGCGCTAAGTGGCTGAAAAGATTAGTGGCGCATTTTGCCGACCATCACGGCGACGCGATGGAAGTGGCGCAGTGCCAACAATCGCCCAATGAACGCACCCAACTGGCGACGCTTGCGCGTCAGCATCATTTATGGGCATCGCTTGGATCTGATTTCCATCAGCCCTGCCCGTGGATTGAGTTGGGGCGTAAACTCTGGCTGCCCGCTGGCGTTGAAGGCGTATGGCAGTCATGGGAACAGCCGCAAATATCACAGTGAGGGAAGTATGAGCCAGTTTTTTTATATCCATCCGGATAACCCACAGCAACGGCTGATTAATCAGGCCGTCGACATTGTGCGTAAAGGCGGTGTTATTGTTTATCCAACCGATTCCGGCTATGCCCTTGGTTGTAAAATTGAAGACAAAGGCGCAATGGAGCGCATTTGCCGCATCCGTCATCTGCCGGACGGCCACAACTTCACGCTGATGTGCCGCGATTTGTCCGAGTTGTCAACCTACTCCTACGTCGACAACGTGGCATTTCGTCTGATGAAAAACAATACGCCGGGTAACTACACCTTTATCCTGAAGGGAACAAAAGAGGTGCCGCGCCGTCTGTTGCAGGAAAAGCGTAAAACTATCGGCCTGCGCGTACCGTCAAACCCGATTGCGCTGGCGTTATTGGATACGCTGGGCGAACCAATGCTCTCGACGTCGTTGATGCTGCCTGGCAGCGACTTTACCGAGTCGGACCCGGAGGAGATTAAAGATCGGCTGGAGAAGCAGGTGGATCTGATCATCCACGGCGGTTACCTCGGTCAACAGCCTACCACGGTAATCGATTTGACCAATGACTCCCCGGTGGTGCTGCGCGAAGGCGTCGGCGACGTTACACCTTTCTTATAAGGGTGTAAGCCTGTATACTACGCGGCCTTAAAATGGCGCGGCAACGCGCCGTTCATTCTCCTGTTCGACGCCTGTGAAGGCGACACTTGAAGGAAGCTCTATGAGCGAAAAGTTACAAAAAGTGCTGGCGCGCGCTGGCCACGGCTCTCGCCGTGAAATCGAATCCATTATTGAAGCGGGACGTGTCAGCGTTGACGGTAAAATCGCCACGCTTGGCGATCGTGTTGAAGTCACTCCCGGTTTGAAAATCCGTATCGACGGTCACCTGATTTCGGTGAAAGAGTCGGCGGAACAAATTTGCCGCGTTCTGGCCTATTACAAACCAGAAGGTGAACTGTGTACCCGCAATGACCCTGAAGGGCGGCCAACCGTTTTTGATCGCTTACCGAAACTGCGCGGCGCGCGGTGGATTGCGGTAGGACGTCTGGATGTCAACACCTGCGGGCTATTGTTGTTTACCACCGACGGTGAACTGGCGAACCGCCTGATGCACCCTAGTCGTGAAGTTGAACGTGAATATGCCGTGCGCGTGTTCGGTCAGGTGGATGAATCGAAACTGCGTGATTTAAGCCGTGGCGTACAGTTGGAAGATGGTCCGGCGGCATTTAAGACCATTAAATTCAGCGGCGGCGAAGGCATTAACCAGTGGTATAACGTAACGCTGACGGAAGGGCGCAACCGCGAAGTTCGCCGACTGTGGGAAGCGGTAGGTGTTCAGGTCAGCCGTCTGATCCGCGTTCGTTACGGCGATATCCCGCTGCCGAAAGGCCTGCCGCGCGGCGGCTGGACTGAGCTCGACCTCGCGCAAACGAACTATCTGCGTGGTCTGGTAGAGCTCCCGCCGGAAACCTCGTCGAAGGTTGCCGTCGAAAAAGACCGTCGTCGTATGAAAGCGAACCAGATCCGTCGGGCGGTAAAACGCCACAGCCAGATAGCTGGCGGACGCCGCTCCGGTGGGCGTAATAACAACGGGTAATCTCTACCACGGTCTATAGGCCGAGAATCATCAGACAAGAGGGTTTGTGCCGGATGGCGGCGCAAACGCCTTAATCCGGCCTACGGTTAATAATCAATTCCCATCTGGGCTTTTACGCCCGCGTCGAAAGCATGTTTAACCGGACGCAGTTCGCTGACGGTATCCGCAAGATCAAGAATATCCCGATGACAGCCGCGACCTGTAATAATCACCGTCTGGTGACCAGGGCGCGCGTTTAGCGCGCTTATGACCTCTTCCAGCGGCAAATAGTCATACGCCACCATATAGGTCAGCTCATCCAGTACCACCATATCAAGCAGCGGGTCGGCCAGCATCCTTTTCCCATGCTGCCAAACGGCCATACATGCTGCGGTGTCTGCCTCGCGATTTTGCGTCTCCCAGGTAAATCCCGTTGCCATCACCTGAAATTCGACGCCATGCGGTTCCAGCAGATTACGCTCGCCGTTGGGCCAGGTGCCCTTAATAAATTGCACCACGCCTACGCTTTTACCGTGTCCTACGGCACGGGCGGCAGTCCCGAAAGCCGCCGTGGTTTTGCCCTTACCATTGCCAGTAAACACGATAATAATACCGCGCTCTTCCTGTGCCTGGGCGACGCGGGCGTCAACCCGATCTTTTACCTTCTGCTGGCGCTGCTGATAACGTTCATCACTCATTGGGCGATTCCTGGTTTACGGCCCGGTTGGGCGTCAAAGGTCATACCGGTTTTACGGCGACTGTCGTCGCCCATAAGCCACAGGTAAAGCGGCATAATATCGGCAGGCGTTTTTAATTTCTGTGGATCTTCCGTCGGAAAGGCGCTGGCGCGCATACCGGTGCGCGTGCCGCCCGGGTTAATGCAGTTAACACGCAGAGAGCGGTTCTGGTATTCGTCCGCCAGCACCTGCATCATTCCTTCAGTAGCAAACTTCGAGGTGGCATAGGCGCCCCAGTTGGCGCGTCCCTGACGGCCAACGCTTGATGACGTAAAGACCAGCGAGCCGGCATCGGACTTCAATAATAACGGTAACAGCGCCTGGGTGAGCATAAAGGTGGCGTTAACGTTTACCTGCATGACATCCTGCCAGATCTGCGGATCTTGTTCGCTCATTGGACCGATTTCCCCCAGTAACCCGGCATTGTGCAGGACGCCATCCAGGCGGGGATAGTGCGCGGCGATGCGGTCGGCCACTTGCCGGCACTCTTCAGCGGTGCAGGTCAGCAGATCGAGCGTAAACCACTGTGGTTGAACATGTTGCTCGTCAGCAATGTGCTGCGCGACCCGACGCAGTTTCTCTTCGTTGCGTCCCAGCAGAATCACCGTTGCGCCGTAACGCGCATACGTAAGCGCGGCTTCCCGCCCAATGCCATCGCTGGCGCCAGTGACCAGAATAATGCGGTTTTGCAATAGATCTTGTTTCGGTTGGTAATGCATGGCTACTCCTCAACGGCGTGGTGCACCGTCCTGCCAGGTTGTCTTATCTTCGCGTTAACTTTTCGGGTTTATGCCTGAAAGCGCCTTTTTTTTCAATCAGACAGGGGCGATAACGCCGTAAAATGAACGTCTTGTCATACTTTTTCTTCCTCAACAGGCATACGGATGAAGAGAGACTGGCTTCGATGCCTGTTGTACACTGAGCGCAAGTCGCGTTATTTAATCAAGGTGGGAGTCGTGGAATTGTTGTCTGAATATGGCTTATTTTTGGCAAAAATCGTCACTGTTGTGGTGGCCATTGCCGTCATTGTGTTGCTGATCGTGAATGCTACGCAACGCAAACGTCAGCGCGGCGAGCTGCGCGTGACCAATTTGAGCGAGCAGTATCAGGAGATGAAGGATGACCTTGCTGCGGCGTTGATGGATGGCCATCAGCAAAAACTGTGGCATAAAGCGCAGAAAAAAAAGCATAAGCAGGAGGCGAAAGCCGCCAAAGCGAAAGCGAAGCTGGGGGACATTGCGACATCGGACAAACCGCGCGTATGGGTGATAGATTTCAAAGGCAGTATGGACGCTCACGAAGTTAATGCGTTACGCGAAGAGGTCACGGCGGTGCTGGCAGTGGCGAAACCCGGCGATCGGGCGGTTGTGCGTCTGGAAAGCCCCGGCGGCGTTGTGCATGGCTATGGCCTGGCGGCATCGCAATTGCAGCGCCTGCGCGATAAAAATATTCCGCTGACCGTGACGGTGGATAAAGTCGCGGCAAGCGGAGGCTACATGATGGCCTGCGTGGCGGAAAAAATTATTGCGGCGCCGTTCGCTATTGTGGGGTCAATTGGTGTTGTCGCGCAAATTCCGAACTTTAACCGCTTTCTCAAAAGTAAAGACATTGATATTGAACTGCATACCGCAGGGCAGTACAAACGTACCCTGACATTGTTAGGCGAGAATACGGAAGAAGGGCGGCAGAAGTTTCGTGAAGATCTCAACGAAACGCACCATCTGTTCAAAGAGTTTGTGCAACGGATGCGTCCGGCTCTGGACATTGAACAGGTCGCTACGGGCGAACACTGGTACGGTCAGCAGGCGCTGGAGAAGGGGCTGGTTGATGAGATTAACACCAGCGATGAGGTTATTCTCGGCCTGATGGAAGGGCGCGAGGTGCTGAATGTGCGCTATATGCAGCGTAAAAAACTGATCGATCGTGTTACCGGCAGCGCGGCGGAAAGCGCGGATCGGCTGCTGCTGCGCTGGTGGCAGCGTGGACAAAAGCCGTTGATGTAAACCGCTATTGCCGGATGGCATTCAGTGCCATCCGGCATGGATTAATCAACCAGGTGATACTTCTCAGACAGCACATGCGCCAGGTGTTTAAACATGTTAAACACCGCGGTGCTTTTAGGGGTCGGTAACCCTTGCTCGTCTAAAAAGTAATCGCCGCTGAAAACCAGCACGCCATTTCTCTGCGTTACGCCGGTGGCGACAATACCTGCCATCGTGTCTTCATGTTCCCGAATAATTTTGTTGGCTTCAAGCAACAGTGTTTCGCGATCGATAGGTTGCGTCTCTTTATGCATTTTTTACTCCTTAAACAAGGAGATTAGTCTACGCTGAGCACTTCTGATGGGCAAATATTCTCACAGGAAATTGATGGATTTGTCATGTTGCGTTCACTGGCAAGATTTGTTTTTGCATGCTAATAAAGTTGCGTATCGAATTTTATCAGGTACAGTGTGACGCTTTCGTCAATCTGGCAACAGAATTGCTTGACATTCGACCAAAATTCCGTCGTGCTATAGCGCGTGTGTGCAAAAAAGCCTGTTAACTCAGTCACCTGAGGGTTACATTTCGTACACAAAGCCAGTACAAGGGGTTGATATCCGCAGACGCAGAGACCATATATCGTTGTCTCGTCGCCAGTGGAAGGTGAATCAACGTGCGACGCATTCCTGGAAGAATCAACTTAGGTAAAGGTGAATATGGGTAAAGCTCTTGTCATCGTTGAGTCCCCGGCAAAAGCCAAAACGATCAACAAGTATCTGGGTAATGACTACGTGGTGAAATCCAGCGTGGGTCATATCCGTGATTTGCCGACCAGTGGCTCAGCAGCTAAAAAGAGCGCCGACTCTACCTCCACCAAAACGGCTAAAAAGCCCAAAAAGGATGAACGTGGCGCTCTCGTCAACCGTATGGGGGTTGATCCGTGGCACAACTGGGATGCGCACTATGAAGTGCTGCCCGGTAAAGAGAAGGTCGTCTCTGAACTGAAACAGTTGGCGGAAAAAGCCGACCACATCTATCTCGCAACCGACCTTGACCGCGAAGGGGAAGCCATTGCATGGCACCTGCGGGAAGTGATCGGCGGCGATGACGCGCGCTACAGTCGCGTAGTCTTTAACGAAATAACCAAAAATGCCATTCGCCAGGCGTTTGAACAGCCGGGCGAGCTGAACATTAACAGGGTCAACGCCCAGCAAGCGCGCCGCTTTATGGACCGCGTGGTAGGCTATATGGTCTCGCCGCTGCTGTGGAAAAAGATCGCCCGTGGTTTGTCGGCAGGTCGCGTTCAGTCTGTCGCGGTCCGTCTGGTCGTTGAGCGCGAGCGCGAGATTAAAGCGTTTGTTCCGGAAGAGTTCTGGGAAATTGACGCTAATACGACGACGCCGTCTGGCGAGGCGCTACCGCTACAGGTCACGCATCAGAACGACAAGCCATTCCGGCCGGTAAATCGCGAGCAGACGCTTGCCGCCGTCAGCTTGCTGGAAAAAGCGCGCTATAGCGTACTGGAGCGTGAAGACAAACCGACCAGCAGCAAACCTGGCGCGCCGTTTATCACCTCCACGCTACAACAGGCGGCCAGCACCCGGCTGGGCTTTGGCGTGAAGAAAACCATGATGATGGCGCAGCGTCTGTATGAGGCGGGCTACATCACCTATATGCGTACAGACTCCACCAACCTGAGTCAGGATGCGGTCAACATGGTGCGTGGTTATATTGGCGATAATTTCGGCAAGAAATACCTGCCGGATAACCCGAACCAGTACGCCAGCAAAGAAAACTCTCAGGAAGCGCACGAAGCGATCCGTCCTTCCGACGTTGCTGTCATGGCGGAGTCGCTGAAAGACATGGAGGCTGACGCGCAGAAGTTGTATCAACTAATTTGGCGTCAGTTTGTCGCCTGTCAGATGACGCCAGCACAATATGACTCTACTACGCTTACCGTTGGCGCAGGCGAATTCCGTCTGAAAGCGCGTGGGCGTATTTTGCGCTTTGACGGCTGGACAAAAGTGATGCCGGCGCTGCGTAAAGGCGATGAAGATCGCACATTGCCTGCCGTGAATAAGGGCGATGCGCTGACGCTACTTGAATTGACGCCTGCTCAGCACTTTACTAAACCGCCAGCCCGGTTTAGCGAGGCTTCTCTGGTTAAAGAGCTTGAGAAGCGCGGTATTGGTCGTCCGTCTACCTATGCGTCGATTATCTCGACCATTCAGGATCGCGGCTATGTTCGTGTTGAAAACCGTCGCTTCTATGCGGAAAAAATGGGTGAAATCGTCACCGATCGGCTGGAAGAAAACTTCCGCGAATTGATGAACTACGATTTTACCGCGCAGATGGAAGATAGTCTGGATCAGGTTGCAAATCACCAGGCCGAGTGGAAAGCGGTACTGGATAACTTCTTCAGCGATTTTACTCAGCAGCTCGATAAAGCCGAGAAAGATCCGGAAGAAGGGGGGATGCGCCCTAACCAGATGGTGCTGACCAGCATCGACTGTCCAACCTGTGGCCGTAAAATGGGAATTCGTACTGCCAGTACGGGGGTTTTCCTTGGATGTTCAGGTTATGCGCTTTCGCCGAAAGAGCGTTGTAAAACGACCATTAACCTGGTGCCGGAAAATGAAGTTCTGAACGTGCTGGAAGGCGACGACGCCGAAACCAACGCCCTGCGCGCCAAACGTCGCTGTCAGAAGTGCGGTACGGCGATGGACAGCTATCTGATCGATCCGAAGCGTAAATTGCATGTGTGTGGTAATAACCCGACCTGTGACGGCTACGATATTGAAGAAGGCGAGTTCCGCATCAAAGGGTATGACGGCCCGATCGTTGAGTGTGAGAAATGTGGTTCCGAAATGCACCTGAAAATGGGGCGTTTTGGTAAGTACATGGCCTGTACTAACGACGAATGTAAAAATACCCGTAAGATCTTGCGTAACGGCGAAGTTGCGCCGCCGAAGGAAGATCCTGTTCCATTGCCGGAACTGCCGTGTGAAAAATCGGACGCGTACTTTGTGCTGCGCGATGGCGCCGCAGGGATATTCCTGGCGGCCAATACGTTCCCGAAATCACGCGAAACGCGCGCGCCATTAGTCGAGGAGCTATACCGGTTCCGCGATCGCCTGCCGGAAAAACTGCGTTATCTGGCGGATGCGCCGCAGCAGGATCCGGAAGGCAATAAAACCGTTGTTCGCTTTAGCCGCAAAACAAAACAGCAGTACGTTGCGGCGGAAAAAGACGGGAAGGCGACGGGATGGTCAGCGTTCTTCGTCGACGGCAAGTGGGTTGAAGGCAAGAAATAATCCCTGCCTGTCGCCACTATAGTCAAGCGGGCCGCGTAAGCGGCCCTTTTTTATATACCCTTCATATTTCAAGTGGCTGATGTGTTGGCTACGGATTACTCGGCCCATCCATGGGCCTCGTCCTGACGGGCCGTCGCACGCGACGTTCAAATCTGCTCCCGGCAGATTTGTCGCTCATCCCAGTCACCTTATGCTCCTGGGGACTCACTCTCTTGCCGCCTTTAAGCACTCGAATTATTTTGGGTATAGCGGCCTTATTATTTTATCGCGCTGGCTATACAGTTCAGATATAAATGATATAGTGGTTATAGTTAACACCTTTTTTATTATTAAATCGTATTAGCAGCCCGATTAAGTCTGCAGATAAACGATGGCCTGATGGCGCTAATCTGGATGATGTATTATGAAATTGCAGCAGCTTCGTTACATTGTTGAAGTGGTTAATCATAACCTTAACGTCTCCTCTACCGCTGAGGGGTTGTATACTTCCCAGCCGGGGATCAGCAAGCAGGTTAGGATGCTGGAAGATGAGCTTGGCATCCAGATTTTCGCCCGCAGCGGTAAGCATCTGACTCAGGTGACGCCCGCAGGACAGGAGATTATTCGTATTGCGCGTGAGGTGCTTTCCAAAGTCGATGCCATTAAGTCGGTCGCCGGCGAGCATACCTGGCCGGATAAAGGCTCGCTCTATATTGCGACTACCCATACTCAGGCGCGTTACGCATTGCCAGGCGTGATTAAAGGCTTCATCGAGCGTTACCCGCGCGTTTCGCTGCATATGCACCAGGGGTCGCCAACGCAGATTGCGGAAGCGGTATCGAAAGGGAACGCCGATTTCGCGATTGCCACGGAAGCGCTGCATTTATATGACGATCTGGTGATGTTGCCATGCTATCACTGGAACCGTTCGATAGTGGTGACGCCGGATCATCCATTGGCGGCAACGTCTTCCGTAACGATTGAAGCGCTGGCGCAGTATCCGCTGGTGACGTATACCTTCGGCTTTACCGGGCGTTCCGAACTGGATACCGCTTTTAATCGCGCAGGATTAACGCCGCGGATCGTCTTTACTGCAACCGATGCGGATGTGATTAAAACGTATGTCAGGTTGGGACTGGGCGTTGGCGTCATTGCCAGCATGGCGGTCGATCCGCTTGCCGATCCTGATTTAGTGCGGATTGACGCGCACGATATTTTTAGCCACAGCACCACAAAAATTGGTTTTCGCCGTAGTACTTTTTTACGCAGTTATATGTATGATTTTATCCAGCGTTTTGCGCCGCATCTGACGCGTGATGTGGTGGATACGGCGGTGGCGTTGCGTTCTAATGAAGAAATTGAAGCGATGTTTCAGGATATAAAGCTGCCTGAAAAGTAATAGCACCGTCGGTTTGCGTCGTAGTGGCATGGCAGACAAAGCCGCTTTTTGCAATATCCCTCAAAGTATTACGGGTAATGATCAGCAAAATAGTGTTGAATTACCCGTCCCGCCAGTTTCTTTTTCCAAATAGTTATCTTGAGTCAAAAGATTGATTTATTCACTGGCAACGATTCGTAAATTGACTGGATTTTTGACTAAAGTTTATTTAGGATTTGTCTCATCTGATGATTAATTGTACCGATTGTTTGGTGCTGAAATGATAAGTGATACCGATAGCATGAGGTTAGTAATGCCTTCTGAAAACCAGGAACCGCGCCGCGACCCTGAGCTCAAACGTAAAGCATGGCTGGCGGTTTTTGTGGGTTCTGCGCTGTTCTGGGTAGTGGTAGCGCTTGTTATCTGGCATTGGTGGGGCTAAGTGAGCATTACGTCGGAACGCGAGCGCGTGGTCGCGCCCCCGATTCAATCTTGTGACGATGATAACACCCCGAATACGACCGTTTTTCGGTCTGTTCCGCAACACTGGACGCTCACACCGCAGCAGCGGGCATTTATTGATGCTTTTGCTGATGAGGTGTCACAAAAATAATATCCGTCTTTTTATTGGCGTTATTGTTTTATTAACGCTGTCTTATTACACCGCAGCAACCGTGTGCTGAGCGCCTCTCAGTATTGATTAAACACAGTTGGTGTCGCCTATGTTAACGTCAAATATAAAGTATTGGTCATGGACTGGCGCGTTTATATTATCGCTACTGTTCTGGGCCGAGTTAATCTGGATTGCCGTCTAATCTCGTCAAAGCCCGATAATGCGCTATTTATCGGGCTTTTTCATCTTCGCTCCTCGCCTGTTAGGTTTCTCCTCTTTTAGCAATTTGGGTTGTTATCAAAACGTTACATTTTGTTTGTGTTATCTTTAATACAACCCTGTGGAGAATCAGGGTAACGCAACCCTGTCATTTAAGGAGGAGCTATGTCGTCAACCCTACGAGAAGCCAGTAAGGATACATTGCAGGCCAAAGATAAAACGTATCATTACTACAGTCTGCCGCTGGCTGCCAAATCCCTGGGCGATATCGCCCGTTTGCCCAAATCACTTAAAGTGTTACTGGAAAACCTGTTGCGCTGGCAGGACGGCGAATCTGTGACTGATGAAGATATTCAGGCGCTGGCCGGTTGGCTTAAAAATGCCCATGCCGATCGTGAAATTGCCTGGCGGCCCGCCCGTGTCCTGATGCAGGACTTTACCGGCGTGCCTGCCGTTGTCGACCTGGCGGCGATGCGTGAAGCCGTTAAACGCCTCGGCGGCGATACGTCGAAAGTGAACCCGTTATCGCCGGTTGATCTGGTTATTGACCACTCTGTGACGGTCGATCATTTCGGCGATGACGATGCGTTTGAAGAAAACGTGCGGCTGGAAATGGAACGTAACCATGAGCGTTATATGTTCCTGAAATGGGGAAAGCAGGCATTCAGCCGTTTCAGCGTGGTGCCGCCCGGCACCGGCATTTGCCATCAGGTTAACCTGGAATACCTGGGTAAAGCCGTCTGGAGCGAATTACAGGACGGGGAGTGGATTGCTTACCCGGACTCGCTGGTGGGGACTGACTCCCATACGACCATGATTAATGGTCTGGGCGTATTGGGGTGGGGCGTGGGCGGTATTGAAGCGGAAGCGGCGATGCTTGGTCAGCCCGTGTCGATGCTTATCCCGGATGTCGTCGGCTTTAAGTTAACCGGTAAACTTCGGGAGGGGATCACTGCCACTGACCTGGTGCTAACCGTCACGCAAATGCTGCGTAAGCATGGCGTCGTGGGTAAATTTGTTGAATTTTATGGTGATGGTCTGGATTCGCTGCCGTTGGCGGATCGCGCGACCATCGCTAATATGTCGCCGGAATATGGCGCAACCTGTGGTTTCTTCCCTATTGACGCCATCACCCTGGAATATATGCGATTAAGCGGACGTAGCGACGATCTGGTCGAGCTGGTTGAAACCTACGCGAAGGCGCAGGGAATGTGGCGCAATCCCGGTGATGAACCAGTATTTACCAGTACGCTGGAACTGGATATGGGCGATGTCGAGGCCAGCCTGGCCGGGCCGAAACGCCCACAGGATCGCGTGGCGTTAGGCGATGTGCCGAAAGCCTTTGCCGCCAGCGCCGAGCTGGAGCTGAATACCGCGCAAAGAGATCGCCAGCCGGTTGACTATACGATGAACGGACAGCCATATCAGCTTCCGGATGGCGCTGTCGTCATTGCCGCCATCACCTCCTGCACGAATACCTCGAATCCCAGCGTGCTGATGGCGGCGGGATTACTGGCGAAAAAAGCAGTAACGCTGGGGTTGAAGCGTCAACCGTGGGTCAAGGCTTCTCTGGCGCCGGGGTCAAAAGTGGTATCTGACTATCTGGCGCAGGCCAAACTTACGCCTTATCTGGATGAACTCGGTTTTAACCTGGTCGGTTATGGCTGTACGACCTGTATCGGGAACTCCGGTCCGTTGCCGGAGCCTATTGAGACCGCGATTAAAAAAGGCGATCTGACGGTAGGGGCCGTGCTTTCCGGTAACCGAAATTTTGAAGGGCGTATCCATCCGCTGGTGAAAACGAACTGGCTGGCGTCGCCGCCGCTGGTGGTCGCGTATGCGCTGGCCGGAAACATGAATATTAACCTCGCGACAGACCCGCTGGGGTACGATCGTAAAGGCGATCCGGTATACCTGAAGGATATCTGGCCTTCAGCGCAGGAAATTGCCCGCGCCGTTGAACTGGTATCATCGGATATGTTCCGTAAAGAGTATGCGGAAGTGTTTGAGGGCACGGAAGAATGGAAATCGATTCAGGTTGAATCGTCCGATACCTACGGCTGGCAGTCGGATTCAACCTATATTCGCCTGTCGCCTTTCTTTGATGAAATGCAGGCCCAGCCTGCGCCCGTCAAAGATATCCACGGCGCGCGTATCCTGGCGATGCTGGGGGATTCGGTAACGACCGACCATATTTCTCCGGCCGGCAGTATCAAGCCGGACAGTCCCGCCGGACGCTATCTGCAAAACCACGGCGTTGAGCGGAAGGATTTTAACTCTTATGGATCACGGCGCGGCAACCATGAAGTGATGATGCGCGGTACGTTCGCCAATATTCGTATTCGCAACGAAATGCTGCCCGGCGTCGAAGGTGGGATGACGCGGCATTTGCCGGGTACGGAAGCGATGTCGATTTATGATGCCGCGATGCTCTACCAGCAAGAAAAAACGCCGCTGGCGGTAATTGCCGGGAAAGAGTATGGGTCAGGATCGAGCCGTGACTGGGCGGCAAAAGGCCCGCGGCTGTTAGGTATTCGCGTGGTGATCGCCGAGTCGTTCGAACGTATCCACCGCTCAAACCTGATTGGGATGGGGATCCTGCCGCTGGAGTTTCCACAGGGCGTAACGCGTAAAACGCTGGGACTGACCGGGGAAGAGGTGATTGATATCGCGGATCTGCAAAATCTGCGCCCTGGCGCGACCATTCCGGTTATGTTAACGAGAGCGGACGGCAGCAAAGAAACGGTGCCTTGTCGCTGTCGCATTGATACCGCCACCGAGCTGACTTACTACCAGAATGACGGCATATTGCACTATGTCATTAGAAATATGCTGAACTAAAGCCGTTTATCGGGCCTGCCGTAAACAGGCAGGCCCGCGCTTTAATACCGGTGGCTTACTTGCTTAGCAGGTGGCCCATTTTGGCCGCTTTAGTATCGAGATAATGCTCATTATTTGGATTACGACCCACAATGAGCGGAACGCGTTCCACGATATTAATTCCCGCCTCGGTCAGTATTTCGACTTTCTTCGGATTATTGGTCAGCAGGCGAACTTCATCCACGCCGAGTAATTTGAACATATCCGCGCACAGGGTGAAATCACGCTCATCGGCGGCAAAGCCGAGCTGATGATTGGCCTCCACCGTGTCATAGCCTTGATCCTGTAACGCATAAGCGCGAATTTTATTAAGCAGGCCGATATTGCGGCCTTCCTGACGGTGGTAAATCAGAATACCGCGTCCTTCTTCCGCAATATGCGTCAGCGCGGCTTCCAGTTGAAAACCACAATCACAGCGCAGACTAAAAAGCGCGTCCCCGGTAAGACATTCGGAATGAACGCGAGCCAAGACCGGCGTTTTACCTGAAATATCGCCAAAAACCAGCGCGGCATGGTCGTGTCCGGTTGCCAGTTCTTCAAATCCCACCATCAGAAAGTCACCCAATGGGGTTGGCAGTTTGGCTTCTGCCACACGTTTAAGCTGCATGTATTTCTCCAGATTATGCTGACGCCTGCGGTGTCGTCGCCTGTTGGATTGTATCCCGCTATTTTGCCATAAGGCGGCGGTCATCACCTAATCACTACCACGTAATTGCTCAGGAATGGCACAAATTTGTCAATTTTCCAGTCCGGCGAGAATTTTCAGTTATGATTGTGATACTTACTTATAAAAGGAGCATCCATGCTTTCAATTGCGAAGCGCACCGCGGCAGGAGCCGCCCTGTTGCTTATCATGCCGCTTGCCGTATGGGTATCAGGCTGGCAGTGGCAGCCAGGACATCAGGTCTGGTGGCTAAAAACGCTATTCTGGATAACGGAAACCGTGACCAAACCCTGGGGCGTTATCACGCATGTGATTCTTTGTGGATGGTTCTTATGGTGCCTGCGATTTCGCCTGCGCGCCGCCATTATGCTGTTTGCGATTCTCGGCGGGGCGATTATCGTCGGGCAGGGCGTGAAGTCATGGGTAAAGGAGCGCGTACAGGAGCCGCGGCCATTTGTGGTCTGGCTTGAAAAAACGCACCATATTCCCGTCGATGAGTTCTACACTTTAAAGCGTACAGAACGCGGACATTTAGTGAAAGAGCAGTTGGCCGGGCAACAGAACATCCCCGTTTTCCTGCGTCAGCACTGGCAAAAAGAGACGGGCTTTGCGTTTCCCTCCGGACACACCATGTTTGCAGCGAGCTGGGCGCTTTTGGCCGTGGGTCTGTTATGGCCGCGCAGACGGACTTTCACCATCGCGTTTTTGTTAGTCTGGGCGACCGGCGTAATGGGCAGCCGTTTGCTTCTGGGAATGCACTGGCCGCGAGATTTAGTGGTCGCCACGCTTATCTCCTGGCTATTAGTTACCCTGGCGACCTGGCTGGCGCAGCGAATTTGCGGGCCGCTTATGCCGCCTCGTGAAGAAGCGCAAGAAATTGCTGAACGCGAGCAGGAAAGCTGACAACGGTTGATTTTCTGACTATTGCCCTTAAATCATCTGATGGCGGGCGCATTTCCATTTCGCGCGAGGCGGGAAAATGGTAATTTAGAAGGCTGGATGCGGTAAGTTGGACACGATTTATTCGCGCAAACCACATAACGGGAAGTAATGTGAAATATTTACTCATTTTCTTACTGGTATTGGCGATTTTTGTTATTTCGGTGACGCTGGGCGCGCAGAATGATCAACAGGTGACGTTTAACTACCTGCTGGCGCAAGGGGAGTATCGTATCTCCACGTTGCTTGCTGTGTTGTTCGCCGTCGGTTTTGCGATTGGCTGGCTGATTTGCGGCCTGTTCTGGCTGCGGGTCCGCGTTTCCCTTGCCCGTGCTGAACGTAAAATTAAACGACTGGAAAACAAGCTTTCGCCAGCAACCGACGTTGCGGTCCCTGCCGATTCGTCGGTTGTAAAGGAATAATCATTTATGTTGGAGTTGTTATTTCTGCTGTTGCCTGTAGCCGCTGCCTATGGGTGGTATATGGGTCGCAGAAGTGCGCAACAAACAAAACAGGATGAAGCTAACCGCCTGTCGCGCGATTATGTCGCAGGGGTTAACTTCCTGCTGAGTAACCAACAAGATAAAGCGGTGGATCTGTTCCTCGATATGCTTAAAGAGGATACGGGCACCGTTGAGGCTCATCTCACTCTCGGTAATCTGTTTCGCTCTCGCGGCGAAGTCGATCGCGCCATTCGTATTCATCAAACGCTCATGGAAAGCGCTTCATTGACCTATGAACAGCGTTTACTGGCTGTTCAGCAACTGGGGCGCGACTATATGGCCGCCGGTTTATATGACCGCGCGGAAGATATGTTTAACCAACTTACCGACGAAACGGAATTTCGCGTAGGCGCGTTACAGCAGCTCTTGCAAATCTATCAGCTAACCAGCGACTGGCAAAAGGCGATCGAAGTAGCAGAACGGCTGGTGAAACTGGGCAAAGATAAACAGCGTATCGAAATCGCCCATTTTTACTGTGAGTTAGCGTTACAGCAGATGGGCAACGACGATATGGATCGCGCGATGGCGTTGCTGAAAAAAGGTGCCGCCGCAGATAAAAATAGCGCCCGGGTGTCTATCATGATGGGTCGCGTTTATATGGCGAGAGGGGATTACGCCAAAGCGGTCGAAAGCCTGCAACGTGTGATCGTTCAGGATAAAGAGCTGGTCAGCGAAACGCTGGAGATGCTGCAAACCTGTTATCAACAGCTCGGTAAAAATGCCGAGTGGGCGGAGTTTTTACGTCGCGCCGTTGAGGAGAATACCGGTGCTGGCGCTGAGTTAATGCTTGCCGATATTCTGGAAGCGCGTGAAGGTAGTGACGCAGCTCAAGTCTATATCACGCGTCAGCTACAGCGACATCCTACCATGCGGGTGTTCCATAAGCTGATGGATTACCATCTCAACGAGGCGGAAGAAGGGCGAGCGAAAGAAAGCCTGATGGTACTGCGTGATATGGTTGGCGAGCAGGTGCGCAGTAAACCGCGGTATCGTTGTCAGAAATGCGGTTTTACCGCCTATACCTTGTACTGGCACTGTCCGTCCTGCCGGGCATGGTCGACCATCAAACCTATTCGCGGACTTGATGGGCAGTAGTATATAAAAAAAAGCCTTACTTTAGTTACAACATACTTAATGACATAAGACAAGAAACGACGCTGGCATCGGCGACCAAGGCTTATCAGGTCGTCAATCGAACCTGTTAATTTTCCTGCGCCACAGGTAGAATGCACGCCGTTTATCCAATTTGCGCCACTTCCGGTGCCCATCATCAAGAAGGTCTGGTCATGACGTTTACTGCTTCATCTTCTTCCTGCGCTATTACTGAATCGCCTGTCGTTGTGGCGTTGGATTACCATGAACGCGATAAAGCCCTGGCGTTTGTCGATAAAATCGATCCTCGCGATTGTCGCTTAAAAGTGGGCAAAGAGATGTTCACGCTGTTTGGTCCACAGCTCGTTCGGGATCTCCAGCAACGTGGGTTTGATGTCTTTCTTGATCTAAAATTTCATGATATTCCCAACACCACGGCCCGGGCAGTCGCTGCAGCGGCAGACCTGGGCGTCTGGATGGTAAACGTTCATGCGTCTGGCGGGGCGAGAATGATGGCCGCAGCGCGCGACGCGCTGGTGCCATTCGGTAAAGATGCGCCGTTGCTCATTGCCGTGACCGTGTTGACCAGTATGGAAACCAGCGATCTGCGCGATCTGGGCGTGACGTTGTCACCGGCGGAACATGCGGAGCGGCTGGCGCGCCTGACGCAGCAATGCGGGCTGGATGGCGTGGTCTGTTCCGCTCAGGAAGCGGTCAGATTTAAACAGGCCTTTGGCGCTGCATTTAAGCTGGTGACGCCGGGCATTCGGCCCGCAGGCAGCGAGGCAGGCGACCAGCGACGCATTATGACGCCCGAACAGGCATTATCCGCCGGCGTCGACTATATGGTGATTGGCCGCCCGGTTACGCAATCGGTAGATCCGGCGCAAACGCTGAAGGATATTAACGCGTCACTGAAACGGGAGGCATAATGAGCGATTCCAATAGTCGTCTGGTTTATTCAACACAGACGGGGCGCATTGAAGAACCTAAAACGGCGCCGGTTCGTCCCAAAGGGGATGGTATCGTTCGCATTCAGCGTCAAACCAGTGGCCGTAAGGGTAAAGGCGTATGTTTGATTACCGGTATCGAGATGAATGATGCGGAATTAACCAAACTGGCGGCTGAACTGAAGAAAAAATGCGGCTGTGGCGGGGCAGTAAAAGAAGGGATTATTGAAATTCAGGGTGATAAACGCGACTTGATAAAATCATTGCTGGAAGCTAAAGGAATGAAAGTAAAATTAGCTGGCGGCTAATGAAAACGCCACGGTTGTAAATTACCGTGGCGTAAAAGTCAACTTTGTCTATTTTTGTAATCCAGACCTGAAAAGAATAAACGTATTATTTTGAGCCGTTCAATATTTAAACGTCTGGATTATTTTCCAACCTGGTGACCAATCACGCCGCCGACCGCCGCGCCGCCCAGGGTGCCTAATGTACTGCCGTCCGTTAACACTGCGCCGCCTAACGCCCCCGCACCTGCGCCAATAGCCGTGTTGCGATCGCGCTTGGACCAGTTTGAGCAGGCGCTCAGAGACATTGCTACGGTGATTGCCAGCACAGCAGCGGCCATTTTTTTGCTCGTCATAAACATAATACTCTCTCCTGAATTAACGATTCACGGAATTAAGCTCACTATAACTATAGTTAAAATAAAACCTGTTAAGAGATTTTCCGTAAAACCTGATTGCGCAGGGGTATATCACGCAGGTGATAGTCACTTCCTGTTATTTCGCTAATATTAATTTTACGACGTTACGCTCGTTACAACAGGTAAATAGTCTTAATTGGGATGTCAGAAAAGTCTTAGAGAGAGGATGATTTGCCATAGGGCAAACCATCGGGAAATATTTTAAACGGATGAGCCAATAACATTGACTAGCAGCCCCGCATGTTCTAACTGCATTTGATCGCTGGCGGAAATTCTGGAATCCGTAATGACACGATGGAAGCGAGAGAGCGGGCCCAGGGGATAGGGATGCACACAGCCAAATTTGGAGCTGTCGGTGAGGACAATCGCTTCTGAGCCTTTTTCCAGAACAGCGTTAACCACATCCGAGCGCATCATATCGCGTCCGGTAAAGCCGGTATCAGCCTGCCAGCCATCAATACCGATAAATGCTTTGCTGAAATGCACTTGATGGATAAACTGTCGCGTCAACGGCCCTACCATGCTTTCACTTTTTTTCTGATAGATTCCACCGAGGAGAATGACTTCGCAAGGGGTTTCTTTGAGCAGATGCGCGATATAACTGCTCACGGTGATGATCGTGACATCTTTTTGTTCCGCCAGCGTCCGGGCCAATAGCGCATTGCTACTGCCATTTTCAATAAAAACGGATTCCCCTGGACTGACCAGCGAGGCGGCGAACTCCGCCAGTCGGCGTTTTAGCGTGTAGTTCGTCATCATGCGAGTCTCTACGTCATCGCTCTCAAGCGAAACGGCGAAACCGTGCGCACGGCGTAAATAGCTCTGTTTTTCCAGGGTATTCAGATCCTGACGAATCGTGACTTCAGATACGCCGGTAATTTTCGCCAGTTCAGCAACGCTCATCTGGCCTTTATCAACCACCATTTGCAAAATTGATTGTTGTCGGGAGTTCATAGTATTAATTTTATACGTTAAGAGGAGTCAACAGACAGTCAGAGAGCCGGGAAGGGCTAACGGCCATCCCGGACAAATAATCGCTATCAGATTTCCCAGGGCGATCCGGGCGCCTGGGATGGCGAGATACCGTCTTTAACCTGATCTAACAGCTCTGCTCTCAATATTTCAAGGTTATTGATGGCCGAGTGGTAATCGCCAGCAACAAGGATATCCAGCACGGTATCAATGCGTGCGGCAATTCGTTGTGCTTCGATATCAGACATGTTTGTCATCCTTAATGTCAGAAAAGGTTTCAATTCATGATGCAGAAATTAATCTGAAAAGAGAAGGGAAAAATAGGGTTACGCCTGTCTGCACAGGCTGTTCTCCCTATTATCGCCGCCATTAACGCATTTTTTTCGTCTGATAACGTTTGTACCAGCGTTCAAAAGAAACGGCGGGCATAGGTTTGGCGAATAAAAAGCCCTGTCGTTCATTGACGCCGTTTTTTGTCAGGAAGGCATCTTCTTTAACATTTTCTACGCCTTCGGCAATCACTTGTAAATTTAGCGCCTGAGCCACCGCGACAATCGCCCGAACCAGAGATTGCGACAGCGGTTGCTTATGGATATCTCTGACGAAAGCCTGATCCAGTTTAACGGCATCAATAGGGAACCGGGCGAGTTGAGAAAGCGAAGAATACCCGGTGCCAAAATCATCCAGATGAATCTGGGCGCCGAGCTGACTAAATTGCTGGATAACCGATAGCGCCAGCGTGTCGTTTTCGATCAGGCAGCTTTCCGTTAGCTCGACATCGATCGGGCAATACTCAAAATTCAGATCGTACAAAGCCTGTTTAAGCGCAGTAAAAAGCGTCTGGTCGGCCAGTTGTCGCGCCGAAAAGTTAACGGCTACGCGCAAGTTAATCCCCTTATCGCGCCATCTCGCAATCTGGCGAACCACATCCAGAATCACCCAGCGGCCCAGCGGGACGATGAGTCCTGACTCTTCGGCGTATGAGATGAACTCCAGCGGCGGAATTAATCCGCGTTCCGGCGATTGCCAGCGTACCAGCGCTTCCAGGCTACGTACTTCGCCGCGCCAGGTAATTTTGGGCTGATAGTGAATAAGTAACTGGTCGTTTTCCAGCGCTTTTCGCAGGTTTGTATCCAGCCAGTGATAGTCAAATACGCGCTGATTCATTTCCGGCGAAAAAACGCAGAACTGACCGCGGCCGCCTTCTTTGGCGTTATACATTGCGGTGTCGGCAGTGCGAATGAGACTTTCGCTGTCCTGTCCGTGCCGGGGGGCCAACGAAATGCCAATGGCGCATCCCGTGTAAACTTCAATGAGTCCAATACGAAACGGTTGCCGCAGACGGGTAAGGATTCGTGAGGCTACTGCTTCCAGCGCGGCCTGAGACGTATGGGCAGCGAGGACAATGAATTCATCTCCCCCCAGTCTGGCCAGCAATTGATCTTCCTCCAGACAACTCAACAGCGCCAGCGAAACGGCCTGTAAGAGCTGATCGCCAAACATATGCCCATAGGCGTCATTAATTTTCTTGAAGTTATCCAGATCGAGATAAACGATACCCACCTGCGACTCGCCAGCCGAGGCAATAGCATGATTAATAAATTCATGGATAGCATTGCGATTGGGCAGGCCGGTGACGGTGTCTGTATTCGCCAGTATGCGTAAACGCTCCTGAGCCCGCCTTTCTTCGGTGATATCCGTGCCTGCGCAGATCAGGAAAATTTCGTTTTTTCCGCTGCCGTTATGGACGAATTTATTACGAAATAAGAACAGGCGTTGGCCTTTACGGGTCTTTATCCAGCGTTCGATTTCATAGGCATTGCCATTGCGAAAAAAATTCTCAATGTAGTGTCGGGAGGCAACCGCCTCCCGGCGGCTCATAAATAATTTAAAGACGCTTTGACCAATTACATCTCGCTCTTTTAAGCCTGTGTACTCTTCGCATAACCGATTAAATCGACAGATTTTTCCCCGACTATCCAGTATCGCAATGACTGAGTTGGCTTCTGATACGATTTGCTCGGCAAAAGAGAGCTCCTGCGCCTGCGTTGGCGCGATGGCTGGCGTATCAGGCCAGGTTGCCAGGCTGCCAGCCCATTCACGGTTATTAATCTTACGGCCTACCAGGTGCACAGCGGTAACCTGTTTTTCTATCAACAACGTTATCAGCAGACTGGACGTAATCGCCGTTATTTCCCGGATACGCCCGGCTTGTTCCGGCGATAGCTCAACCGTTTTTTCTGCATCCGTTTCACCTGTCGGGGAGAGATACAGCACGTTGCGGTCATCAGCTAGACGCCAGTGAGAGTGAAGGGGATTTAGCGCCGTTTGTTCCTGAATCTGTTTCATCATGCGTACCATCCCATTTAAGCGCCAGGTGCCCGAAAAGAAAGGTTAGCCATGTTATAAATAAGGGTAATTATGGCTGAACGTATTGTTTTATCTATATATTCATATGTAATCCAGATTCTGGAAAAAGCATAGTCGCCAGCTAAAAATAACAAGAAATGGGGCGTTTGAATAAGATTAAACGCAGAGCATGACGGAAGGGAGAAGAAGAAAAGAAACGGCCTTTGCCTTCTCAGCAAAGGCCGTTGAGCGAGCTAAGCGTGGTTACGCTGCCGGTCGGGCAATAATGCTGCGGGTTTCCATGCGAACTTCCGCAATAGTGACATCAATGACATCCGTCACTTTATAAACCGTCTCACCTTTAATCTGTACCGTACCGTTTTCCTGGCTGCATACCAGTTCATCGCGAACGGCGTGCAGGAACGGGGCAGGGATAAAGGCGATAGCGCCGTTATCGACCAGTCGCACACGCATACCACCGCGGCTGACGTCAATAATTTCTGCCGCGAAACGGGTATTTGTCCCCGCCTTATCGTTAAGGAAGCGTGCATATAACCAGTCGCCGACATCGCGCTCCGCCATACGGTTCAGGCGACGGCGTTCCGCCATTTGCTGGGTGATATCTTCCTGCGGACGCGCAATAGCCTCCCCCTTGATGACCGCTTTCAGCAGGCGATGGTTAATCATATCGCCATACTTACGGATGGGAGAGGTCCAGGTGGCGTAAGCCTCAAGACCAAGACCGAAATGCGGCCCCGGCTCGGTGCTGATTTCCGCAAAAGACTGGAAGCGACGAATGCGGCTGTCAAGGAAACCGGAGGGCTGCGCATCCAGTTCGCGACGCAGTTTACAGAAGCCTTCCAGCGTCAGCACCTCTTCGGCATCGACATGAAGACCATGCGTTTTCAGCAGTGCGGCCAGCGCGTCGGCATTCGCGGGATCGAAGCCCGTATGTACGTTGTAAATACCGAAACCGAGCTTATCGCGCAGTACGCGCGCGGCGCAAAGGTTAGCGGCGATCATCGACTCTTCTACGATACGGTTAGCGATACGGCGCGGTTCCGCCACAATATCCAATACTTCGCCTTTTTCGCCAAGCACAAAGCGGTAATCCGGGCGGTCCTTAAAGACTAACGCATGATGATGACGCCACTCACTGCGGCTTAAACAAATACGGTGCAACAGACGAATTTGCTGGGCAATGCCTTCGTTATCCGGCTGCCAGGTGCCATTATTTTCCAGCCAGTCGGAGACATTGTCGTACGCCAGCTTGGCCTTCGATTCGATGGTGGCCGCAAAAAAGGCGATATCATCGTCAATGGTGCCGTCCGCGGCGATTATCATGCGACAGGCGAGCGCCGGACGCACTTCGTTGGCGCGCAGTGAGCACAGATCGTCAGACAGCTCACGCGGCAGCATAGGAATATTGAAGCCCGGCAGGTAGTTGGTGAAGGCGCGAATTTTCGCGGCATTATCCAGCTTACTGCCTTCGGCAATCCAGGCGGTAGGATCGGCGATAGCCACCGTAAGCTGGAGTCTGCCGTCCGCTAATTCCTCAGCATAAAGCGCGTCATCCATATCTTCAGTGCTGGCGCTATCGATAGTGACGAAATTCAGCGCGGTAAGATCCTGGCGCTCCAGCCCTTCGTCCAGCATCTCCGTCGCTACGCCGTTCGGCGCTTCTTTTTCCAGGTTATGGCGGGCAAGCGTAACCCACCAGGGAACAAAGTGATCGTCGGCAAAGGTGATGTACTGCGTTAAATCGGCGTAAAACGAACGGTCGCCTTTAAGCGGATGGCGGCGCATTTCGGCAACCGCCCAGTCACCTTCTTTGAACTCATGCTGAACGCCGCGCGCGGCGCGGCAGGGAATCGCGTCTTTCAGCAACGGATGATCCGGCACGATGGACAGGCGGTCATTTTTACCCTGAACTTTTCCCACAAAACGCGTCAGGAACGGTTCGATCAGTTCTTCCGGCTCGGCAGACTCCCGTTCTTTTTCCGTGTGGATGACCGCGACGATACGATCGCCATGCATCACTTTTTTCATCTGCGGCGGAGGAATGAAATAGCTTTTTTGCGCGTCAACTTCAAGGAAGCCAAAGCCTTTTTCCGTGGCTTTTACGACCCCTTCAGCGCGCGGCGTCTGGGAATGCAGTTGCTGTTTAAGCTGCGCTAGCAGCGGGTTGTCCTGAAACATATTCGTCTATTTTCGTAGCCAAAAGAGCGGCTGACAGTTTTACGCGATTCTGCCTGGCGCAGCAAGCGCTCTTTCAGTAATGGATGAGTTAATAGGTTTCGCCCAACGCGATTTTTAAACGATTTAACCATCCGCACACGCCGCACCAGCCTAACATATTAATGGCCTGCTCCGATGAAACTCCCCTGGTGAGTAGCGGGAAAAAATGCGCGGCGCTAAAGCGATCGGGCGCTCTGGTGAGCCATTGTATCGCCTGTGTCAGCGCAGGCTCAAGCTCCCAACGAGCGATATCGTCGTCTTCCTGGCGTAACGTGATAACAGCGCGACGCCACGCGCCAGGTTGGGTTGCCTGTTCGTTAAAGCAGGCGGCGCTGCCGTTGATACGTGATGTGAGGAGCGTGATAAGTGGAAGTAAAGAAGGGGGCGACGCAGTGTGTAATGTGCTGGTCAGTATGCGTTCGAGTAACGCGAATGAAGACGGATCGCGCATGAGTACCGGCGCCATCATTTGGCATTGTGAAGACGAATATTGCCGCCGAACTTTGGTATGGGCGGGAGGATATTCTACCAGACTGGCGGCGGGCCGCCATGTCGTCTGGGGGTTTTGAAACCGCGCGGCCCTGGCAAAGCGCTGCATCTCCTGGCCGGGCAGCTCGCGCACGGGCAGACGGCAAAACGCCTGAAATATCGCCGCTACCCGCGCCTGAAAACCGATAAACCCAATGATCTGATTGATGAGTACGGTATCCCGGGCGGTTAATCCCACCTCTGCAAGCTGTTCGCGGGCTCGCGTATTGATAACGGAGGGGGAGCCGGCAAGTTGACGAGCGTATTGCGTAATTTGCGCCAGCCGTTGATTGCTCTCTCTTGAGGCATCAGGGCCGGGTAGCGGCGCCAGACGCGCGGCATAATAGCGGCACAAACGCTGAACCCCAAATACCTGAGCGGCGGTCAGCGCGGTGCTCATACGTTCATAGGCGCTAAACGTATGAAGCCGGTCGTTGAGAACCGTGCGGGGAAATAAGACATCCGCCAACTGGCGAGCTGGCTTTAACCATGATTCAAAAGGCGTCAACGCGGTTTTTGCTACCGCTAAATCCAGTAAAAATCGATCGTTAACATACGCTGCTTCCGGCATCAGCGAAAGCGGGGTTTGTGACGACATAGTGGATTGTGTTTCATGATACCAGTGGCTTTTACCCGCTTTTCGGCATTGTTCCATAGGGTTTCCCGAGGATGAAATGGCGATCGATAATGATTCGGCGTCGGATCGTTTATGCTGGATTATCCTGGCGTATGCGGGAAAGGGATGAAAGATTGTTAGGTGATAACAAATATCAGAACGCTATATAACGAGATGAGCGGTGAGTGAGGGGAATGGGGCAGCACAGCCGTGCCGCCCGCTAATAAACTTAATGCGCTTACTTCAGTTCCAGTTCATTCATTGCCGCAATGCTGAACCCGCCGTCAACATGGACGACTTCGCCAGAAATGCCTGCCGAGAGATCGGAACACAGAAACGCCGCTGAGTTACCCACATCTTCAATGGTCACGGTGCGACGAATTGGCGTAACGGCTTCACAATGCGCCAGCATTTTACGGAAGTCTTTAATACCGGACGCCGCCAGCGTGCGGATCGGGCCCGCAGAGATGGCGTTGACGCGAACCCCTTCCGGTCCCATAGCGTTTGCCATATAACGCACGTTGGCTTCCAGAGAGGCTTTCGCCAGACCCATGACATTGTAGTTCGGGATGGCGCGCTCCGCTCCCAGATAAGACAAGGTCAACAGCGCAGAACCCGGATTCAGCATGGTGCGGCAGGCTTTCGCCATGGCAACAAAGCTGTAAGAGCTAATATCGTGAGCGATTTTAAAGCCTTCGCGGGTAACCGCATTAACATAATCGCCGTCCAGCTGATCGCCAGGCGCGAAACCGATCGAGTGTACGAAACCGTCAAATTTCGGCCAAACGTTACCCAGCTCTGCAAACATAGCGTCAATGCTGGCATCTTCAGCGACATCACACGGTAAAACGATGCTGGAACCCAGCTGGGCAGCAAATTCTTCTACGCGGCCTTTCAGTTTGTCGTTCTGGTAGGTGAACGCCAGTTCAGCTCCTTCGCGGTGCATCGCCTGTGCGATACCGTAGGCGATGGACAGTTTACTGGCCACGCCAGTGACCAGAATGCGCTTACCGGAAAGAAAACCCATAGCTTTAATCCTTATAGTCATTGCTTATTTTTTGCTTTTACGAACAATGGTTAACAGCAACTTTTCAACATTATTCGAAATTAGTCTGAAATTATATCCCACTCCTGGCCCCGTGTGTCACGCTATTTTTCCGCTGCTATCTCCAGCTGGTGACGTTCTAAAACCACACGGTAACGAAGTCCCTGAGGATTTTGAGCACTCCCCAGGGCCAAGCTAGAAGGCCCTACGGTGCAGTATACCAGCTGGTGTAAGGTTCGCCTCATCCAACCAGAGACACCGGGACGGATAGCAAGTACGCATAGCGATGCACCTTCCACCAGACAAATAAAGGTTCTGTAGGAAGACTGAATATTCATCCGAATGGTTTTCCTCACCTATTAACGATGTTATGGACATGTAACTTTAACCAGCAAATGCTTAACAAAAATAATTTCTTTTTTAGGCGCTGTAGGTTTTCTCTATTTATTGATACAGAGTAATACTGAATATGAAAAATTTTTGAAATCAGGTGATTACAGTAGTTACAAATCGGGTTTTTATATGTTTGCATGTGTATTATAATAAATTTTCAGAGGATGAGACATATGCCGTTTACATTTCAGATCGGAAATCATAGTTGCCAGATATCAGAAAGGTATTTAAGAGATATCATCGATAATAAAAAAGAGCATGTTTTTTCAACGTATGAGAAATTCATAGATTTTTTCAGGAATATATTTACCAGGCGAAGTTTAATTTCTGATTATAAAGAGATATATAATCTACTGTGCCAAAAAAACGAGCATCCCGATATTTCGAAGCCTTTCTCGCTACGACCATTTTCGAGGCGAGATGAAGACTGTACACGATGGCGCCCCCTTCTTGGATATATTAAACTTATTGATGCCTCCAGACCTGAAACAATGGATAAATACACTGTAGAGGTATTAGCACATCAAGAAAATATGTTACTACTACAGATGTTTTACGATGGAGTATTAGTGACCGAGACGGAGTGTTCTGAACATTGCGTCGATTTTTTAAAAGAAACGATGTTTAATTATAATAATGGGGAAATTACGCTTGCCGCTTTAGATAATGATAACCAGCCGTCGAGCGAAGCAGGTAGTAATGGAGTCTATGAGGCTTTTGAGCAACGTTTGATAGACTTCCTGACCACGCCCGCCATGGCGTCTGGTGATGAGAGCGGCGATACTGATCAGACGGATGCATCACAACCAGCGGCAATAGAGGCGTTTATTAACTCGTCGGAGTTTAAAAAAAATATCCGCATGCATGATATTGAAAAAAATAAAATAGGTAGCGGAAGTTATGGGACAGTCTATCTGTTAAATGATGAGTTTGTTGTTAAGATTCCAATTAATGAGCGGGGAATAAAAGTGGATGTTAACTCTCCGGAACATCGTAATTGTCATCCTGATCGTGTCAGTAAGTATTTGAACATGGCCAATGGCGACAAGGATTTTTCTCGTTCGGCCATCATGAATATTAATGGTAAAGACGTTACGGTTTTAGTTTCAAAATATATTCAAGGTCAGGAGTTCGATATTGAAGATGAAGATAACTATCGAATGGCGGAGGCGCTTCTTGAATCCCGGGGGGTTTATATGCATGATATAGATAACTTAGGTAATATTCTGGTTAAAGAGGGGGTACTTTTCTTTGTGGATGGCGATCAAATCGTGCTGTCACAAGAATCCCGGCAACAGCGAAGCGCTTCTCTTGCAACAACACAATTGGAAGAGCAAATTAAGGCCCGTTACCTGATAAAATTAAAGCAGGCCGAGACCGAAGGAAATACTGAAGATATTGAATATTATAAGTCACTTATTACAGAGCTTGATGAGTTAATCGGAGAGGAAGAACAGACACCTGCGTCAGGAAGACGTTTTAAACTAGCCGCGCCGGAGGAAGGGACTCTTGTGGCTAAAGTATTAAAGGATGAATTAAAAAAATAGCATTTAGTTCCGTTCTTTTCTGCGAATCGCCGGGGCTCATTCGCTACAGATTTGCCGATCAATTATTGAGAGTTGCTATTCGTTTAAAGGTCGTTCAGGGGATCTGGACAGCCTGCAGCGGAGATGCAACTCGCAAGTACGGTTGGTGATGCCGCGCCGCCATAGTGGATGAAATGCCTCGCGATGGTGCAACAACATTAACTCGCCTTGATTTTTCCCCTCTACCTGGCAAGAAGACCCCGGCTTTACGGATGGTCTCATGCCGTCGTATTAGCGTTGTTCGGCGTAGTATGTAAATTTCATTATAGCAATAGAAGAACATTCTCAAAACATAAAATTAGCAAGTTATCATGGAGTTAACATATATTGTTTTTTTCGATCATTTTTTATATATTGATCGTTTTTATTGATTGATTTGCGTTAAAAGCGCATTATCAGGGAGTTAAGATCAAGTGGAGTGGTCACATGCGCTATTTTTTTATGGCAGAGCCGATAAGGGCAATGGAGGGGGATTTACTGGGTGTCGAAATCACTACCCATTTTGCATCGTCGCCCGCTCGTCCGCTACACCCTGAGTTTGTTATCTCGTCATGGGACAATTCGCAGAAGCGCCGTTTTCTGCTTGATCTGTTGCGGACAATCGCGGCCAAACATGGCTGGTTTCTACGCCACGGCCTGTTCTGTATCGTAAATATCGATCGGGGTATGGCGCAGCTTGTCCTTCAGGACAAAGATATTCGCGCATTACTACACGCCATGCTATTTGTGGAGCTGCAGGTCGCTGAACATTTTTCATGTCAAGATAACGTCTTAGTCGATCCTTTAATACACGCGCTTCATAAACAACCTAATCCATTATGGCTGGGCGACCTGGGCGTAGGGAACGCAACCGCTGCGCCATTAGTTTGCGGGTGTTTTAGCGGCGTAAAACTTGATCGCAGCTTTTTTGTCTCACAAATTGAAAAAATGACGTTTCCGCTGCTTGTCAAACATATCCGGCGTTATTGTGACAAGATCGTGGTGGTTGGCCAGGAAAACGCACGCTATTTGCCGGCGTTAAAAACGGCAGGCATTTGGGCAACCCAGGGCACGTTATTTCCTTCCGTTGCGTTAGAAGAGGTTGAAACATTGCTGTTGGGCAGTCGCATGAACACCCTCAGAGAATCGAACTGAGGGTATTTGTTTCGCTTAGCGATCCTTTCGCCATGCGTCAGCGGTCAGCGCCTCGCCAAAATGGCCTGCGATTAAACGACGGGTAAGCTCATGTAGCGGAGAGGCGAGCACATCGGCGGTGCTGCCGCGTTCAACCACTTCCCCCTGATGCATCACTAATACCTGATCGCTAATATGTTTCATCATGCCGATATGCTGCGTGACATAGATATAGGAGATGCCTTGTTTTTCCTGCAATTCAAGCATCAGATTGATGAGCTGCGAGCGCATGGACATATCAAGCGAAGCCAGCGCTTCGTCCGCGATAATGACTTTAGGGCGTAAAATCAGCGCGCGGGCCAGGCCCAGACGCTGTTTCTGCCCCGGCGCCAGCATATGCGGGTAGTAGCTCACGTGATCGGGCAATAGCCCCACCATACGCATCGTCTCGACAATCTGTTTGCGCCGCTGTTCCGGCTCCAGATCGGTATTAAGGCGCAGGGGGAAGTCAAGGATCTGTGAAATACGTTGACGTGGATTCAGTGACGTTGAGGGGTCCTGAAAAATCATTCGAATACGTTGGCTTCGAAACGAATAGTCGCCGTAATGCAGGGGATGATCGTCAATAAGAAGCTCGCCGCTGGTGGGTTCAATCATGCCGGCCAGCATCTTTGCCAGCGTGGATTTGCCGGAACCGTTTTCGCCAATAATGGCCAGGGTCTGACGCTCACGAAGCGTAAAGCTTAATGGTTTCACGGCGTCGACGGTCTGGCGGCGAAACCATCCTGTCCGGTAGCGAAAGGTTTTACTCAGGTTGCGCACTTCAAGCAGAGTTTCCACCATATCACTCTCTCTCCATATTCAGCGGAAAATGACAGGCATAGAGATGATTTTTCGCGCCGGTTAAGCGTGGCGTGATAATGCATTCTCGTTGCGCGTAAGGGCAGCGCGGCCCCAGACGACAACCTATCGGTAACTGCTCCAGTAGCGGGATCGCGCCCGGCAGCGTATTCAGACGGCTTTTATGCGGCATCGCGCTGCCAAAATCCGGAATCGCGCGGATAAGCGCCTGCGTATAAGGATGATGTGGCGTCGTCACCAGATCTTTACTTGGCGCGGTTTCTACCGTCTGGCCGCAGTATAAAACGTTGATTTTGTCAGCCCACTGACTCAGCATTTGCAGGTCGTGGCTAATCAACAGAATGGTGGTATTACTGTTTTGATTCAGTCGGGTCAGCAGGCGAAAAATTTGCGCCTGCGTCGTTGGTTCCATTGAGTTGGTGGGTTCATCAGCGATCAGGAGTCGCGGTTGATTCGCCAGCGCGATAGCGATCATGACTTTCTGACACTCGCCATCGGTCAGTTCATAGGGAAAACTGCGCATCGCGTCTTTATGATCTTTAATTCCCACCCGGTGCAGTAATTCAATTGCACGCCGTTTACGCCAGCCTAAACGCTGCCACCAGCGGCCTTTATAGGTCCAGGCGGGAATATTTTGCATTAACTGGCGGCCGACGCGTTCGGAAGGATCAAGGCACGACTGCGGCTCCTGGAAGATCATCGACACATTATGCCCGACCAGCTTACGTCGTTCACGAGAGGAGAGGCGCAGCAGATCGATATCATCAAAACGCATACGGTCGGCAGTGACTCGCCAGTTGTCTTTCGCGACACCGCAAATAGCTTTAGCAATCAAGCTCTTTCCGGAACCCGATTCACCTACCAGGCCGCGAATTTCGCCTTCGCTTAATGTCATACTGACGCGATCGACCGCTTTTACCCAACCTTCGCTGGTTTTAAATTCAATGGTGAGATTGCGGATATCCAGTAACGGCATTATTCCACCCCCGCAATAATCGCACGACGAATCCCATCTCCGAGCAGGTTTACCAGTAAAACACTGAGCGTTATCGCCGCGCCGGGTAGCATAACGGTCCACGGCGCGACATAGATTAACTCCAGCGCATCCCCCAACATGGCGCCCCATTCAGGAGAGGGAAGCTGCGCGCCGAGATCTAAAAATCCCAGCGCGGCGATGTCCAGAATCGCCATCGACAGCGCCCGGGTAATTTCGGTGACCAGACCGGCGGTAATATTCGGTAAAATGGCGAACCACAGAATATTCAGCGTTGTCGCGCCATCCAGACGGGCGGCAATGACGTACTCTTTTTCCAGTTCATCATGCACCATGCTATAGACGGAACGTACCATTCGCGGCAACAGGGCCAGCCAGACGGCAAACATCGCGTGTGACAGATGTGGGCCGGCAAATGCCACGACGATAATCGCCAGCAAGAGCGAAGGGATGGAAAGCAGCGTGTCCAGAATATGGTTCAGCACGGCAGAGCGTAAACCGTGCGTCGCGCCTGCCACTACGCCGAGGACTAATCCACATAGCGTAGCCGCCAGCGTTACGATAAACGCGCCGCCGACCGTGGGCGCCGCACCGCTTAACAGGCGGCTCAGCACATCGCGCCCCAGATCGTCAGTCCCCAGAAAAAAGGAGACTTCGCCATAGCGTGACCAGGAGGGCGGCAGTAGCTGATAGCCCAGAAATTGCTGATCGATACCATAGGGCGCGATCCAGCCGCCAAAAATACACAGCAACGCCAGACCGGCGCATCCATACAGGCCCACCATCGCAGGCGCGTCGCTATAAAATTTACGCCAGGCAGTGCGCAGGGTGCCTGGCGGGCGCTTTTCGCTGTAGACGCTATCGTAAGGCATATTTACTCGTTTTATTTTTGTTTACCATGCTTTATGTCTTTTGAAATATTCAAACATTATCAATTCGTTATCGAGCGTTGGTGTTTTAATTTTGTGCACTTTGAGGTTATCAATTTATGCAAAATGTGTACACTAATGTGCATATCCTCTCATGGAGTGTACACATTGCTTGCCGATACAAAATTAAGAAAGGCTCCTGGCAAAAAAAGAGACCAAATCAAGGTCATCTCAGACGCTCATGGTCTCAATGTCAGGCTCTCTACATCCGGCAGTATAACATTCTTTTACCAATACAGATGGAACGGGAACGCTGCTCAACTGACGATTGGCGATTATCCAACCATATCACTATCTCATACCAGGGAACGCCGTCAGTACTTTAGATCATGGTTAACTGAGGGACTCGATCCTCGTCGCCAGATGGTACTGGAGAAGAAGAAAAAAACAGAAGCGTTAACCGTAAAAGAACATACGACTACTGGGAGAAGTTTTAGCACTGTACGGAATTTGGGCCAGGGTCATTAAGACCGACAGTGGCGGCTGGCGCCAGTTTGGAGTATGGCGCGATCAGGATGTTGCGGCATTAGTCTCTGGGAGGTTCACAATAAGACAGATCGGAATACTCCGGCATGAGGTGTTGCGTCTTAAACCGCTGCAGCGGGTCAGCAGGGGGAATTATATTTATTAGCTCAGATGTGAGCTGACAGTTACCGATTATTTATACAGTAACTGTCAGTTTACAATATCGTAAAAATATTAACAAAAATATAATTTTGATGATAACCCCTTGATCTACCCAAAAGTAATAGAGCTGAGTTTATGATTTAATCTATAGGACTTTCCAGCGTTACTCTTACGGACTTTCTTTTTACAGTGATAGTTGGCGGGATCGTCGTGCTTCTAAGATGTGTAAATGGGATTTCACCAGCATAAAATACACCAGCACCATGATAACCAGAAACTTTGACATCTGTGTAGCCTCGACTCCAGATCTCATTAGCAACCCTCTCTATAAAAGTATCACGTTCTCCAAACACCATTCGTTCGAAGAAACCAGCATTTCTATTCGCTTTATCTATGTCCTCCTTTTTAAAACTATTAGGCTCTCTTTTATCTGCGGAATAACAGTTGTCCCAGCATATGCAGGCAAGCCGATTTGTTGAAGCCTTTCTCTCCCGTAACTAACAAGAAACCACTTTTTTGCTCAACCTGTGAAATATTATAAGCAATATTAGCTACCCTAATAATATCTTTGGCTAGGTTAGTTGCGCCATTTCCGATAGTGGCAGTGCCGGGGCTGCCCCTCTAATATTGAGGATCGCGGCAGAAATAGGTTCCATCATATTCACCTCTCATGTAGTGATAATGGTTATTATGTGATATTTACTTTTTAATATTTATTTGTTATCACTTATCTACTGTCCAGTCAATATTAATACATGATTACGCCTATTTTTACATTAATTTTACTGGTGCGGGATTGTATGATCTTGTTATTACTCAATGTAAGCCTCTGTTTATATATAATAAAATTGGAGAAATCTGTTGACTGTATTTTATTTACATTAATATAGATATGCTATGAATTATTACGCATGCATAATCTAACGTTATTAGATGCTATATCCGTAACCGGGTCTGAGGTGAGCATGGCTAAATTACCGCGCCGTAAATACAAAGTTTGCCGGGAATGGTTTTCTCCTGCTTACAGCAACGTTGTCTGGTGCTGTCCTGAACATGGCGCTATCTACGCGCTGGAACTGCGTGCCAGGCGTATCAGGGATAAACACCAGGCGGATAAAGCCGAACGCCAGGCGAACGGTTGCATGCTTAGAGAGCGTCAGGCAGTGTTGTATACACTCAGCAGGAAGATGTTCCGCAAACATCTGCGCTGAAGGCGGTGGCATAAGGGGATGATCGCTGAAATCGAGCAGGTCATTGAGAAGTGGCATAACAAAAAGGCTCCCTGTAGGGGAAGCCGTTATAGTGCCGCAGTTTAAGGATAGGCATTGTGCGATTACGGGGATTTTCGTGCCCGTAAACCGGGGAGGTTTGTTTTTCTAATTTTATCCAGCGAGACGTAAAGTATGACTGAGCTATGGTTAGCACTCGGTTTAACACATTAGGTGGTTTGCCTGATAGTTTCTGTGGGAGAGGGTATGATAAAAAAGTAATATTATTTTTAGTGTTTTTCTGGTTATGCAAGTACCGTTGGTTTTGTATATCGTGTTGACTCGAGACCTTCAGATGTGATTTTTCGGGATGGTTTTGCTTCTCACGGTAATAACAGGAATCTTCAGCAACATATAAGAGATGACTCCTGTGCATCCGGTAGTCGAGACAGTACTATATTGCGACCATCTCAGATATTAATGGGTCTTATAATATAGCACGATTATATTACTCCAGAGCAACATTTAGCGGCAGGTTGTACAGATACAGAATCCGTGCAGACAATAGTTTCTACAGCCTTCCGCCGTCTGTTGCTTATATTGAATTATGTGGTATCCAGTTTGGTCATTTTGAGCGAGTGATGATGCGGTTACAAAGTGAGTATGTATCTGTAAATTCTATCCCAATTGAAAATATACATGAGGCAGTTGAGCTTGTTTACGATAGAAATACAAGTATGGTAAATATTGTTGGAGTGGATTATGAAAAAGAAATTAAAGGTTTTGACTCTTGCTCTTGCGTCATTATCCAGTGTTTGTTATGCAGCTATGGCTGATTATGATACGTATGTGAGTAATGTTCAGATTAACAACCTGTCTTATGGTGTGTATACGTCAGGGGATAAGGAAACTCAGTTTTTTTGTATCGGACTGAAGCACGGGAGTGAAGCTATTAGTATCAATGCCATGTGTAAAGTGGATGTGTATGGGAATCATAAACAGGGGTTTGATAACATGCTAAATATAGCAAAGTATTATTATACAACAGGGGGGGATGTAAGGATATATTATAAAGAGAATGTTTGGCGCGACCCCGATTTCAAAAGTGCATTCTCTTCCAGGGAATTAATTGCGATAACTACTTGTAGCTCATCAAGTTATTGTATGGGGCCTACGGTGACAAATTAAATGTTGCTGGGTATTAAACGCTCTAAAGAACAGGCTTAATCTTGTTGGTGAGACGATTATGTCTGAACCTTTATCAGGTTCCTGTATGGCTGTAGCGATCTGTGGGGCAACGATATTCAGACTGTTTACTGGAGCGGATTTTGGGATTGTATTTTGAGCATTTGCGGGAACGTTGTTCGTGGCAACAATGCCGCAGATACTGTCACCCCAAAGCACTCCTTCAAGCTTCTGACAATTGTGGGTGGTTTGTTTGATGGAGTGCCTCTTAAGATTAGAACTCTCACCATAAAGGCTACGCATTTACGTGGCCTTTTTCGTATTCAGCCTCACGGGAAACACTCACTACGCGCTTTGTTGGATAAATCCAGCCCGTGAAGCCTGCTCCTTTTAGTCAGGACGTTATCAGAAGGGGACACACTGGTTGTATGGAAGCTTGATCGCCTTGGTCACAGTATGCGTCATCTGGTCGTTCTGGTAGAAGAATTGCGCGAACGCGGCGTTAATTTCCGCAGCCTGACCGACAGCATAGACTCGTCGACGCCAATGGGGCGATTCTTCTTTCATGTCATGGGCACACTCGCTGAAATGGAACGTGAATTGATTGTGAAAAGAACCCGCGCTGGACTGGAAGCGACAAGGGCGAGGGGGTGTAATGGTGGCCGACGACCGAAACTAACATTGGAACAATAGGCGCAGGTCGGGCGTTTGATTGGGGCAGGAGTACCGCGACAGCAGGTAGCGATACGCAGTGAAACCCGGAGGCGCTGATAGAGAAGATAAATCTCCGGCAATCATCATCGAAGCATGGACTGCCGGAGAAAATAGAAAACAATATGTATATATTTGTGTACTAAAAAACGAACTTATCACAAAAATAAAAGCATAACTTTTTGATTTAATAATATTTTTTATTGTTTCTTATCGTAAGGCATACCATTCCTTATGTTTCAGAGGGTTAGCCATAGCACCCAAAATATCGGAAATCACATTGACCACAATAACCAGCGACCCAATGACCATCACGCCAGCGGAAATAGCGGCATAGTCCTGCTGACGAATGGCGTGAATTAACCATCGTCCCAGCCCTGGCCAGCTGAAAACCATTTCGGTAATCATCGCCAGCGTTAACATGGTTGAAAACTGCAGGCCAAGACGGGGAATGACCGGCGGCAGCGCATTATGCAACACGTGACGACGTAAAATCGTAAAGCGCGACAAGCCGCGCGTGGCCGCCGCTTTAACGTAGTTCTGATCGTAGACCTCAATAGTGCTGATTCGCATCAGGCGGATCACTTCTGTGGTCGGCGCGACGGAAAGCGTGAGCACCGGTAAAACCATATGTCGTATGGCGCTCATCACCATTTCATCACGCCACGGCGAATCTGAAATCCAGGCGTCAATGATGGCGAAACCGGTAACCGGTTTAACTTCATAAAGCAGGTCAAATCGCCCGGATACCGGCAGCCACCCCAGCGTGAGCGAAAAGAACAGTGTGAGCAGAAGCGCCAGCCAGAAAACCGGAATTGAGAAACCTAATAGCGCCAGCGCGCTGATAAAACGATCCGGCCATTTGCTACGCGTCACGCCAGCCAGCATCCCGACCGGGATGCCGACCATTAGCGCAAAACCAAAGGCGAGAATGCACAGCTCCATCGTGGCGGGAAACACCTCTTTAAGCTGTTCGGAGATCAGTTGGCCGTTAATGCTGGACACGCCAAAGTCCCAGTGCAGCAGACCGTTGAACCAGAAAACCCAGGCATTCCATAATGATGCGCCTTGTAGCGGCGCGTGCGGCGTAAAATAGCTCAGGCTAAAGCCGATAAAGGTCAGGAAGAATAGCGTCACCAGCAACAGCAATAACCGACGCAGGGTGAAGATAATCATGGTTTTTTCACCTCTTCGTGTTTTTCGCGGGAGACGCCGGCAAAAGACGCATTGCCGAAAGGGCTTAACACCAGCCCTTTAATATCGTAGCGGTAAGCCTGCAGGCGTAGTGATGATGCCAGCGGCAGTATCGGCAGCTCTTTCTCCAGGATATTCTGCGCTTCCTCATACGCTTCTATGCGCGAAGCCAACTGCTGCGACGACAGTGCCTTACGCAGCACGCTGTCAAATTCAGGGTTACACCAGTGGGCGAAATTGGTTTGCGAATTGATGGCTGCACAGCTTAACAGCGGTCTGAAAAAGCTATCCGGATCGTTGCTGTCCGTGGCCCAGCCGGATAAGGTCAGATCGTGATTCATATCCATCAGGCGCGCCTCCTGAAAACGACCTTCAACCGGCACAATGACCACTTTTACGCCAACCTGCGCCATATCCGCCTGAATAAGCTCCGCCGTTTTTAGCGGACTTGGGTTCCAGGCCTGAGAACTGGTCGGCACCCAGAGATGCAGCGTAAGATTCTCAATGCCCAGCGCTTTTAGCTGTTCGCGCGATTTTTCCGGATTGTACTCCGTAATTTTGGCATCGTTATCGTAAGCCCATGAGGCTCTCGGTAAAATGGAGGCTGCGGTTTCTGCCGTGCCGTAATAAATCGACTGCATCAGGCGCTGGTTGTTGATCGATAAGGCCAGCGCATGGCGCACTGCGGGATTATTCAACGGCGGCTTATCGGTGTTAAAGGCCAGATAGGCGATATTCATCCCCGGGCGCAACGTCAGCCGCAAACGCGGATCGTCGCGTAAAATAGTTAGCTGGCTGGCGGCGGGCCAGGCCAGAACATCGCATTCACCGGTCAGTAATTTTGATAAACGCCCGGTACCGCCGGAGCCTAAATCCACTACTACTTGCGGCATCAGCGGTTTGCCGCGCCAAAAACCATCGTGGCGCTGGAGACGAATAAACTGCCCGGCACGGTACTCCGAAAGCTGGAAAGGCCCGGTGCCGACCGGTTGGCGGTCTAGCAGTTCCTGACGATCTTTTCGGCTAAGCTGCGCGGCGTACTCAGCGGACATGACGGAAGCGTAGTGTGTGGCCAGATGCCATAAAAAGGAGGCGTCTGGCTGCGTCAGGCGAAACTCAACGGTGTTATTGTCCAGCTTACGCACGCTTTTTACATTGTCGGCGAACTGTAGGCTATCAAAGTAGGGGAAGCTACTGCCGTTGATGTTATGCCACGGATGCCGACGATCGAAAATCCGCTGAAAGGTAAAGACGACATCATCAGCATTGAGTTTTCGGGTCGGCGTAAACCAGGCGGTTTTTTGAAAGGAAACGTCGCGGCGCAGGTGAAAACGGTACGTTGCCCCGTTATCCAGCACTTCCCAGCTTTCTGCCAGCTCTGGGACTAAACGATAAGTATAGGGATCGACATCCAACAGGCGGTCATATAACTGGGCGGCCAGGGTATCGACGATGAGGCCGCTGCTCGCTTTTTGCGGATTAAAGGTGTTGACCTGCCCGCTGACACAATACACAAAGCCGCTATCGCGAATATCTGCACTCGCAGTTTGTTCGGGCGCAGTCGCAGCCGTAGCCTGACTACTCAGTAGACCCGCTATCACGATCAGAGACGATAAAACCAGGCGCATAATAGTTAAGTTTTTGAAGTTCAATTTGCAAAGTGTATCGCACTTCGGCCCGCCACGTAAAAATGTCGGTGGATAACTGGCGTAAATGTCGTCAATTAGCCGGAGAAATAGCTAAAGCTGATGCTTTTTAAGCAAGGCGCGAAACTGGTGGTAGGTGAGTGCCAGCAAATCGGCGGCTCGTTTCTGGTTAAATTTCGCCTGCTGTAAGCTACGTTGCAGCAGCGCTTTTTCCTGTTGCAGTTGAAACTCCCGCAAGTTGAGCGGCAGGTCAGGCGTGGCGGATGCCGATGGCAGGGCGGGCGTGGGCGGTTCGGCGGGATGGCGTTGAAAAGGATCGATAACAATTTCATCCAAAGGATGTTCACTGCTGCCGTGGCGATACACTGAACGTTCGACTACGTTTTTCAGCTCGCGGACATTACCCGGCCAGGCGTAATGCAACAACGTTTCTTTTGCCCGATCGGTAAAACCGGGAAATAAGGGCAGACGTAGTTCACGACACATCTGAATAGCAAAATGCTCGGCCATCAGCATGATATCGCTCTGGCGTTCGCGCAGCGGCGGCAGTTGTACAACATCAAAAGCCAGCCTGTCGAGCAGATCGGCACGAAATGTCCCTTCCTTCACCATGGCGGGTAAATCGGCATTGGTGGCGCATACTAATCGCACATTAACCTGTAACGGCTGGCTGCCGCCGACGCGCTCTAGCTCGCCATATTCAATCACCCGCAGCAGCTTTTCCTGTACCAGCATCGGCGCTGTCGCCAGTTCATCCAAAAACAGCGTGCCGCCATCGGCGCGTTCAAAGCGACCGGGATGACGTTTTTGCGCCCCGGTAAAAGCGCCCGCTTCATGACCAAACAGTTCGGAGTCCAGCAGATTTTCGTTAAGCGCTGCGCAGTTAAGCGAGATAAGCGGCCCCTGCCAGCGTGAAGAGAGATAGTGCAGGCGATTGGCGATAAGTTCTTTACCCGTACCGCGTTCGCCAATAATCAGCACTGGCTTATCCAGCGGCGCGAGCCGGGAGACTTGTTCCAGTACTTCAAGAAAACGGTTTGCCTCGCCGAGCAGGTTATCTTTAAATTCAGCCATGATGAAAATCGCCACTTGTTAGTGTTTTTCACCACTTTATCCTTTTTTGCTGGCGAGGTAAAACGAAACAATTTCTTTATTATCAGTGGCATGAAAAGTTGGCACGCAAATTGTATTAATCATGTAGCAGGGCATTGCCCGTTATCAGAACATTATGTGAGGATTGAATTATGGGTATTTTTTCTCGTTTTGCCGACATCGTGAACGCCAATATCAATGCGTTGTTGGAAAAAGCGGAAGATCCGCAGAAGCTGGTGCGCCTGATGATTCAGGAGATGGAAGATACGCTGGTGGAGGTTCGCTCGAACTCCGCACGTGCTTTAGCGGAAAAGAAACAGTTATCCCGTCGTATTGAACAGGCCACGGCTCAGCAGACCGAGTGGCAGGAAAAAGCGGAACTGGCTCTGCGCAAAGATAAAGACGATCTGGCGCGCGCCGCATTGATTGAAAAACAAAAGCTGACCGATTTAATTGCTACGCTTGAACAGGAAGTCACGCTGGTGGATGACACGCTGGCGCGCATGAAGAAAGAGATTGGCGAGCTGGAAAACAAACTCAGCGAAACACGCGCTCGCCAGCAGGCGCTGATGCTGCGTCATCAGGCGGCGAGTTCTTCCCGTGATGTCCGTCGTCAGCTTGATAGCGGCAAACTGGATGAAGCCATGGCACGGTTTGAATCCTTTGAACGTCGTATCGATCAAATGGAAGCGGAAGCGGAAAGCCATCGTTTTGGTAAGCAGCAATCGCTGGACCAACAGTTTGCCAACCTGAAAGCCGATGATGAAATCAGCGAGCAGCTGGCGCAGTTGAAAGCCAAAATGAAGCAAGATAATCAATAATGACAATGGCGGCGCCGGTACGCGCCGTCGCTCATCAGCTTTAGGTGTAAGGAGAACGCATGAGCGCGCTATTTCTGGCCATCCCGTTAACCATTTTTGTGTTGTTTGTGTTACCGATTTGGCTGTGGCTGCATTACAGCAACCGCGCCGGTCGGGGAGAACTTTCGCAAAGCGAGCAGCAACGCTTACTGCAACTCACAGACGATGCGCAACGTATGCGCGAGCGCATTCAGGCGCTGGAAGACATTCTTGATGCAGAGCATCCGAACTGGAGAGAGCGCTAATGGGTGGAATCAATCTGAATAAAAAACTATGGCGTATGCCGCAAAAGGGCATGGTGCGTGGCGTTTGCGCCGGGATCGCCGACTACCTTGATGTACCGGTAAAACTGGTACGTATTCTGGTCGTGCTGTCGATTTTCTTTGGGCTGGCGTTTTTTACCGTAGTGGCCTATATCGTTCTGTCTTTTGTACTGGACCCTATGCCGGATAATCTGGCCGCAGGCAAACCGCAGCCGACCAGCGGCGAACTGCTGGATACCGTAGACCGAGAGCTTGCCGCAGGCGAAAAGCGTTTGCGAGAAATGGAACGCTACGTCACGTCAGATACGTTCACACTGCGTAGTCGTTTCCGTCAACTTTAAGTGTTATATCGGGGAGGTGAAGATGAATACTCGCTGGCAACGCGCCGGGCAGAAGGTGAAGCCCGGCTTCAAAATAGCAGGTAAGCTGGTTCTGTTGACCGCGTTACGTTACGGGCCTGCCGGCGTGGCGGGATGGGCGGTAAAATCCGTCGCCCGTCGTCCGCTAAAAATGTTGCTGGCGTTTGCGCTGGAGCCAGTACTTCGTAAGGCGGCGAATAAAATTTCGCAGCGTTACAAATAGCGAGTCTGGTCATAATATTTCGTTAAGCTCTGGCGTATAGTGTGTGCGAAATACATTACGTGTCAGGACGGAAGTATGTTGAAAAAAGGAATATTTGCGTTAGCGTTATTCGTAGCCATGCCGCTTTATGCCGCAGAATACTGGATAGATGTCCGCATTCCGGAACAATATCAACGTGAGCATATTCAGGGCGCGATTAATATCCCATTGCAGGAGATTAAATCTCATATCGAAACGGTAGTTCCAGACAGGAACGATACGGTAAAGTTATATTGCAACTCCGGGCGACAGTCGGGCATGGCAAAACAAATGTTGCTTGATATGGGGTATACGCACGCGATGAATATGGGCGGTATCAGTCGTCTTGATATGCCGAAAGTAAAAAAATAGATAATCTATTGCTCAATACTCATACTAACCGCGGCGCTTAATGCGCCGTTGTTGATCTCTCCGGGTAGTTGATAATAACGTTTTTGCACATATCTATAACGCAGGCTCGTTATTATTTTCTCTTCTCTTCAGGCTCAACAGGATGTCAATGAAGCGACTTAAAACTGAACTCAACGCGCTGGTCAATCGTGGGGTAGACAGGCATTTGCGTCTTGCCGTAACCGGGTTGAGCCGCAGCGGTAAAACAGCGTTTATCACGGCGATGGTTAACCAGTTGCTTAATGTCCACGCGGGCGCGCGCTTACCGTTGCTCAGCGCGGTACGCGAAGAACGCCTGCTTGGCGTAAAGCGCGTGCCTCAACGTGATTTTGGTATTCCCCGTTTTACCTACGACGAGGGGATACTTCAGCTTTATGGCAATCCTCCCGCATGGCCCACACCAACGCGCGGCGTGAGTGAGATTCGGCTGGCATTGCGCTATCGCTCAAACGACTCGCTGCTGCGCCATTTTAAAGATACCTCGACATTGTATCTGGAGATTGTGGACTATCCAGGGGAATGGTTACTCGATCTGCCCATGCTGGCTCAGGATTATTTAAGCTGGTCCCGTCAGATGAACGGCTTGTTACAAGGACAACGCGCTGAGTGGGCCGCAAAATGGCGGCAACTTTGCGACGGGCTCGATCCGCTGGCGCCCGCCGATGAAAACCGGCTGGCGGAGATTGCCGCCGCCTGGACGGATTATTTGCATCAGTGTAAATCGCAGGGATTGCACTTTATTCAGCCTGGACGGTTTGTTTTGCCGGGCGATATGGCGGGCGCGCCAGCGTTGCAGTTTTTCCCGTGGCCGGATGTGGACGCCTTCGGCGAGTCAAAACTGGCGCAGGCGGATAAGCAGACCAACGCTGGAATGCTGCGCGAACGCTTTAACTACTATTGCGAAAAAGTGGTCAAAGGGTTCTACAAAAATCATTTTCTACGCTTTGATCGCCAGATTGTGCTGGTGGACTGTCTGCAACCGCTTAATAGCGGGCCGCAGGCGTTTAATGATATGCGTCTCGCTTTAACGCAGCTGATGCAAAGTTTTCACTATGGTCAGCGAACTCTGTTTCGCCGCCTGTTTTCGCCGGTGATTGACAAATTGCTGTTCGCCGCGACGAAAGCCGACCATGTCACCCTCGACCAACATGCCAATATGGTGGCCTTGCTCCAGCAGCTTATTCAGGATGCGTGGCAAAATGCCGCGTTTGAAGGCATTAGTATGGATTGCCTGGGGCTGGCGTCGGTACAGGCGACTACCAGCGGCGTGATTGAGGTCAACGGCGAAAAAATCCCGGCTTTACGTGGAAACCGTTTGAGTGACGGCGCGCCGTTAACCGTGTACCCCGGCGAAGTGCCTTCGCGTTTGCCGGGACAAGCGTTTTGGGATAAGCAGGGTTTTCAGTTCGAAGCCTTTCGTCCGCAGGTAATGGATGTTGATAAACCATTACCGCATATTCGTCTGGACGCTGCGCTGGAGTTTTTAATAGGAGATAAGCTGCGATGAGCGAACCGTTAAAACCGCGTATTGATTTTGCAGAACCGCTAAAGGAGGAGCCTACGTCGGCCTTCAAAGCGCAGCAAACTTTCAGCGAAGCGGAGTCGCGTACATTTGCGCCTGCAGCTATCGATGAGCGCCCGGAAGACGAAGGCGTGGCAGAAGCGGCGGTCGATGCCGCGCTGCGTCCCAAACGCAGCCTGTGGCGTAAAATGGTGATGGGAGGGCTGGCGCTGTTTGGCGCGAGCGTGGTCGGGCAAGGCGTACAGTGGACAATGAATGCCTGGCAAACTCAGGACTGGGTCGCTTTAGGCGGTTGTGCCGCAGGCGCGCTGATCGTTGGCGCTGGCGTGGGATCGGTGGTCACGGAGTGGCGGCGATTATGGCGCTTGCGCCAGCGGGCGCATGAACGCGATGAAGCGCGTGAACTGTTACATAGCCATAGCGTCGGGAAAGGTCGCGCATTTTGCGAAAAACTGGCGCAGCAGGCGGGGATTGATCAATCACATCCGGCATTACAACGTTGGTATGCCGCTATTCACGAAACGCAAAACGACAGGGAAATCGTCGGTTTGTATGCGCATCTGGTACAGCCGGTACTTGACGCGCAGGCGCGACGTGAGATTAGCCGTTTCGCCGCGGAATCGACTCTGATGATCGCCGTCAGTCCGTTAGCGTTGGTGGATATGGCGTTTATTGCCTGGCGTAATTTACGCCTGATTAACCGTATCGCAACGCTGTATGGCATTGAACTTGGTTATTACAGCCGCCTTCGTCTGTTCCGTCTGGTGTTGCTGAATATCGCGTTTGCGGGAGCCAGTGAGCTGGTGCGTGAAGTCGGTATGGACTGGATGTCTCAGGATCTGGCCGCACGCCTGTCCACGCGCGCGGCGCAGGGGATTGGCGCAGGTCTCCTTACCGCTCGACTGGGAATAAAAGCGATGGAGCTATGTCGACCATTGCCGTGGATCGACAACGATAAACCACGTCTCGGTGATTTTCGTCGTCAGCTTATCGGTCAGCTAAAAGAGACGCTGCAAAAGAGTAAGTCGTCGCCTGAGAAATGACCTTCCACAGGGCGCTGATTGCCTGGCTTTACGCTGCAGCGCCCGTTTTTGCGCCATGCTGTCAATATTTGTTGACAGAATCCTTCCTGCCAGCCGAATAGTGGCTTATCATCTATTTAATGGTTCATTATTCAGGTGAAGGTTCCCATGCGTCTGGAAGTCTTTTGTGAAGACCGACTTGGTCTGACCCGCGAATTACTTGATTTACTGGTGTTACGTAGCATTGATTTACGCGGAATCGAGATTGATCCCATTGGGCGAATTTATCTTAATTTTGCTGAGCTGGAATTCACCGACTTTAGCAGCCTGATGGCCGAAATCCGCCGTATTTCCGGCGTAACGGATGTCCGTACCGTTCCCTGGATGCCGTCCGAACGTGAACATCTGGCCCTGAGCGCGCTGCTTGAGGCGTTGCCGGAGCCGGTGCTCTCATTGGATATGAAGAGTAAAGTGGAGATGGCGAACCCGGCGAGTTGTCAGCTTTTTGCCCAGAGCCAGGAGCGAATGCGGCACCATACCGCCGCACAATTAATCAATGGCTTCAATTTTCAGCGCTGGCTGGACGGTAATCCGCAAAGCTCCCATAACGAACATGTCGTGATCAACGGGCAAAACTTCCTGATGGAGATTACGCCGGTACATTTACAAAACGAAAATGACGAATACGTGTTGACCGGGGCGGTCGTGATGTTGCGTTCCACTATTCGTATGGGGCAGCAGCTACAGAATTTGTCCACGCAGGATCTGAGCGCGTTTAGTCAGATTATTGCCGTGAGCGCAAAGATGAAGCACGTCGTTGAGCAGGCGCGCAAACTGGCGATGCTCAGCGCGCCGCTGCTGATTACCGGCGATACGGGAACCGGCAAAGATCTTTTCGCCTATGCCTGTCACCAGGCAAGCCCTCGTTCAGCGAAGCCGTATCTGGCGCTCAACTGCGCTTCAATCCCGGAAGATGCGGTAGAAAGCGAACTATTTGGCCATGCGCCGGAAGGTAAAAAAGGCTTTTTTGAACAGGCGAATGGCGGTTCGGTGCTGCTGGATGAAATTGGCGAAATGTCGCCGCGTATGCAGGCGAAGCTGCTACGTTTTCTCAATGATGGTACGTTCCGTCGCGTCGGCGAAGATCACGAAATTCATGTTGATGTCCGCGTTATCTGCGCCACGCAGAAAAATCTGGTGGAGCTGGTGCAAAAAGGACTGTTCCGCGAAGATCTCTATTATCGACTTAACGTTCTGACGCTTAATTTGCCGCCGTTGCGCGATTGTCCGCAGGATATTATGCCGTTGACCGAACTGTTCGTGGCGCGTTTTGCCGACGAACAGGGCGTTCCGCGACCGAAACTGTCTGCCGATCTGAGTACGGTTCTCACTCGTTACGGCTGGCCGGGTAACGTTCGCCAGCTTAAAAATGCGATTTACCGGGCGCTGACGCAACTGGAAGGGTATGAGCTGCGTCCGCAGGATATCCTGCTGCCTGACTACGATGCCGCGACGGTGGCAGTCGGCGAGGATGCGATGGAAGGTTCGCTGGATGACATTACCAGTCGTTTCGAACGTTCTGTCCTGACCCAGCTTTATCGTAGCTATCCGAGTACGCGTAAACTGGCGAAACGGTTGGGGGTATCGCACACCGCGATTGCCAATAAGCTGCGTGAATATGGTCTGAGCCAGAAGAAGGGTGAAGAGTAGGAAAAAGAAGGCCTCTGGATAGAGGCCTTCTTGTGACAAAAGAGCACCACCTGTAGCACTGACAAACGTAGCACCAGCAGGCGCTGGCTTATGCCTTCAGGACATTAAGCGCGGCGTCGTAATCCGGCTCGTGGGTGATTTCATCCACCAACTGGCTGAAAATAACGTTGTCGTTTTCGTCAAGCACGATGACTGCGCGCGCCGCCAAACCTTTCAGCGGACCGTCAACGATTTCGACGCCGTAGTTTTTCAGAAACTCGTTATTACGCAGAGTGGAAAGCGTAATAACGTTGCTCAGGCCTTCCGCGCCGCAAAAACGCGACTGTGCAAAAGGCAGGTCAGCAGAAACGCACAATACGACGGTATTCTCCACTTCTGTGGCCAGTTGATTAAACTTACGAACTGATGCGGCGCATACGCCAGTATCAATGCTTGGGAAAATATTCAGCACTTTGCGTTTGCCTGCATATTGGCTGAGGGAAACGTCAGACAAATCTTTTGCGACAAGAGTAAAAGCCTGTGCTTTGCTACCAGCCTGCGGAATAACGTTGGCAACGGTGACCGGGTTACCCTGGAAATGTACAGTCTGTGACATAATTATGTTCCTATTTACTTATAGTTAACGTCGAAATCCAGTTTAAGTCATTATTCATTAACACGGCAAATACTATTTGTAGCAAGCCGCGTCCGGCGCTATCAGAGGGGAAGAGATGAGATCTGTTAAGGTATATGAGGAAACCTGGCCGTTACATACGCCTTTCGTTATTGCGCGTGGTAGCCGAAGCGAAGCGCATGTTGTCGTTGTCGAACTGGAAGAAGAGGACGTAAAAGGCATCGGGGAATGTACGCCATATCCACGTTATGGTGAAAGTGATGCCTCGGTCATGGCGCAAATCATGAGTATTGTGCCTCAGTTAGAAAACGGGCTGACTCGCGAAGCATTGCAGAAACTGTTGCCGGCAGGCGCGGCGCGCAACGCGGTGGATAGCGCCTTATGGGATTTGCAGGCCCGCCAGCGGCAGCAAAGCCTTGCCGGGCTGCTCGGCGTGACGCTGGCCCCGGTTTTTACTACCGCGCAAACGGTAGTGATAGGCACGCCGGAACAGATGGCAGCCAGTGCGGCGGCACTATGGGAAAAAGGGGCGACGTTGCTGAAAATCAAACTTGATGCTCGTCTGATTAGCGAACGTATGGTGGCGATCCGCTCGGCGGTGCCGGAGGCGACGCTCATTGTGGACGCCAATGAATCGTGGCGCCCAGAAGGGCTGGCGGCGCGTTGCCAGTTACTGGCGGATCTGAATGTCGCGATGCTGGAGCAACCGCTGCCCGCGCAGGATGACGCCGCCCTGGAAAATTTTATTCATCCGTTGCCTATCTGTGCAGATGAGAGCTGCCATACTCGCAGTAGTCTGAAAGCCCTGACGGGGCGCTACGATATGATCAACATTAAGCTGGATAAAACCGGCGGTCTGACCGAGGCGCTGGCGCTGGCAACGGAGGCGCGGGAGCAAGGATTCGGCCTGATGCTGGGCTGTATGCTCTGTACATCAAGAGCGATTAGCGCCGCGCTGCCGCTTATGCCGCAGGTGAGCTTCGCCGATCTTGATGGCCCAACATGGCTGGCGGTTGATGTTGAGCCCGCGCTACGCTTTACGACGGGTCAACTCCATCTTTAGGATGCCAGCGGAGCAGATTCGACATAGCCAGCAAGTATTTTTCGCTGGCTTCATCGGCGGAAACAGGGGGAAACTCGGCGGTGATGCAGTGCAGGTTGAGGTCGGCGCACCAGCTGCCAAACGAACCGGGCGTTTCGTAACCTACGCTGGTTACCAGCGGCAACGCAAACGCATCGGCCAGCCACTCGCCTAGCTCGCTGCGACGTGGATCTTCAATGCAGGCTAGCGGATCGTGAAAAGAGACGACCCAGGCGGGTTGGAGTCGATGTATTAACTGGCAAAGCGCCTGGGTTTCCGGTTCTGAGCCGGGATGGTCGCCGGTTAGCAGCACGACATCACGCTCTTGCGCGCGGCTATTCCAGCGATAAACTGTCTCACCCGCTTTCCAGTTGGCGGCGGGAAAGTTACGGTTTAAATCAATGCCATTCGCATTTGCCCTTAACCCCAGTTGACAGCCATCAGGATTAACGGCAAGTACGACATGATGACGGCGAAGGGAAGGATTTAAGGTGCGTAACGCACAGGAGAGCGTCACCACGGATGAGGTTTCATCCCCGTGGGTGCCAGCCAGTATCAGGCCGCTTTCGCGATCGGCGGCAGGCGCCGGAAACCAGATTAGCGGTGCGCCTAGTAGCGAACGTCCATAATGTTCAGTGCCTGGCGGAAATGCGCCGCGCTCGGCACGGGGGCGGGTGACAGTCATACATGTTTCCCGAAGCTGAGACCAGTAGGGTAATCATCGTAGTGTTGTGTAAAACCCGCCGATTATCAAATGGTTTCTATTTACCCTCTTGTATGGCGCAATATCAACTTTCTGGCGGAAGATAATTGCATTTCTTTCTGCTGAAACAAATAATTACGTTGTTATTTAACTCATCTTTGAGGAACTTCTATGAGGCATTCTGTTTCAGTAACCTGTTGTGCGCTGTTGGTTAGCAGCTTTTCCCTGGCATATGCTGCGGATGTTCCCGGTGGAACGGTACTGGCAGAGAAACAAGAACTGGTGCGTCATATCAAAGATGAGCCCGCTTCGTTAGATCCAGCGAAAGCCGTTGGGCTGCCTGAAATTCAGGTGATCCGCGATCTATTTGAAGGGCTGGTTAACCAGAACGAAAAGGGTGAAATTATCCCTGGCGTCGCCAGCCAGTGGAAGAGCAATGATAATCGTATCTGGACGTTTACGTTGCGGGATAATGCGCAATGGGCCGATGGAACGCCGGTGACCGCCCAGGATTTTGTCTATAGCTGGCAACGTCTCGTTGATCCCAAAACGCTTTCCCCCTTCGCCTGGTTTGCCGCTCTGGCTGGCATCACTAATGCGCAAGCCATTATCGACGGTAAAGCCACGCCGGATCAGCTTGGCGTCAGTGCCGTGGACGCGCACACTTTGCGTATTCAGCTTGACAAGCCGTTGCCCTGGTTTGCCAGTCTGACCGCCAGTTTTGCCTTTTATCCGGTCCAAAAAGCGAATGTTGAAAGCGGTAAAGACTGGATGAAGCCGGGAAAACTGATCGGCAATGGCGCGTATGTGCTTAAAGAGCGCGTGGTAAATGAAAAACTGGTGGTCGTGCCTAATACGCATTACTGGGATAACGCGAAAACGGTACTGCAAAAAGTGACATTTTTACCCATTAACCAGGAGTCGGCTGCGACGAAACGTTATCTTGCCGGTGATATTGATATCACCGAATCTTTCCCTAAAAATATGTACCAGAAATTATTGAAGGATATTCCAGGGCAAGTTTATACGCCGCCGCAATTAGGGACTTATTATTATGCGTTTAATACGCAGAAAGGGCCGACGGCGGATTCCCGCGTTCGTCTGGCGCTAAGTATGACCATTGATCGCCGTTTGATGGCGGAAAAAGTCTTAGGTACCGGTGAAAAACCGGCCTGGCATTTTACACCGGATGTCACGGCAGGATTTAAGCCCGATCCTTCACCGTTTGAACAAATGAGCCAGGAAGAACTTAACGCCCAGGCGAAAACATTGCTGCGTGCAGCAGGCTACGGATCGCAGAAGCCGCTTAAATTAACCCTGCTTTACAATACCTCAGAAAACCATCAGAAAATCGCGATTGCGGTGGCGTCAATGTGGAAGAAAAATCTGGGGGTGGATGTGAAATTGCAAAACCAGGAGTGGAAAACGTATATCGACAGCCGGAATACCGGTAATTTTGATGTTATTCGCGCCTCCTGGATGGGTGATTACAACGAACCGTCGACTTTCTTATCCTTATTAACGTCCACGCATACGGGGAATATTTCACGCTTTACTAATCCGACTTATGACAAAATCCTGACGCAAGCGACGATGGAAAATACCGCCGAAGCGCGTAACGCGGATTACAATGCAGCGGAGAAAATTTTAACGGAACAAGCGCCTATAGCGCCTATTTATCAGTATACCAATGGCCGGTTAATTAAACCGTGGGTAAAGGGATACCCCATTACTAACCCGGAAGATGTGGCCTATAGCCGTACGATGTATATTGTGAAGCACTGATGCGTACTGGTTGCCTTTTGATGAAAGGTAACCACGCCCGCCGCCTGATGCCGCCGTTCTCATTGCTGTGTTTTCAGCCAGGCGGCAATATCCTGTGTCGGCAGATGATGTTGTGCATTCCAGGTGTCACTCATCGGCCACCACATACCGTCACCACGCGCGAAGGCGACGCGATAGCGCAGCATTGGGTCATGCGGATGTAAACGGAGCTGCTCCTGTAAGTCAGGTAGCGTCAATACGCCTCGGGTAAAAGTTTGCTGCGTCACGCGTTCGACCGTTTCCGCCAGTTTTGCATAAGAGGTCGTTTCCCCCGCAACAAAGACGACTTCGTTAGTGATACGCGGCTGATGCAGATAAATTTCAGTGGTCAGGCGACCAATATCCGCAGGCGACGTGACGGTGACCTGCATTTCCCATCCGCCGAGGGCATTGATGGTTTTTTGGGCTAAGTTGACCACATCAAAGGCCGGTTCGAAGAGAAAAGAGGTAAATATACCGGTTGAAACAATCACCCACTCTGTGACGTTTTGCTCGCGCAAAAACGTCCTGACGTCATACTGTTCGTCCCACACCGGCTGGCCGCTGCCTTTGCCGACCACATCGTAATTCACGCCAAACTGCCAGGGGAAATAGCGCTTAACGCCCGCCTCCAGTACCGCGCGGGTGATTTTTATCTGGGTACCCGCACCGGCGACAAACCCCATACAATTGATGATCGTATCAAAAACGCGGAATTGATCTTTTAACGCTGCAACCGAACTGCCCGCGATGTCGACCGGGATAAACCGCGCACCGGCATCTGCCAGTTGTTGATGAATGCTGGAACGTCGTTTGCTCTGTTTATCCCTCGATCGCCCTGACACAATAACGCAAACGGAACCATTACGCTGTGTGACCGCCGGAACCAACGACGCCAGCACTGACGCCCCCAGTTGTCCCGCGCCCAGCACCAATACTTTTTCACCCACCTGATTATTGGATTGTTTCATTTGCCCCTCTCTGTGTTGATTCACCTGTAGATAGAGATTACGTCAGGGATCTGCGTTCGATAAGACGCCGAAGACGGGTTAGACTGTTCTGATAAATGGGATAATTGGCGGGGGGAAAATGGACAAGCTGGAAGCGATGCAGGTCTATGTTTGCGTAGTGGATACTCATAGTTTTATCAGAGCCGCCGAAGTGCTGGGCGTGCCGCGCTCAACGGTATCGCGGGTGGTTAAAGAACTGGAATCCTGGCTTAAGATTCAGCTTTTGCAACGTACAACTCGCAAACTTAGTGTGACCGCAGAGGGGCGGCGTTACTACGAAGAGTGCAAAAGAGTGCTGGCAGATATCGCGGCCATGGAGTCGTCATTTCCCGGCCGGGCGGCACAACCCAAAGGGCGTTTTAAAGTGGGGATGCCGCAATCTCTCGCCCGGCATTGCATTATTCCCATGCTCCCGGCCTTTTTGCGCCAGTATCCGGAGCTGGAGCTGATACTTTGTTCCAGCGATAGCGTGGAGGATATTATCCTGCAAGGGTATGACTGCGTAATTCGGGCCGGCAGGATCGATGATTCCACCACGCTGGTTGCCCGTCCGCTCGCCAGTTTTAACTGGGTGATAGCAGCATCGCCCACTTACATTGAGCGTTACGGTAGCCCTGAAAATTTAGATGATCTGCAAAAACACCATGCGGTCGGCTACCTGAACCACCGCACCGGGCGTACCACCGACTGGTTTTTTACGCGTGAGGGGGAGGATTACGCGATGCGGATGCAGGAGACGCTGGTTGTCGATGATACGGACGCTTATATTCAGGCCGGAATACAGGGGCTGGGGTTAATTCGCGTCGCCAGCTATCTGGTTGCGCCGTATCTGCACAGCGGGGCGCTGGTGACCTGCATGGACAACCATTCTTATGATTTGCCGCTTGCGCTGGTCTATCCGCAAAACAGGTTTCTGCCGCCTGCGGTACGCGCTTTTTATGACTGGTGCAAAACGGCGCTGAGCCAGCCGGAGCCTCTTCGCTAAAAAATATTATTCCGGATATCGCATTGCCTGTTCAGAAAACTTTTTCACAGACGGTCAAAATGACGGTACTGGTTTTTGACGCATAAGTAAAAGGCATTATCAAACAGGGGGCTACACGGCGAGTATATAGCAAGCACTGAACGTTTGGATGCAATAAAAAATCTGTACAACTGTTATTAATGAACTTTTTGTATAAATATAATCGGATTTAACAATACTCATTGTACCTGTCTTTTGCTCTTATCATGGCGTCTTTACGACGAAAGGGTGCTTTAGCGTGGAATATTCAATATTAAGTAACAACCTTAAAATGCCTATGGTGGGTTTTGGCGTTTTTAAGGTAACCGACAAAGAAGAATGTCAGCAGTCAGTGTTAAGCGCTATTCGCAGCGGTTATCGTCTTATCGATACCGCTGCGGTATACGGCAATGAAGATGCCGTTGGTGACGCTGTTCGTGAAGCCATCGCGACAGGCCTGTGTACCCGTGAGGAGTTATTTATTACTTCTAAACTGTGGGTGCAAGATATGGCTAACTACGATCTGGCCAAAGCAGGTATTGAAGCGTCGCTGAAAAAATCCGGGTTAGATTATTTTGATCTCTATTTATTGCATCAGGCAATGGGCGATTATTTTAGTGCGTGGCGCGCGCTGGAAGACGCTTATGAAGCCGGTAAACTAAAAGCCATTGGCGTGTCCAACTTCTATGCGCATGTGTTAGCCAACTTCTGTGAAACCGTCAGAATTACGCCAATGGTAAACCAGGTCGAATTGCATCCATACTTTGCACAACCCGCTGCGCTGGAAACCATGAAGCATTATAACGTTCAGCCTGAAGCGTGGGCGCCGTTAGGCGGCGGGAGACATAAACCGTATGAAAATGAAATGCTTCAAAGGATTGCCGATGCCCATCAAAAAACCATCGCGCAGGTTGTCCTGCGTTGGAACGTGCAGCGTGGCGTCACGGTTATTCCTAAATCCACTCGACAGGAACGTATTGAAGAGAACTTTGCCATCTGGGATTTCTCACTAACGGATAACGAAATGGCTCAAATCAACACACTTGATTTAGGCTATGTTGGCGAAGCGGTGAAGCATTTTAATCCCGAATTTGTTCGCGGTTGTCTTGGCGTTAAAATCCACGATTGATCCCGGCGCTTGCGGATGTTTTCTCGCATGAACAGCTTCTAACACGGTTGCCGGAGCGTAGACGGCAACCGTATGATATTCGCCTGGCCGTCAGGCGCCGAAGGCACCATCGATGGTGTGCATCGCGCCGGTGACGAAAGAGGCTTCCGGACCGGCAAGCCATGCCACCATTCCAGCCACTTCTTCAGGTCTTCCGTGTCGTTTGATCGCCATGAAACTGTGCATCAGCTCTTTCATGGGGCCATCTTCCGGATTGATGTCGGTATCAATGGGGCCTGGCTGCACCACATTTATCGTAATCCCGCGGGGGCCAAAATCACGGGCCAGGCCGCGCGCCAGCCCTTGCAGGGCTGATTTACTGGCGGCGTACGCGGCCATTCCCGGTACGGGCATCCGATCGCCATTCACGGAACCGATAATAATAATGCGTCCACCTTCCGGCATGTTGCGGGCTGCTTCGACTGACGCATGGTAAGGCGCATGGATATTAATGCGGAACAAACGATCTATCGCATCGCTATCTTGTTCCAGCGCATCGCCGAAGAGAGCGACGCCCGCATTGACGACCAGAATATCCAGCGGTCCGTACTCACGCACGAGGCTGATGACGGCATCACGATCGGCGCTATCCGTCTGGATGGCGGTGCTTCCAGTTTCCGCTGCCAGTTTTTCGGCGGCTTCACGCGATCCGGCGTAGCTGAAAACGACCGATGCGCCGTCAGCGCTAAAGCGTCGTACAATAGCCGCGCCGATACCACGACTTCCCCCTAAAACCAGTACAGATTTGTTGCGAAATAGCGTCATCAGGATGTCCTTTATGATATTGTAGTAGTCACTACAATATGCGTAATGAAATCATGCCGTCAAGGAGTTATGTAGTAATGACTACAAAACATAGCCGAACGCCGGGTCGCCCTCGCCAGTTCGATCCGGAGCAAGCCATTGAAACCGCTCAACACTTATTTCATTCGCGCGGCTACGACGCGGTGAGCGTAGCGGATCTGACAAAAGCGTTCGGGATCAATCCTCCCAGTTTCTATGCGGCGTTTGGTAGCAAGCTGGGGCTGTATACTCGCGTATTAAAACGTTACAGGATGACCGACGCGATTCCGCTCGGGGCGCTTCTGCGTCACGATCGCCCGACCGCGAAGTGCCTTATCGATGTGCTAATGGAAGCGGCAAGACGTTACGCTGCCGATCCTGATGCCACCGGATGTCTGGTTCTGGAGGGCGCTCATTGTAACGATAAACCGGCACGAGAGGCCGCCTGCGAGTTTTACATCGCTGCTGAAAACCTGATTCGCACTTATGTCGCCATGCGGTATCCGCAAGAGGCTGACCGGATGACTGACTTTATGGGGACGCTAATGGCGGGACTTTCCGCCAAGGCGCGAGCGGGGTATAGCCTGGAGCGTCTTCAGGAGAGTGTACTTCTGGCTGGAGATGTGCTGGAGCGATTACTGCCGGATTAACGCAGCGCATCAAAAAACCTGAGCCAATCAGTACGGGCAAACAGGGAGCAATAGCCCTAATCATCCATCTTGCCGTTGCGGTATTCGGTAAAGTACATCAAAAATAGAGGTGTCAGGGAAACGAGAGATGCAAAAATGTAGTCTTATTACGGTACTTAGCTTATCAGTGTTGATGCTAGCCGGATGTACAACGACCTATACCATGACGACCCGGACGGGAGAGATTATTGAAACGCAGGGTAAGCCGGAGGTTGACACCGCAACCGGAATGACGAAATACGCTGATGTTTATGGTTATCATCGCGTTATTAAAACCAGTGAAATAGTGCAGACGACAGAAGGCGCATCGAAGCTGGACTGGTAATGCGCTAAAGCAGTTGGGAGGCCGTGTCCAGTATGGGTACCGGACTGTTTCTGGGCCAGAATTGAATAGAGCGCCTGTATAGCCGAATTCCGGGTATCGGCTTGATTTGTGTTGTCAGTTATTTGGTTGTTCCCTGTATAGTGAAGATAAACAGTACTCATGGCTAACGGTCTGTTTTGGATTGCTAACTATCCCGGATTCTGCGCGTTTTATTTAGTCACAACCATGGTTAAGAATATTTTGGGTCAGACTTACACGCCGGGTATTAAGATAATCCGTCGCATAGAGAGCTTGATCGGCATCATTCGGTTCAAGAAGAAATGGCGTGACTTTAGGTATGAGATCAGCAAACAGGTTATATTGATCCACAGAAGCAAAATGCTGGGTAGCGCTGGCCCAGGGAATTCGCATCAGCTCCGCGTAAGAAGGGGATAGTTGAACAGGCAAATCAAATTCTTTCAGATTAGCAAGCATCTCCTTACTCATATAAAATGTGACCCTGTTTCGCGAAAAGGTGTTAAGCACTGCCTTCAGTCGTTTAACTTTTGCTTCTTTACTCATGCTATTATCAAAAAAACGTGGTGAAAGCATAATAGCAATCGATGCGTTTGATGAAATAACATTATGTAGTGGTTTCAGGGCTACAACAATCTGATCGTTTGTGAAGATACGCTGCGTACCAAAGGAGGTAGTATAGTTTCCACCCAGCCAGATCACATAATCTGTTGTTTTGAGGGGAAGGGCTTTTTCCGGTATATTACCCCTGTCAGGTGCCACTGTTTCAATTGCTAGTGAGTCTTGTCCCCAGACATTATTTACTTTAGAACTCAAAAAATTATATTCTGAAATGTTCCTTAGTTTTAGTAGAGTTATCTGCGAGCGGGTAAAAAAGAGATTGAATCTCACTTTGTTCTGCAATTTCCGAAGTAATCTGAGCGTGTTCTGATCGATCAGATGAGTATAAAGACCAACAGTTTTTCCGGAAAGTATTGCTGAGGCATTGTTCGCATGAAGCATCTCTTTTATAGCTCCTTGCCCAATAATCAGTACGCAACGGTATTTTTCTGGTCTGATTTTATCTATGGGGATATCGGTAAGATTGACCAGGTCAGGAGTGCCATGCCGCCAATTATCATGAATGACTGTGGCTCCGGAGGCGTCTCCTCCGGCTCCCCTGGTGATAATAAGAGGAGGGTGGGTACTGGCATGTGCGATATACGAAAAACAAGCTACCATTGCTAGCGTTGTGTTTCTGATGGTTGTATACATATCGTCTGCCCTGATTTCGAAAATATGAATAATGTCTCCTCTTATAATGTACATCAAAAAGAGAGCATTTTAATTAAACGTTATCTCAACGAGATAAAAGGTTAGCACAGTAAAGTATAGAGAGAATGTAATCATACCAACATTGTAAATGTGGGAGCATGAAGGCCCCGCAAGCCGCCCGGCCAGCATACTCCCATTAATAGTTAAAGTATGGACTTTGCTTTTACCGTAAACTGTAGCCAATATTACCTGATCACTACACCGTACAGTACTGTCAGTAATCTGTCTCCGGTGTCGCGTGCACGCAATTTATTTTTTTTCAATTCTTTCAAAACGTTAACTATATTAATAGTCACTTATTTTACCAGAATCAATACTGAGAGTTTTATTACCGCTCTGAAAAGAGAAGGCTTTTCAGATGAAATGCGTGGATGGTACGAAGTCATTACAGTACAGGGATGTAATAATAAAGATCGACAATGGATTCATTATTCTGTTGCTTTTGGACGGATGCCAAATGGAAGTATTCAATATCTTCTCCTTCTCTCCTGATAAGATTCAGTTTTGGCAATATACACATATATATTGTATTGGAAAATTGTTGATATTGTTCCTTATGACCAACGAAATGGAATTTTGCATATTTACCACATTTTATTACCCTCGACATGGGTATTTTGCCTCCATCGACGGAATTATGTTCCATACCAAAAAAACTGCTTACGGCGATGACCTGGTCTTTGGTATTATCCGGCTTAAAAGACGAGAGACAATACACATTTTCGCCCCACGTTCTGAGCGTCTCATGAATGATTTTCCATTTTATAGGCGACGCTTTTTTAGGAAGGTCATTTGTTGCGATCTGATGAGATGTTTGAAATCCGAAAATTTCTTTTGACGTAAGCTGACAAATTTCGAACTGATAATGCTCATCACAGTCAAGCCAGTAGGGAGGCCGTAGGTTTCTGAGATCCCAGAAATCAGCCTTGCGATAGTTATTGGGATTGACGCCAAATGTTTTTTTGAACTCTCGACTATAGGACTGCACTGAATCAAACCCCATTCTGAACGCGATATCTGTGACCGACTGAGAGGTCAGCTTTAGCAGAGTGGCGCTTCTGCTCAACTTGCGTTGTCTGATATATTTTCCGATAGAGACGCCACACTTTTCTTTAAAAAAATCCTGCAAACTCCTTCGCGAATAACCTGTTATAACAACCAACTTTTCAATATCAATCCTCTCTTCAAGATTTTTTTCTATTTGCTCTAATACTGAGACTATTATGGCTCTTTTCATCATCATTCCTCTTTATTGAAGCCGAAAATATAAACATTTAAGGTGTTTGACATACTGTGTTATTAAACCAGTGGGGGGTTGTTAGCTTTTCTGGCAAAACAAGAAAGATTTAAATTGCTTGACGTTTCTGAATAAACTTTACACTTGGAGATCGGCTTTTGCCAGTAAAGCTAAGTAATTGGCATGGCGAAGGGCATAATTTCACAGGCGGTTAAAATGATTGAATAATCCTGAATTTTTAGCCCGTGAGATTATAAATCTCATAATTATTTCTAATGATTTAATAAAAGGGATGAATTGTTTTGTACTTCAAAAAATCTTTATTAGCTTTAGCGATTTGTGCATCCGTGGTCTCAGTAGAGGCGGTGGCGAATATCAGAGCCAATGATATGGCTTCTTCTGCTACGCCTGCTTCTGTTGGTCACCGTCCTGTGGCAACTACTAATGCAAAAAAGATAGAAGTGTCTGGGGAACTGACGACCGGTTCAATCCTCCAGATAGCGGATGTTTTTATTGAGGATGAGGATGGGGATCCCTTATCGCTGGATAAAATGAATAATGCCGACGATATTAAATGGTATCTGGTGGATAATGAGGCCGCCGATCCTTCTGGAACCCCGGTGGCAACCGGGACGGCTTTTACCATTCCTGCTGATGCAGGCGGTAAAAAAATTAAAATCGTTTACCGAATTAAGACGGCAACGGGGACGCCGGATAGTGCATTCTTGCCTGCCACTGTCTTATTAACTTCTGCATCTTCTGGGGTGGGCGGCGACTCCGCCGCAGACGGTACAATTTCTAATAAGCTACGTTCTGTCACTATCAATGTGGTGAATGAAAGTGGTAAACCAACTGATGAACTCAACGGTACCAATGACGCCAACACCCCAGTGGTGGGCGGCACCCTTGAAGCGGTACTGGAATGTGCCGCCACAGCGGCGGCTGAGTGTGAGGTCAGTAATTATAACTTTACCTGGCAGATGGCGGATGCCGGGACACCAGATAAGTTCACCGATCTGAATAATACCAACGCTGAAAAACATAAATATATTATTAAGGGAACTGAGCAGAATAAACTGTTCCGTGTCCACGTTACGCCTAAAACGACGAAAGCCACGCCGGAGAATAAACGCGCTATCCGTCGCTGATGGTTATCGCCAAATAAACATCTTATTTAAATACTCCCTCTGCCAGGCAGGGGGATATAGCAGGAGACAATAAAGTGGTTTTTTCTAAAAAACCCATTACTAAATATATAACCTGGGCCATTGTTACCAGTCAGATTTCACTCCCGGTCATCGCTGATAGCGATAATGAAATTCAGTCATGGATTGCAGGAACGGCATCGTCTATTTCTCCGCATCTGCAGGAGGGGACGCTGGAGGATTATGCCAAAGGAAAAATAAAGGCATTACCAGGGCAAGCCGCTAATCATTTGGTGAACGAGGGGATGAAGAGCGCTTTTCCGGAGATTATTTTCCGTGGTGGCGTCAATCTTGAAGATGGCGCGAAATATCGTTCATCAGAGTTCGATATGTTTATTCCCGTCCAGGAAACGACATCGTCTTTACTCTTTGGCCAGCTTGGCTTTCGCGACCACGACAGCAGCAGTTTCGATGGCCGCATCTATGCTAACGTTGGTGTGGGTTACCGCCAGGAGGTCAATGGATGGCTGCTCGGCGTCAATACGTTTCTGGATGCCGACATCCGTTATTCCCACTTACGTGGCGGCATTGGCGGGGAAGTCTATAAAGACAGTCTGGCCTTTTCCGGCAACTATTATTTCCCTCTCACCGGCTGGAAAACGTCAGCAGTTCATGAATTACATGATGAGCGTCCGGCATATGGCTTTGATCTGCGAACAAAAGGCACGCTCCCCGATTTTCCCTGGTTCAGTGGCGAGCTGACATATGAACAGTATTACGGGGATAAAGTTGATCTATTGGGTAACGGTACATTAAGCCGGAATCCCCGCGCCGCAGGTGCGGCTCTGGTCTGGAATCCTGTCCCCTTGCTTGAGGTCAGAGCAGGATATCGGGACGCCGGTAACGGCGGATCGCAGGCTGAGGGCGGTCTGAGAGTCAACTATTCCTTCGGTACGCCGTTACATGAACAGCTTGATTACCGCAACGTTGGGGCGCCGTCAAATACGACTAATCGGCGTGCCTTTGTCGATCGTAATTACGATATCGTCATGGCGTATCGGGAGCAGGCCAGTAAAATCCGCATTACGGCAATGCCAGTGTCAGGCCTGTCCGGGACGCTGGTGACATTAATGGCGACGGTAGATAGCCGTTACCCGATTGAGAAGGTTGAGTGGTCGGGTGATGCGGAGCTTCTCGCCGGACTCCAGCTTCAGGGGAGTCTGGGCAGCGGCCTTATCCTTCCACAACTTCCGCTGACGGCGACCGACGGTCAGGAGTATAGCCTTTATTTAACGGTGACTGACAGCCGGGGTACTCGCGTGACCTCCGAGCGTATCCCGGTAAGGGTGACACAGGATGAGACCAGTTTCCGTTCATGGATAAATGTTATCAATGACGATGTTCAGGTTGAGGACGGCAACTTTGTTATCAGTACGCCGCTTCCTGCCGGAGAAGAGGGGAAGGTTATTGAGTGGCACTACGTGCGCGAGCGTTCTGAAGAGGAGTGGGCGTCGCTCAAACCACGTAATATTAAGTATCAATCAGATACGCCGGGTCTGGCATTTAAAGCGCTCGGTGGTAGAGAGCGTGACGGCCATTGGGTTGAACGGGTTCTGGTGACCCATATTGGCGATGATGCCCGCTCGCTCAAATTACATATTGAAGCAAGCGGACCAGACGATAAACATCCGGTGAAGGGTACCGTACTACTACAAGCGCAGTCAGACAGTATTGCGCAGAAGGTCACTTCTGTGGAGGTGCTTTTTACGCCGGGTACTGAAGAAGCCAACGGAAGCGTTACTGCGCCAGTCGTCGGAACAGAAATGCGAGCCAGAACGCTTTGTGTAAATAACACGGACTGTACTGATGCGTTTAATTATCAGTGGGAAATCTCGGATGAAATGAAATCCTGGCAATCCGTACCGGGGGCGACAAAAGCCACCTGGCTTCTTCCTTATAGTCTTAATGGGGAATCGCTTCAGAATAAATATATCCGGGTCAGAATTATTTCTGATAAGGAAAATGCTAAGGGTAATACCGCAGCATCTGATGCGAATTAATGTTTTAAAAAGGATCAACAGTGCGTATGTCGAAACATAATCTTATTATCTATAGCCTGCTTCTGGCGACTGTGCCGATAAGCGTCTTGGCGGATTCGTCGACAACGTCCGCGGCAACCGTCGGGATGTTTTCTCCACCTACGGCGCCGAGCGTTGGGCACAGGCCTAGCTCGCCGATGAGTGATTATGGGTTGGAATTGAATGGATATTATGGATATTTTGAATCATATATACCTATACCAGGCATGCTTTTAAAAGCAAGAATGGTTGGGAGAGTCAGTGATCTTGATGCTGAAAAATATCAAGCTAATGAAACGGCTACCACAGTATGTACGTATTATCGCGTTGAGAAAGATGACTCACAGCATGAGCTTCTACGTGAAAAACCGTGTAAATATGAAATTGTTATCAGCGAGGATAATGTAGGTTCGAAGATAAGAATTGAGCATTATAACGAAACAGATATGGTCTCAGCACCAGGATATACGCCTGTGCCGATGGTTTCTGAACTCCATTCTATTGAAACAAAACGTATAGTTAAATTGAGTAAAGATTTATCTGTCATTAGTGCAGATAAATCTTTACTGATGCCAGGAGAGAGTGCTGTTGTGAAAATTATTGTTAAAGATATAAATAATAACCCCATATCTAATCTCAATCTCCAGTGTGGGCATTTTTCAACAGGAAGTTGGAATAGTCGATGCGATATCAAAGCCGGGGGTAATCCCGGAGAGTATCTGCAGACGGTAACTTATAATGGAGGTTCAAATGGAGAGTTGAAATTGACATATAAATATTTTGGGGAATTGATTAAAGATAAATTTACTATCTCCGGGACAATAAAAAAGTAGAGTAAAAACAGCAATGAATAATGGGTTGGCTTTTATCTCACTGCTCTTATTATGGATGTTCACTTGGTTCTTTTGTAGATTGCTAAATAATTATTATGGCTAAAATAATACAAACATTAAAAGGAGAGGTTTTTATGACACCAGCAACAACACAGGATTATATCTCATTGGGTCAGGAACACGCTGTGACCTTTGGCAAAACGCAGCTGACCCTCAAACCCGGTATACTGGCTGAAGGCGAACCATTACCCTGCACAAAGGGGCTGGTGAGCCATAATTTATTACCGGGTTACTGTATCCCGGGGATAAAAAAGCGGATTATTGTCGTTCCGTCACTGGATACGCCAGTTTGTGAATGGCAGGTAAAAGACTATAGTGACCGCCTTAAATCAGCGGGTAGCCACTCAAACCGGGCGGTATATGTGCTGAGTATGGATACGCCATTTGCTCAGGCCCGTTTTATTCGGGATCATGATATTCATCCCGGCATAACCTTTGTTTCTGACTACGCTTGCCGCCAGTTTTTGGATAATTCCGGGCTGAAAATTAATGAGCTCAGTATTTTTGCCAGAGCGTTGATAGAGTGCGATGAAAATAATGTGGTTACGCGTGTTATTGTACCACGAGATATCACTCATCTTCCTGTTTACTAATCACTTATATCAGCACCGTCCCTGCACAGAGAACCGAATAACCGGCAATGCAGGGGCGCAGGCATCCTCTTGTGTGCCCCCACATTTAATACATATACTATTGCATCACGCATAAGGAACTGAAAATGATGCCAGCGGATGGGACAGGTTAACGTTATGGCACCCCTGAATTTCTGCAATAATCGTCTGGTAACCGGAAAGCCACTTATGACTTTGTGATTTGGCCTGCTGGTGCTGTAAATTATTTATCAATAGCTCCATTGATTCGCGGGTCTGCCAGTAATAATTATTAACCATTCTTCCGCTGGCGGCATCGGTATAGCTTTCCATCCCAATATAGCCATCAATAGACTGCGTATAGCGCTCAATCCAGCCATCCAGTTGATAAAACTCTTCGTCGTACTCTTTTTTTTCGAAAATAAAACTTGTCAGAAACAGCGACATGGTATTTCTCCTGTTACGCAATATCAATCAAACACCCATCAACGTGGATTCAAAACGTAAACCTGGCATCATTTTTTCAAGGCCGTCAGTCAGCATGTTTCCTGCCGCGTACAATTCATCAACCGGCATTTCCGGCAAGCTTTCAAGGATAAACCACATCGCTTTATCTGAAACGCTTAGTCGGGTACGTACTCCCTGGCGCCAGTTCCAGCGCCGACAGGTGACGCCTCTGTCATCGCGCCAGATAACTTCGCCCGGTTCTGGCGACTCGGTGACGGGTTGTCCTTCTTTCAGGGTATCAAATGTTTCACTTCCGTCTGCGAAAACCAGCCGCGGCGATCCACAATAAGCCGCGCTATTTTCGCCGCCTACCGGTACGGCATAGCGCAGGCTCACGGCGTTATAAAGATCAACGACCGGGTCCAGCGCCGCCATTGTTCCATCCTTCAACACGCGTTTTCGTAGCGCTTCAGCCGAGCAGGGGGTGCGCTTTGGTTTTGCGCCGAATGCTTTAAACACCACATTCCAGGCGTCTATATGCGCCTGTGCCCACGCCGGTTGTCCGTTGATTACGGCCTGACAGGCCTCTTTTAACGCGATTTCTCCGACCTGCGCATCGCGAACCGGAGCGGCAATAACATTAATACTTAATGCACGAAAGCCGGGAGCGATACGGGCCAGTTCCGGGCTGATTGACGGTAACATAGAAGACATCGCATAATCCTGTAATGACTATTTTCTTCTATGATATCGACCAATGACCAAAAAAGTCAACTTATCGACCACGGCGGGCGCCGACGTCAGCACGATAAATGAAGCTGTTTCCCAACGTATCAAACAATTTCGTAGCCAAAAAAAGATGTCGCTGGATGAGCTTGCGCGGCGTTCCGGCGTCAGTAAAGGAATGCTGGTGGAAATTGAAGGCTGTAAAGCCAATCCAAGCATTGCGCTGTTATGTAAGATCGCGGCGGCAATGGGAGTGTCCGTGGCGGATTTTGTCAACGTCGCCAGCGAGCCGATGGTCCATCTTATCGACCGGGATGCTATTCCGGTGTTGTGGCGCGGCGAGAAAGGCGGCAGCGCAAAACTGATGGCGGGAACCAGCGGGCCGGATATGCTGGAACTCTGGCAATGGATAATGCATCCTGGTGAACAGTTTGAATCGGCAGGGCATCCGGCAGACACCTGTGAATTACTGTTTGTTAATCAGGGAACACTGACATTAACAGTCAACGGTAGACGCTTTATTATTCGGGAGGGCTGCTCCGCTGTAGCCAGAACCGACATGCCTCATGCCTACGTTAACGACACTAATGAGGTGCTTGAATTTACCATGACGGTGAATGAAAAGAGCCGTTGATCACCGTGAGGAAGGCGCTAACAACCCGTCATCCGGACAGAGAAGCCTCGGTGCCCGATAAGCGTTATCGGGCACCGGCTATCTTTTATTTTGTCGCAGGCGCGGTCTCCGGGTCATCGATATAGAGCGTCTGGCTTGGGAAGGCGAAGTCAGCGCCGTTTTCCTGGACAATCGCAATAATTTTCAGGTAAACATCCTGCTGTACGGCAAGCCATTCCTGCCATACTGTTGTTTTGGTAAAGCAATACACCATAATATTCAGCGAAGAGTCGGCGAATTCATTAAAATAGACCAACAGCGTCTGTTTCTGATCGATATCTCTGTGCGCCTGCAACATGTTTCTGATAGCGTCAACAATGAGGCCAATTTTGTCGGCATCTTCGTAACGTAATCCAATAACCGTTTTTATTCGACGGTTGGTCATCCGTCCCGGATTCTCAACGCTAATGGATGAAAAGACGGAATTAGGCACGTACAACGGGCGGTGGTCGAATGTGTTAATTCGCGTAATTCGCCAGCCGATTTCGGCGACCGTACCTTCGATATTTCTGTCAGGAGAACGAATCCAGTCTCCGATACTGAAGGGGCGATCGAAATAGAGCATAATACCGGAGAAAAAATTGCTCAGGACATCTTTGCCCGCCATACCAACAGCGATACCGCCGATACCGCCAAAGGTCAGCAGACCGGACAGACTCATGCCAAAATGTTCGCCATACAGTAAGACAATCGCGACAATAATGGTTATTTTTATGACCCGTGCCAGAATACGGGTACTGGTGACATCTCTACCTTTATTGACCTGTGCTTTTTCAAATTGGTTAATAATCAGGAAAAGTTTTATCGTCAGAATAAGCGCAATGAGCGAGGTGCAGATAAAATCAATGACCCCGGAAGAGATAAAACGCAAATTATAATCTTCAATAGCATTATTCAGGATGCTCCCGATGGTCCCAATAATAATCGCGTAAATAAAAAACTGTGCCGCATGGAACGTGAATCCTTTCTTCCACTGTACGTTACGACTGAGCCAAAATCTCACGACCAGCAACGCCATACCGCAACTGAAAAGTATCGCCAGATTAAATGCGTTTTTGAGAAAAAATTCAGTGAACATTATTGTTTTCCGCTCCTTCCTACGATAACAGCTCAGAATGACCTGATTAACAGGTATTTTACCCAGGATAAACGCGTAGATCATCGATAAGTAAAAAGAAGAAATAGTGCTATTAGCTTTAATCTCAGCGGTTTACTTTTTATGTAAATACAATGTCACGTTTTATGGAGCAGACATCGCGTGATTGTCATGGTATTGTTGCTATCAGGTAACAAAGTCATCTGTAAAGGACAATACTATGATCATGATGAAGCTGAAATCGGCGAAGGGGAAAAAATTTCTGTTATGCCTGCTGGCAGTGTTTATCGTTGCGGCATCGGTGGTAACGCGCGCGACTATCGGCGGTGTGATTGAGCAATATCATATTCCACTGTCCGAATGGACAAGCTCTATGTATGCCATTCAGTCGGCAATGATTTTCGTTTACAGTCTGGTGTTCACTATTCTGCTGGCGATTCCTTTGGGGATCTATTTCCTCGGCGGAGATGAGTAACAGGAATAGGGTATTGGCCGGATGGCAGTGCCATCCGGCAGGACGCAAGAGGGATTAATCGTCCTCGTCGTCCAGTTCAACCGGTGTTTGATACTCATCAGGCTTAATGACTAACAGGTCGCAGCGCAGATGGTCAATGACCTGTTCGGCCGTGTTCCCCAGAAACGCGGCTGAGAGTCCGGTACGTCCAACGGTGCCAAGCACAACGATCCCCGCCTGGAGATGTTCGGCAAGATCCGGGATAACTTCTTCCGGCAAGCCTTTTTCTACATGCGTAACTTTTTCATCAATGCTGAATTTCTGGCGCAGCGCTTTCATCGCCAGTAAATGCTGGCCTCTGATGGCGTCGTTATACACGCTGGGATCAAATTCCGGCAGCTCAATGGCGATATTGATTGGCGTAACGGGGTAGGCGCCGACCAGGTGTACTTCGGTATGATTAACCTGCTCCGCCAATTGTAAGGTCTCTTTTACCAGCTTTTCGTTGAGAGCATTGTGATAGGGCTCTTCGCTTGCCAGGTTCACGGCGACCAGGGCTTTGCCGCCTTCTGGCCATGGCTGATCTTTGACCATCCACACGGGGCTTGGGCATTTACGCAGCAAATGCCAGTCGGTAGGGGTAAAAATGACCGCTTCCAGTCGATCGTGCTGATGCGCCATTTTCAACACCAGATCGTGACTGCCGGCGATAACCTCCTGGATGATGGCCTCAAAGGGACGATTGTGCCAGACCACTTTAATTTCAATGGGGACACCGGCTTCAAGATAATATTTCGCCTGCTCACGTATCCAGGCTGTGCGTTGGCTTATTACGCCCTGACGCATTGCGGTGCGTTCGTCAGGAGAAAGCAGGGTGGTCATCTCATACGAGAAATCGTAAATAGGCAGGAAAGCTTTAATTTTGCCGCCAATCCGTTGATGCAAATAAACTGCTCGCCGTAATGCGGGTTGGTCGTCCTGATTGGGATCGATGACCACCAGCATATTTTGATACATAGCCATACAGGGTCTCCTTACAACTGTCATCGCAGTTTGTAACTAAAGAGTAACTCAAATATGGTGAATGAAACAGAGGAAGCGCTTCTGCCAGATCAATAAATGAGAAAAATTTAACGATATGGCAGAAGATAACATCAATGGTTTAGCTGACGTTTAAGCGACGTTGCGGGTATGACCGGCGAGGGCCGCCAGCGCATCGCTGTTTTCAATAGTAATATACTTACCTTTCACCGCCAGCATACCGCTTTTCTGGAAACGCCCCAGCAGACGGCTAATGGTTTCGACTGTTAAGCCCAGATAGTTGCCGATATCGCCACGGGTCATCGTCAGGCGGAATTCACGCGGTGAAAAACCACGCTGCGCAAAGCGGCGGGACAGGTTGTAAATAAACGCAGCCAGACGTTCTTCGGCGTTTTTCTTCGACAATAACAGGATCATATCCTGATCGCCTTTAATTTCACCGCTCATCAGACGCATCATTTGCTGACGCAGGTTAGGCATTTTGCCGGACAGGTCATCCAGCGTCTCAAAGGGGATTTCACATACCATTGAGGTTTCCAGCGCCTGAGCAAAGCTCGGATGATGACCGCTGCCAATAGCGTCAAAACCCACCAGGTCGCCTGCTAAATGGAATCCAGTAATCTGCTCATCGCCTTGCTCGGTAATGGTGTAGCTCTTAATCGTTCCGGAGCGGATAGCATAGAGCGATTTCAATTCATCACCTGCTTTAAACAGAGTTTGCCCTTTCTGAATGGGCTTTTTGCGCTCGATGATATTATCAAGCTGATCAAGCTCATGCTCGTTAAGTGTGAACGGGATGCAAAGCTGGCTGATACTGCAATCCTGGCAATGGATAGCACAACCGCCAGACTGAATGCGCCGTATAATTCGCTTTTCCGGGATCATAGGTCTGCTCAAGCCGTAATTGATATTTGTCAATTTTAACATCTTTTTGGTGAGCGCGTAAGTCTGAGCTATCCCGGAGAAGGAATAATTCAAGTATAAGTTTGATGAATATTTTTATCTATTTGAAAATACGAAATTTATTTGTTGTTGCTTTACATAAAAGTGTGACCGATAAGGCACTTTTTGCCTGTATATTCATAATAAAAGATAGCCTTCATGGCGTAATAGCCACTCTTTTCGCTGCACGCCACCGGCGTATCCGGTCAGAGTGCCGTTACGCCCGATGACGCGATGGCAGGGAACAACAATACTGATGGGGTTCGCGCCATTCGCAGCACCGACTGCGCGTGCGGCGCCCGGTCGTCCCAGTTGCGCCGCCAGTTGACCATAGTGCATCACCTGCCCGCAGGGGATAGCGCGCAACGCCTGCCATACTTCCCGTTGAAAAGGTGTGCCCCCCGTGGCGGTTTCCAGGGTATCAATTACGGCGAGATTGCCTGCAAAATAATCTGCAAGCTTATCGCTGAGTCCACCGGGGTTAGTCGCAGAAACGCGTTCATAGCCTTCGTGACGGTAGTGGATATTTAGCAGTTGCTCCATACGATTGCGGTACTGTTCCCACTCAATGGCCCGCAGTCGAAACTGCTCATCGCAAACCACCCATAACGGTCCTAATGGCGTGGCTATCTTCTCTTCAAGTAATCTCAGCATCCGTTCTCTCACATCGTCTTAATCTAACGTAAGAGACAAGATATCATGCCAGGAATACCCGCAACCATACTCCTTAAAAGATAGTCAGGGATAACACATTTAGCGACAGTAATATCGTTGGCGGAGAAAAAGAGAGCCGGGCGAGGCGGTTAATTGCCTTACATTGTCGCTGTTATTGGAAATAACTGTAAACCGTTGTCGCTATAACAGGGCACGGTTATGATAACGGCAGTCGCAAAAACGCTGGAGGATGAACCATGAACCTTGACGATAAAGCGCTGTTTCTTGACGCCATGGAGGATGTCCAGCCGCTGAAACGCCATACTGATGTACACTGGCAGCCAACGCGTAATCTTAAAACGCCCCAGCGTATCGACACGCTTCAGCTTGATAATTTCCTGACGACGGGCTTTCTGGATATTCTGCCGCTGAATGAACCGCTGGAATTTCGTCGGGAAGGATTGCAGCAGGGTGTCATCGACAAGTTACGCAGTGGGAAATACCCTCAGCAGGCCAGCCTCAATTTGTTACGCCAGCCGGTCGAAACGTGCCGAAAAATGCTGTTTCGTTTTATCCTGGAGGCGCAGAAAGAGGGGTTGCGTAATGTCCTGATCATTCATGGTAAAGGGCGAGAGGCGAAGTCGCATGCCAATATCGTCCGAAGCTATGTGGCCCGCTGGTTGACAGAGTTTGAGGATGTACAGGCTTATTGTTCGGCGCTGCCGCACCATGGCGGCGGCGGGGCATGTTATGTCGCGTTACGTAAAACGGTGCAGGCTAAACAGGATAACTGGGAGCGCCATGCGAAGCGTAGTCGGTAAATCGTTGCCGCTGGCGGACAGGACCGCCAGCGCAAGCTCGCGCGAACCCGATTTTATGCCTGACATAACGCCTCATCCAAATGTTCAGGATTCTGCAAGAGAACGGGCGATAACGCTGTCCGCGGTAATAATACGGAGAAACAGTCATTCGCTTATTTAAGCGTCTATTAAAATATACTAGCTTTCGACTTAACTGTTAAGCAGAAAATGGTGACAAGTACATCACTTGTCAATATGGATGGATGAATATCCTGGCATAGCGAATATAGGTGATTTTATCTGTTGCACTAAGGGAAATGGCGATGGTCTGGTATTGAATATGGAGAATGTCAAAGAAACGAATGGCAATAGGTATCTGAAATGCTATAAAAATAAAACCTGTCTCCTATCCTGGTTGTAGGCCGTCAAAAATGTTGAGAAATATCAGCGTCAGGACATGCATTATTCTATTCATGGTATGTACGTTTCTTTTGGTGGATACTTTACAAATAGCTTTTCTGCACGATCTCCCTATTTTAATTACGTGTAATATCATTTATCTGATCTCGGCATTACTGCTTTGGTGGTATATGACCTGCTATCTGGTAGTGCCAATTAATACCGTGAAGAAAAGTATTGAAGAGGTCGCAGCAGGAAACTTGTCTATTCATATCTCCGAATTTGGCAATAATTGCGCCGGGCGACTCATCCCCGGGATTAATAGCCTGTCGGAGAATATTTCCGCGCTGGTACGTGAAATCAGATCCTCTTCGCAAACGGCAATGACCCTTTCCGAACAACTGGCGGCGCGCAGTATGTCGCTATCCGTAAAGACGGAACAGCAGTCGGCCTCGCTAATTCAAACTGCCGCCAGTATGGATGAAATGGCGGCGAGTACCAAAAACAATGCGGATAATACCCGAATGGCGAGCATACAGGCGGATTGTGCAACCCAATGCGCCCGTAAAGGCGGGGAGTTAATGGGGCGGGTTACAGAAAATATGCGTTCTATTACCGACTGTGCCTCGCAGATGACGGAGATTATTTCATTGATTGACGGTATCGCATTCCAGACTAATATTCTGGCGCTTAACGCGGCGGTAGAGGCTGCGCGGGCGGGCGATCATGGAAAAGGTTTCTCCGTGGTGGCCGGGGAAGTGCGTAACCTGGCGCATCGTAGCGCCGAGGCGGCAAAAAATATCAAGGCGCTGATCGACGTTACGCATGACAATGTGCGGCAGGGGGCCGCCATAGTGCAGGAGGCTGAAAAAAATATGCAGGAGATTGTTGGCGGCTCCGGGCAATTAAACGTGCTGATGAGTGAAATTTCCACCACCACGCGGGAGCAGGAAAAAGGCATTAACCAGATAACACTGGCGTTGAGCGATCTGGAAAGCGCAACCCATAGCAATGTCTTAATGGTTGAAGCGCTATCTGCTTCTTCGGATGTTTTAAAGGCGCAGGTGATCGAGTTACAGACTAAAACCGACAAATTTCGTTTAAGCCCGCCGGGTTACAGTGAACATGCGCTGTCGCGCTCTCATGTATCACCTCTTTCGACCATCACCAGGCGCGGCCAGGCCTGATAATACATGTTTGGTAAGCGCCTGTTGCTAAGGTACTTTTTTCGCACGTTCCCGTCATTCTTTTTGCGCAATGAGAAAATGAGAGATTGCTTAACCTTTCCCGAAAGCTAGACTAACGGCATGAGAGTTGTAACGTGGAGGCGCTGTGGAAGCCATTAAGGGATCGGATGTGAACGTGCCGGATGCCGTTTTCGCATGGCTACTGGATGGTCGTGGTGGAGTAAAACCGCTCGAAGATAATGATGTGATCGATAGTCAGCATCCCTGTTGGCTACATCTTAATTATACCCACCCGGACAGCGCCCGCTGGTTGGCTTCAACGCCTTTACTCCCCAATAACGTGCGTGATGCGCTGGCTGGTGAAAGCTCGCGCCCGCGCGTAAGTCGTATGGGGGAAGGGACGCTCATTACGCTGCGATGTATTAATGGCAGTACTGACGAACGCCCGGATCAATTAGTAGCAATGCGTTTATATATGGACGAGCGATTCATTGTGTCTACCCGTCAGCGAAAGGTTCTGGCGCTCGACGATGTGGTCAGTGATTTGCAGGAGGGCACCGGGCCCGTAGATTGCGGCGGCTGGTTAGTGGATGTGTGCGATGCGTTAACCGATCACGCCAGTGAATTTATTGAAGAGCTACACGATAAAATTATCGATCTGGAAGATAATCTTCTCGACCAGCAAATCCCACCGCGCGGTTTCCTCGCATTGCTACGTAAACAGCTAATTGTTATGCGCCGCTATATGGCGCCGCAGCGCGACGTCTATGCCCGGCTTGCGAGTGAACGGCTGCCGTGGATGAGCGACGATCACCGGCGCAGAATGCAGGATATCGCCGACAGGCTGGGAAGGGGGTTGGATGAAATTGACGCTTGTATCGCGCGTACTGGCATCATGGCGGATGAAATTGCCCAGGTGATGCAGGAGTCTCTGGCGCGCAGAACTTATACCATGTCGCTTATGGCGATGGTTTTTCTGCCCAGCACCTTCTTAACGGGGTTATTTGGCGTTAACCTGGGCGGTATTCCCGGCGGCGGATGGCGGTTCGGCTTTTCTCTGTTTTGTATTCTGTTAGTTGTCCTGATCGGTGGTGTTACTTTATGGTTGCATCGCAGTAAATGGTTGTAACAAAAGCGCTTTTCAGGCCATTTCGTATGAAAAAACGCCGAGAAATTTGAGCGAAGTCAATAAACCATCTACCTATTCGGGGCAATATCTCTCTCGCAGGTGAATGCAACGTCAAGCGATGGGCGTTGCGCTCCATATTGTCTTACTTCCTTTTTTGAATTACTGCATAGCACAATTGATTCGTACGACGCCGACTTAGATTAGTCGGCTTTTTTTTGCCTGTAGGATATCAGCGTCTACCCTTTAAGAGTCTGATTGACAATCTGGAGGGTAATATGAGCTGTCTTTTGACCTTATTATATCTACACTCGTCCTTGTCGGACCCGGTTCCGACTGACCCTGTTCCCATTCCTGAGCCGCTTCCCCGTCCTCAGCCGATGCCCGACCCGCCGCCGGACGAAGAACCGATTAAAATGTCGCATCAAACGCCCGGATCTGCGAGGATACGCGCCTGCTGACTATGAGTCGTTACCGCGAGAGTAAATTGTGACCGCTTTTTCAACCCTGAATGTTTTGCCCGCCGCCCAGCTCAATAACCTTACTGAGCTGGGCTATCTTGAGATGACGCCTGTTCAGGCCGCAGCATTACCCGTCATTCTGGCGGGAAATGATGTGCGTGTGCAGGCCAGGACCGGTAGCGGCAAAACGGCGGCGTTTGGTCTTGGGCTCTTGCATCGAATTGACGTCACTCTGTTCCAGACACAGGCGTTAGTGCTGTGTCCGACGCGGGAGCTGGCGGATCAGGTTGCCGGAGAGTTACGTCGCCTGGCCCGTTTTCTGCCAAATACCAAAATTCTGACCTTGTGTGGCGGGCAACCCTTTGGCGCACAGCGCGACTCGCTTCAGCACGCTCCGCATATCATTGTCGCGACGCCGGGGCGCCTGCTGGATCATTTACAAAAAGAAACCGTATCGCTGGATGCGCTGCACATTCTGGTAATGGATGAAGCAGACCGAATGCTGGACATGGGATTCAGTGACGCCATTGATGAGGTGATCCGCTTTGCGCCTGCGACGCGCCAGACGTTATTGTTTTCAGCAACCTGGCCTGAGGCCATTGCGGCGATTAGCGGTCGTGTACAGCAGCAGCCAATACGTATTGAAATCGATACGCTAGATGCGCTACCGGCTATCGAACAACAGTTCTTCGAAACGTCTGCGCATGAAAAGATTTCGCTGCTACAAACGTTGCTTAGCCAGCATCAGCCAGCGTCCTGCGTGGTGTTTTGCAATACCAAAAAAGATTGTCAGGCCGTTTGTGATGCGCTTAATGCGGTAGGACAAAGCGCGTTGGCGCTCCACGGCGATCTGGAACAACGCGACCGCGACCAGACGTTGGTGCGTTTTGCAAATGGTAGCGCGCGCATTCTGGTTGCCACCGACGTTGCCGCGCGAGGATTAGACATTAAATCGCTCGAACTGGTGGTTAACTATGAACTGGCCTGGGACCCGGAGGTGCATGTCCATCGTATTGGCCGTACGGCGCGCGCGGGAAGCAGCGGTCTGGCGATCAGTTTCTGCGCGCCGGAAGAGGCGCAGCGGGCGAATATTCTTTCAGAAATGCTGCAACTCAAGCTGAACTGGCTGAATGCGCCCGCCCGGCAGCCGTTACTCCCTCTGGCCGCAGAGATGGCTACCCTATGCATTGACGGCGGCAAAAAAGCGAAAATGCGTCCGGGAGATATTTTGGGCGCGCTGACCGGCGATATTGGATTAGACGGGGCGGATATCGGCAAAATTAACGTGCATCCAATGCACGTTTACGTCGCCGTACGTCAAGCAGTAGCGCAAAAAGCCTGGAAGCAGTTGCAAAACGGGAAGATCAAAGGCAAGTCATGCCGGGTACGGCTATTAAAATGATCGATAGTATGGCGTCTCAGCGGAGTGCTGAGACGCCTGCAGATTATTTCACTTCGATAACATCAAGCCGCAACGCCTCTAAGGAGGTGTCATCTTCTTCCGGCTGCCAGCCAGCGGGCTGCAATGGAATCTCTTCACGATCGAACGCTAAATCGCCGCCGTCGACGACCTCGGAACCGTGAGTGATCCCTTTGAAATCGAACAGGTTAGTGTCACAAAGGTGAGACGGCACGACATTCTGCATGGCGCTAAACATCGTCTCGATCCGTCCAGGATAGCGCTTATCCCAGTCGCGTAGCATGTCGGCAATCACCTGGCGTTGCAGGTTGGGTTGCGAACCGCACAGATTACAAGGAATGATAGGAAAGGCTTTGGCCTCAGCAAAACGGATAATATCTTTCTCGCGGCAGTAAGCCAGCGGGCGGATCACGATATGTTTGCCGTCATCGCTCATCAGCTTCGGCGGCATCCCTTTCATTTTTCCGCCATAGAACATATTCAGAAACAGGGTTTGCAGAATATCGTCGCGATGGTGGCCCAGGGCGATTTTGGTCGCGCCCAGTTCAGTCGCCGTACGATACAGGATACCCCGACGCAAACGCGAGCACAGCGAGCAGGTGGTTTTTCCTTCCGGAATCTTCTCTTTCACAATGCCGTAGGTGTTTTCTTCGACGATTTTATATTCTACGCCCAGCTGCTCAAGGTAGGCTGGCAGGATATGCTCCGGAAAACCTGGCTGCTTTTGATCGAGATTGACGGCGACCAGTGAAAAATTGATCGGGGCGCTTTGCTGCAAATTACGTAAAATTTCCAGCATCGTATAGCTATCTTTGCCGCCAGAAAGGCAAACCATAATGCGATCGCCTTCTTCAATCATATTAAAATCGGCAATCGCTTCGCCAACGTTACGGCGCAGGCGCTTTTGCAACTTGTTCAGGTTGTATTGTTCTTTCTTTGTAACTTGTTGATTATGTAGCATTGTTTTTTGTCTCAAGACCCTTCTGGGACATATAAGGGGCAAATTTTAGTAAAGTACTCATCCAATGTTAAGCGAAAATTATGTAGTTTTTCATAGTTTGAGCATCTTTAAACTGTTGCGTAAGTATTTTAACATTGCTGATAAAATCTGCAGTTAGTTCACTTATACATGAGTTTAAATTAAAATGTGTTAAGATATTCGCTTAGTTTAAGATGATTATTTTTTATATTTTGTAGCGGGATTCACATTCCATTGTAAAGATAAGTTGACATTTATTGGGGGCGAAGTGAGTGATATTCTGTCGTGGATCGAGGTTGGTAAACTTTCAGCTGAAAGAGATGATAATCTTGTAAATTACTTCTTTGATAATGGAGTACTTCAAAGTGTTATTAACACACCATCTTCTTTTTTAATTCTTGGAAGAAAAGGTGCCGGTAAAACAGCCCTTTTTCGTTATCTAACAAATAACCCTAGACAATATTTAAAAGATAATGAAGTATTAGTATCTTTATCTTTTGAAGACTATAATTGGCGAGTTCATTCACTGCTTAGTAATGAATATGCAGCTGAGTCTTTGGCATATAAACAGTCTTGGAAATTTGTAATTTTAGTTGAAGTGATTAAGGCTTACTTAAAATATTTAGAAGAAAATAGGCTAACTATACCTAAGCCATTAAAAAATGCTAAAGTTGCACTGGAGAAAATTTTTGACACGCCATTCCCTTCTATTTCTGTATTGGTTGGGAGGAAATTATTAGGGTTAGGAAAAATTTCACTGCCAAAAGCTGGGTTAGATATATCTGACGGTGACTTGAATTCTCTTGAATTAAATGGGGGGGAAGTAAATTTCGAATCCGCCTCAAGTGATCCCGATTTACGTGATAAGTTGTGTAATAATATTGATCATTTAATTGATTATTTTGAAAGTTGTCTCCGAAGCAGTCAGCCAATGCATGCAAAAGTTTTTGTTTGCTTTGATCGTATAGACGAAGCATGGGATGATATTTCAGTAGATGTATCCAGAAGAGTTATAGCAGGGTTAGTCACCGCTGCTGATGCCATAACACCAAAATATAATGGTAACATTAGGCCTTTGATTTTCCTGAGGGAAGATATATTCGAAGTATTAAGCCTAAATGATTCTAATAAACTGCGAGAGGATTGCGGAGCTCTTCTCCATTGGAGTAGAGATACTTTAATGAAGATGCTTCTCCAAAGAATAAATTATTATGGCGCCAATGTAAATAAAGAGCCAGTACATGATGTTGATGACCTTTTTGATCGTCCTGAGATGCGGCAGCGTGCAAAACCTTTTAATTACCTGATGAAACGCTCGATGATGCGTCCTCGCGATATGATATGTTTATTGACTAAAACAATTAGTTCCATGCGTGATGATAAAAACGATCCGTTCTCAGATAATGATCTTGTTGGTGATAAGTTGGAAGTCGAATATATCTATCAGGCTGAACCAAGTTATTCAGAGTGGTTAAAACAGGAAATCAATGATGAATGGGCGGTTCAGCGCCCTGAAATAAAAATACTTATGTCTGCTATACAGAATCATTCGTCTACAATATTTACTAAGAATGAATTGGTTGCTGAATTGCAAAAAATAGATGCCACCTATAATACTGAATTAATCAATGAACAGATACGCTTTATGTTCGATATATCATTGATTGGGTTTAAAGTTGGTCAGTCGACAATTTGGCGTTACAAATGTTTTTATCCTTCACAGGGGTTTATTGATTCTGATGAATATAAAATTCATGATGGATTGATCCGAGTTCTGAATCTAAAGGAACCTCGGGATAAGAGTGATGCCTGAAATTATTGCAGGTGACATTTTGTCACCTGCTTAAAATATAATATTTTGTATTCTGGATAGTTTTTTATGATTTTTTTAAATATTCTACGATGATAGCTTTCTGTTCAAAAATATATTTTTTCGTCATTCAAGTCTTCTATTCACTGAGTATACACTTCATACACCATCTGTGCAGTTTCATGCCCCATTTGGCTGGCGATAAATGCCGGTTCGCTCCTGCCGTCAACAGCCAGCAGGCAAAAGTATGTCGCGTATGGTACGGATTACGGCGACGAATGCCAGCACGTTTTAATAGAGATAGTACCTTCGGATATTGTCAACTGTATACATCATGCAGACAGGCCCGTTAAGAAGTGACGGGCTCAACTGAAATTCAGGCGCTGCTGCGTCCTGATGATGGTACGTTTCAAGTGGTTCCGTGGGGTGAACCGGGACAGGTGTAAAGTGATATTCGGCACACCCTTTTTGCTCTTTTATTGGCGATATAAAATACGGTATCAGTATTTTATTATCTAATAAGATAATGCAGAGTGTTTAATTATCGTTGGGTAAGATCAGTTTACCGTATGCTATTTAAAATTTTCTTGCCTATTCTGGTGGTCGTATTGAATTAAAAATAGCCTGTTTCATATATACAGTTCAGACAAATGATTTGCGATGAGAATTGCTACCTGATATCTACATCTTATGATGTATACCATAATTCTGACTGGAGAACGTAATGCGTATAACAGTAAGTGATATATCAACCAGAGAATCACAGCAGACGGTACAGATACAAGCTATCAGAAGTTGGGATACCATACCGTACCTTTCAATGTTGGATGGACTTTATCAGGACGATATCTTTCATGAACAAGTGTCTAATTTACCAGTAGAATATATTAAGCTGGATGAGATGGCCAAAGATGAAGAAAAGAACAGCGTAAATATTTATGACTTCTTCTTTGAGCCAATACATGAAATTATATGTGAAGATATTAAATCAACATTGGATTTTTATTATTCAAATAGTGCAACCTTCCGTAGGTTGGTTAATTATAAAGTAGAGCGCAGCATAAATGACGATGTAGACACCAATAAATGTGAGGTAAAGATATCTCCAGATTATAGTTACGAAAATATTGATGAGGGGCGAGGATATTTATCGCTTCCATTTGATAAAAACGGCTATCCAATTTCCCCTGACTTTCACAACTGTGTAAATGGAATCACATCAGAAAAATTGTTGTTAGATCTATTTCTAAAATATATTTTGCACGATCATTTAAATGCAAACGGTGAAGTTACAAACATTTACGCCAATGTTATTTATAAAGAGATTGATCCCGCTGCAATTGCACATACATCGGCGTGTTTTTCTCAGGTAACGATGAGTGGTGAACATGAGCTATTTAATGTGGATAGCGTAACTGTTCCACCTAAAAGTACTGAGCAAATTATATCTGAGGGAAAGGAAATTCAAAGGCAAATTTTCTTATCTTCTCATAGCCGCAATCATGCTCAGTCAGTAACTGTTCATAAAATGGACAGGAGTATTAAAAAAATTGCAGTAACTGGTTTGTTATTATCATCAAGATTAGCAGTAACATCTGGTGATTATAGGATAAAAAATGGTAATTCAGAAGGTGAGAATGATTTTTTACCCGTTAAAGAATTACAGAGATATGAAAGGGCTCTCCCGGAGGACCATACTGCCCCAAATACGGAGCCTCATCCGCTAGGTAAGGTGTTAGATGGCATATTTGATCATTTGACATCTGTAGCAGGAGGACCTCTTATCGCAATACTCAAACTACTTGGAAAAGAACAAGAGGCCAATAGTTATAAAAGAGGCTATCATGAATTACTTGCATTTTCTCAAACTGGGCAGTGGACGCATGATGGAAGAGCTATTGCTGCTGAATATATGTTTAAAGGTCTTTTAGTTCATTTAAGTGATCGTCTCATTGTTCTCGGTGAGGGAAGTTTCGTTTCTTTTTTCTCTTTTGTAAGAGAAAACATTCAACACCAATATAAAATATATGAGCTAATGGCGCGTGATATGCTGGTTCATCCTTTGCCTTTCAGCACTGATTCTGCACCACCCATGATAGACAGGCCTTTATGGACAAGGGAAAGCCATTATACGAAAGTCCTGTATGAAAAGTTTCCTGACATTTCTGGTTCAAGTTTTGAGGTTTTCTATGGTAAGGAGGCTATTATTACAGCGTTAGAAATAGTATCTTTCAATAGACAAGAAAGAGGAAAGAGCGCTTTTAATAAAAAAAGGATGAGTCATCTTTATAAGCTAGTTCAATTAGTGATACACCATTTATCCAGCAATGGTGGTGATAGAGTATTGCTTAGCCCTAAAGGCATAAAAAATAATTTTATTATTATGCGTCATATTATTTTTTGGTGTGCAAAGATAAAGGTACCGGTTGATGATAAAAAAATAAACACAATAGCAAGAAAAATTGTAGTTAATAATAAATTTTCCAACGGTGTTAAATCAATACTTCCCAAAAGCAACGATCCTTTAATTTCGTTAATGAAAGCCGCGATCAATAAGCAGCTAAACTGGGCGGAGAAATATTATCGAGCAGAGACTCATATGAAGGAACATATGCAGGAGTGTGATATTTTAGGACTAATGGACACCAACAAAATGGTGCGAGAGGCCGTTATTGGGCTTATTCATGAGATCAGTGATATTGCGCAAAGCAGCTGGCTGACATTAGAAGAACAACATGAGAAACAGGCTCAGTCTCTCGAATCGTTCAAGGAGAAAGTTTCCTCCATGAATGGCGGTCAACAATTCGTTTATGGATTTAATAAGATTATTCAGGAGGGGTTGGGAGGATTAATTGAGCTGAGTTTTGATCTTGATGATACTATACATCATCGCACAACTTCCTCATTAAGTCCGGCTGCAAGAGCAGGACTTCACCTCTTAGGAACGGTCTGGAATATTGTAATGAGTATTGTCCCTGGCTTTAACGCACTGGCTGGTACCAGCAGTATTCTTAACCGGGCTGTTGTGGAAAACTCTGCGGATGTATGCGGTTACGTACAGGATATTATTCGTATCGGTATGGAGGCTGTTCCTGTTGCAGGAGCGAAGTTCACAGAAAGAGCGGCAAATGCAAAGTATACGGGTCTCCGATTTGTTGAAAATAAAATACAAAGAGGTGTAATACGAGCGCCGATTCAAAAAGGGAGTAATTATAAAATTATAGAGTCAATAGAAAATACAGATTTTATTTATCAAAAAAGTAGTCAGAAAGTTCTTGAGTTAGGTCCAGCGGGAAACGATGGGCTCCATCGCGCTACCGGTTTTGATAAACAAACGTATGGTTATTACAAACCGTCAGGAGAAGGCTTTTACAGAAAACAAGCCTCATATCCACCGCTGTCAACGGAAGCGCCTAATACGATAAAATATGGCGATAGAGAGCTCGTTTTAACTAAAGAACCAAATTCACAAACGTATCAGGCAACCTATTCGGATAGCGGAAAAAATTCAGCTATGACATTTTACCGATCTTCTGATGGACGATTTTATCAGGCGTCAGGGCTGAAAGGTGGGGGGCTTATTCGCCATATTGATAAGCCTTATTCAGAGTTAAGAGAAGGAGACGTGGGTTATGATGAAGAACTTCTGGAAATTTCGGATGATTCACCCCTACTGGAAGATATACTGGCCTCCCTGTCAGAAGATTTATACCCTACATCAGAAGAAAATGTACAAAGTATTTATAAGAAATACCAGAGTGGGGATGCTGCAGCAGGGGAGACTGAAGTTGTATTATGCCGAGGTACAATAGGTCAGCAGGCTGAAAATATTGTTAGCTTTAAAACTGCAGGAGGTATTGAGGGGACCGATGTAGAGGTATTGCCTGTCTCTGCTGAAATAGCCAAAGAGCAGGTTCGAAGTGGAAGAATCGTACCTGAATATACCACGGATCTTAGTGTTGCAGACAGGTTCAGCAGGGAACATTATCTTATTATCGTTAGGGCAAAAGTCAAATATCTTACACGAGGTAGCGTCAGTGAAAGCGGCTGGGTTATGCCAAAAAACACACCAGTGGACCCTGTTGGTATAATTGACAGGACATATGGTAATGCAGAAAATATAGGGCAGGCAAACGCTTCTAAGTAATCATAAATCCTGAACGGGTTTATTGTAGTTATCTCTCGTGTATGAAAGATTGCTTTTATATTCTAAATAATTCGAGTTGCAGGAAGGCGGGAAGCGAGTGAATCCCCAGGAGCTTACTCAAGTAAGTGACTGGGGTAAGGGAACGCAGCCGCAGCACATGCAACTTGAAGTATGTTACTGCAAGATACGCAATGGTTCAAAAGCGTCTTTATTCTGTCATCCGTATTAATTAAGATGTCACCACGACCAGAAAAATATCGGAACGAAGAGATGTATGACTAAAGAAGCTGTAATCTTTCTATTTATCGCCATCGTGGTAGAAGTTATCGCCACGATCTCATTAAAATTATCGGATAGTTTTACGCGTCTGGTACCGAGCATCGTTACCATCATCGGATATTGTATCGCGTTCTGGTGCCTTACCATCCCTATGCGAACCATCCCTGCGGGTATCATTTATGCCATTTGGTCTGGGGTAGGGATTGTTCTTATTGGATTGATAGGATGGTTGTTTCTTGGCCAAAAACTGGATGTGCCGGCTATTATTGGCATGTTGCTTATCATCTGCGGCGTAATCGTAATCAATCTATTTTCAAAAAGCGTCAGTCACTAGGCGATGATGATGGTTGATTTGAGCCCGCACTCTCTTATGCGGGCTCGGGTATTTAGCGCACCACCAGTACGGAGCATTCCGCATGACGCACAACGGCTGCGGCGTTGGAACCCAACAGATAGGTAGTAATATCCGGACGATGCGAGGCGATAATCACCATATCGGCCGGTAATTTTTTTGCCATTTCCAGAATCTTATCTTTAGGAGAGCCTTCTGCAACGTGCGCCTGCACGCGGTCCGCGGGAAGGTTGAATTTCTTGATAATCGCTTCCAGTTGAGATTTGGCTTCGGCTTTCAAATCGTCCATTGCGGGGAGCTCTGCTGAATAAGCCAGTCCCAGGGAAGCGTAATAGGGCAAAGACGGGATTACAGTCAAAAAGTGCACTTTAGCGTCGTCAATCTTTGCTTCGGCTTCAACATGCGAAATCACGCGTTGAGTTAATTCTGAATCTGAAATATCGATGGGTACAAGAATCGTTCTGTTCATAAAACCTCCTGTTTAAGTATCCACTGAAATTCTACTCCCTAAAGGCACTTTATGTACAATGACATACGTCACATTTTAGGTGCTGCTCCACGATACTCTGCGGGGACTACCAACAGGGGAGGACGGCGTAATATTAAGCGCATTCCCCGTAAATAATCAGCGAGTTGACGTTAAAACGTTATTTATGCCTTGTCAGGAAAGACCTAAAAAGAGATGTTACCGTTTAATTCAATAATTAATGAAATAATTCGCAGTGAAATAGATATAATTTATACGAATGCTTTTGGGGGTATTATACGAAATAAAAATTATACAATATCATTCGGTTACGATATTCTACGCCTGTTATATGCCTTTATTGTCACATATTCATTTTGTCGCTGGGCCATTGCGTTAACCTTTGCTTTCCAGCGTATAAATTGACAAGCCCGAACGAATGTTCGGGCTTTTTTTGTTTCCAGGTTAATCCTTAGAATATTTTTTAATCTGCGCCGGGTTTTTCCGCTTTTCCTGCCAGCAAGGCAAGAAAGTCATAGCGTTTTTGCAAATCCAATGCGGCATCTCGCCATAATTGTTCAGCTACTTCAGGCTGTTGCGCATTCAGGCGACGGAAACGCTGTTCATTAAGCAGCGTTTCCGCCAGGGCATCAGACGGTGGCCGAGAGTCCAGCGCCAGCGGCGGCTTGCCTTCATCCGCACGGCGGGGATCAAAGCGGTATAACGGCCAGAAACCGGTCGCCGTTAACTGGCGCATCTGGTCATGGCTTAGCGCCAGATCGTAGCCATGTTCTTCACAGGGGCTATAGGCAATGATCAGCGACGGTCCTGGCCAGGCTTCGGCCTCCTGGATGGCTTTCACCGTCTGGTTTAACTGCGCGCCCAGCGAGATTTGCGCGACATAAACATGACCATACATCATCATGCTGACACCAAGATCTTTACGGGCTTTACGCTTGCCATGTTCGCCAAACTTAGTGACGGCGCCAAGCGGCGTCGCCTTCGACGCCTGGCCGCCAGTATTGGAGTAACACTGCGTATCCAGAACCAGAATATTGACATTCTCCGTCAGGCTTAACACATGGTCTAAACCGCCAAAGCCGATGTCGTATGCCCAACCATCGCCGCCAATCAGCCAGATTGATTTTTCTACCAGCGCATCAGCATCCTTTAACAGTTCCTCTGCGCCCGCAACCGATTTCAGATGTTGGCGTAATGCGGCGACCTGTTCACGCCGAACGTCAGGCGTTGCTTCGGTATGCAGAGCATCGTTTAATTCCGCCGGAATGCGATCGGCGAATTGCGCCAGTAAACGCATAACGCGCGCCCGGTGCTGATCCACGCTCAGACGGAAACCGAGACCAAATTCCGCGTTATCTTCAAATAACGAATTCGCCCATGCCGGGCCGCGTCCGTTGGCATCGGTGGTATAAGGCGTTGAGGGCAAATTACCGCCGTAAATAGAGGAACACCCCGTGGCGTTAGCGATTAACATTCTGTCGCCATATAACTGAGTCAGCAGTTTAATATACGGCGTTTCACCGCAGCCGGAACAGGCGCCGGAATATTCAAACAGCGGCGTAATGAGCTGCGACGTGCGGATATCAATTCGTTCCAGTTTGCTGCGTTCGATTTCCGGTAAGTCGAGGAAAAAGTCATAATTCACTTTCTCTTCCTCCACATGCTCAAGGCGCGACATCATGTTAATCGCCTTGATCTGTGGATTTTGCCGATCTTTAGCCGGGCAGACCTCTACGCATAAATTACAGCCAGTACAGTCTTCCGGCGCGACCTGCAGCACATATTTCTGGCCGCGCATATCGCGGGACTTCACGTCCAGCGAATGCAGACTGGCTGGCGCGTTCTCCATCGCCTGCGGGGAAACGACTTTTGCACGAATCGCCGAGTGAGGGCAGGCGGCGACGCAGTGATTACATTGTGTACACAGTTCCTCTTTCCAGACAGGAATCTCTTCGGCGATATTGCGTTTTTCCCAGCGGGTGGTGCCCATCGGCCATGTTCCGTCCGGCGGCAGGGCGGAAACAGGCAGTGCGTCGCCGAGGCCCGCCAACATGGCGGCGGTAACGGTTTTCACGAAATCTGGCGCGGCGTCGGAGACAACCGGCGGGCGATGCGCGCTGTGCGGATTAACCGCCTGCAACGGCACTTCCGCCAGCGATGCCTGCGCCAGAGCCAATGCCTGCCAGTTACGCTCAACCAGATCCTGTCCTTTGCTGCTATAGCTTTTGGCAATCGCGCCCTGCAGCTCAACCAGGGCGCTATCGCCCGGAAGAATATGCGTCAGGTGGAAGAAAGCCATTTGCATGACGGTATTGATGCGGGCGCCAAGTCCACATTCGCGGGCGATTTTCGCCGCGTTAACCACGTAAAAACGCGCCTTTTTCTGATTCAACACCGCCTGAACTTCTTGCGGCAGACGCGACCAGACCTCGTCGGCACTGTACGGCGTATTAAGCAGAAAGATTCCGCCTGGCTTCAGACGTTCCGCCATCTGATATTTATCGATAAACTGTAATTGATGGCAGCCGACAAAATCCGCCTGAGCAATTAAGTAAGCGGAACGAATGGGTTTCTCGCTGACGCGCAGGTGCGATACCGTGAGCCCGCCAGCTTTTTTAGAGTCATAAACGAAATAACCTTGCGCATACCACGGTGTAGAATTACCGATAATTTTAATATTATTTTTCGTGGCGGATACGCTGCCGTCGCTTCCCAGACCGTAAAATAACGCTTCAAGTTTAGCGCTGCCGGGCAGGGTATTTTCCGGTAACGGCAGCGAGAGGTTAGTAACGTCATCATAAATGCCCACCGTAAACCGTGGCTTGGGTTTCGCATGGCTGAGTTCATTAAAGACCGCCAGTACGCACGCCGGGCCGAACTCTTTGGATGATAGCCCATAACGGCCGCCAATGGTGCGCGGCAACGTTTCGCGCTCGCCATTATTAAAGGCTTCCGCCAGTGCGGTCATCACGTCCAGATAAAGCGGCTCGGCCTGCGCGCCAGGCTCTTTGGTGCGATCCAGCACGGCGATAGCGCGAACGGTTTCCGGTAATGCCTGTAACAAATGTTTGGCGGAGAAGGGGCGGAACAGACGGACTTTCAGAACGCCGACCTTTTCTCCGCGTATCAGTAGCTCGTCCACGACCTCTTCGCAGGTGCCGAGGGCGGAGCCCATCATAATGATGACGCGTTCAGCCTGGGGATGGCCATAATATTCAAATGGCTGGTACTGACGGCCCGTAGCGTCGCCAAATGCCTTCATCGCCTCTTCAACATGATCATAAACGGCGTTGTACCACGGGTTGGTCGCTTCGCGAGACTGGAAGTAGGTATCCGGATTCGCTGAAGTTCCACGAATCACCGGATGTTCCGGATTCAGCGCGCGGGCGCGGTGAGCGTCGATCTCCGCCTGCGGCATCAGGTTCAGAATGGTTTCATCCGTTAGCGGTATAATTTTGTTGATTTCATGCGATGTACGGAAGCCATCAAAAAAATGAATAAACGGAACGCGGCTTTTCAGCGTAGCCCTGTGTGCGATCAGCGCAAAATCCTGCGCTTCCTGAACGCTGGCGGCGCATAACATCGCGCAGCCTGTCTGGCGGACCGCCATCACATCGGAATGGTCGCCAAAAATAGAAAGCGCGTGTGTGGCGACAGTGCGCGCGGCAACGTGCAGTACAAACGGCGTGAGCTGCCCCGCCAGTTTATACAGCGTTGGAATCATCAGCAGCAGCCCCTGCGATGATGTAAATGACGTAGAAAGCGAACCGGTTTGTAACGCACCGTGAACGGCGGCGATCGCGCCGCCTTCCGACTGCATCTCTACCACACGCGGCGTATCGCCCCAGACATTTTTAAGCCCATTGCCGGCCCAGGCATCCGCTTGTTCAGCCATTGTTGAACTGGGCGTAATCGGGTAAATGGCGATAACCTCGCTGGTACGGAACGCCACCGACGCTACTGCGCCATTACCGTCAATTGTTTGCATATGACACCCTTACATTGCGCAAAAAAGAGGGACACGCATAATCGTGAGCGCATCCTGTAGTTATCCTTTTATTTTAGCAAAGCCCTTCAAGCCCCATTTTCGCTTTTGTGTCCCTGGCGGGAGGAGAATGACGATTTCTTGCCGAAAAGACGTAAAAAATTGCCAATAAATGTTAATGAAGCGCATAAATGCGCGCTTTGCCTCTCGACGCGTCAGTTTCTGCTGCCTATTATTTAGGGCGGTGTCGTTTGGATGAATAAACAGAGGGGAGAGAAATGCGCGCAGCGTTTTGGGTGGGATGTGCCGCGTTATTATTGTCGGCTTGCAGTAGCGAGCCTGTTCAGCAGGCAACTGCGGCGCATGTTTCGCCAGGGATGAAAGCGGCGATGTCCAGCGCCGGCGAAGCGAATTGCGCTATGATTGGCGGTTCGCTTTCAGCGGCCCGGCAGCTTGATGGTTCAGTAATTGGTATGTGCGCGCTACCCAACGGCAAACGTTGTAGCGAACAGTCGCTTGCCGCCGGAAGCTGCGGGAGTTATTAAGCGCGGCGTTTCGCCTGACGCGTATAACTTTTCACTTAATGGCTTAGTGCGCTAAATCCGCCAGTTTATACATTAGCGTTGTTTCTGCCGTCGCCAGCGTTAATTGGTTCGCGGTTAAATCGACCTGTGCGCCTTTGCTGAAGAGCTCGCTGAGGGTACCGTCCAGCGCATTAAGCTGCTGATCGGCGCACATCATTCGGGTCATCGCTAAATTTTTCACTTTTAATTCGCCGTCCGACAGTTTTCCTTCGCCGGTGAATTGATTGCACATTTTGCCAGATACCGTCATGTCCTCGCCAAAGCTGAGCTCCGGGCCGGTGACCGTTTTACCGTTTACGCTTTCCAGAACAAAGCGGTGGTGCTCCAGTTGCTCGCGTTTGACGGACACTTTTCCACTGCTCACGCACCCTGTGATTATGATGCTCAGGGCGACCAGCGTGACGATTTTCTTCATTGATATTCTCTGTAATCTGATAGTTAACACTGACTATAGTAATGATATGACCGGATAGATCTTCAGGGGTTATCCGAAAATGCTCCCCTGAGCGCAGGGGAGCGACAGGATTAGAACAACGCGTTCGGGCAGGCTTCGCCCTTCTCAAGCTGGCTTAAGTTTTGTAGCGTGGTTTCAGAAATGCTAATCAGCGCTTCTGCGGTCAGGAATGCCTGGTGCCCCGTAAACAGTACGTTATGGCAGGCCGACAGACGGCGGAAAACATCATCCTGAATAACATCGTTTGATTTATCTTCAAAGAACAGGTCGCGTTCGTTTTCATACACATCCATCCCCAGCGAGCCGATTTTCTGATTCTTCAGAGCTTCGATAGCCGCCTGGGAATCAATCAGCGCGCCACGACTGGTATTAATGACCATAACGCCATTTTTCATTTGATCGAATGCCGCATGGTTCAGCAAATGGTAGTTTTCCGGCGTGAGCGGGCAGTGCAGGGAAATGACATCCGATTCGGCAAACAACGTTTGCAGATCCACATACTCGACGCCGAGGTCAAGCGCGGCGGTGCTGGGATAGGGATCAAACGCCAGTAAACGCATTCCAAAGCCTTTCAGGATACGCAGCGCGGCGACGCCGATTTTACCGGTACCAATGACGCCAGCGGTTTTTCCGTGCATGGTAAAGCCGGTCAGTCCCTCAAGGGAAAAGTTAGCGTCACGGGTGCGTTGATAAGCGCGGTGAATACGGCGGTTCAATGTCATCATCATGCCAATCGCATGTTCAGCGACGGCTTCCGGAGAATAAGCCGGTACGCGCACCACCTGCAAACCGAGCTCTTTAGCGGCATCCAGGTCGACATTATTAAATCCGGCGCAACGCAGCGCGATGTATTTCACGCCGTGTTTTTTCAGCTCTTCCAGTACCGGTCGGCTCCCGTCGTCATTCACGAAGATACAAACTGCTTCACATCCGTTGGCGGTTTTCGCCGTTTTCTCGGTTAGCAGAAAATCAAAAAACTCCAGTTCAAAACCGAACGCTTCGTTCACTTGCTGTAGATATTTCTTGTCATACTGTTTGGTACTATAGACGGCGAGTTTCATATGACCTTCTCCAGTGATGTTAGAATCACACAAATATGCTTAAAATTATCTTACAAAAAATCAAAAATAATTGATAGTCATACATATAATGAATAATTTTAGGTTATCATTCTCCACAACGCCTCAAATAGCCGGAGGGCGCCCCTGCAACAGGCATAACGCATCACCCGCTTGCAACATGAACTATTAGGCTATGTACGGGCAATCATGCCAAAATAAAGAGATAGCCAACTGAATTTTTCGTTAAATCAGGAAATTAATGGCCCATGAAGGGTAAATATAAAGCCGCCCTTGCGCTACTGTTACTGCTGATTCTTGTCCCTCTGACGCTACTGATGACCCTCGGGCTGTGGGTTCCCACTCTGGCGGGAATTTGGCTACCCGTCGGTACCCGTATCGCTCTGGAACAAAGTCCACGCCTGACACGTCATGGGTTAGTGATTCCCGATCTTCGCTATCTGGTCAATGATTGTTCGTTAGCGCATATTACCCAGGCGGAACTGACGCATCCCAGCCGTTGGTTGCTGAATATTAAAAGCCTCAAACTGGATGCCGCGTGCCTGGCGAAACTGCCCGCTACGGAAGCCTCTCCCGCCGCGCCGCGTACGCTGGCGCAGTGGCAGTCAATGCTGCCCAATACCTGGATTAACATCGATAATGTCATTCTCGCGCCCTGGCCGGAATGGCAGGGCAAGCTGGCGATCTCTATGACGCCGGTCATTCAGCAGATACGTTATCAGGGCGAAAAAGTAAAATTTCAAGGGCAGCTACGCGGTCAGGCATTGACGGTGAGCCAACTGGAGATCGCCGCGCTGGCCAACCAGCCTCCCGTTAGCCTGGCGGGGGAGTTTATGTTGCCGCTGGTACCGGATGGCCTGCCGGTCAGCGGTCATGCGGCAGCGACCTTGCGTCTGCCGCAGGAACCGTCGCTGGTGGATGCGGAACTGGAGTGGCGTGATAACGCCGGACAGCTCATCGTGATGGCGCGAGGTAATCCTGACCCGATTCTCGATCTCCCCTGGGCGGTAACGCGTCAGCGGCTTACCATCAGCGATGGCCGCTGGAACTGGCCATATCAGGGATTCCCCTTGAGCGGACGTCTGGCTTTTAATATCGATAACTGGCAAGCCGGGCCGGATAATGCACGAGTCAGCGGACGCCTGAATATTCTGACCCAGGGCGATGCCGGTAAAGCGAACGCTGTACTGACTATCGGCCCGGGAAAACTCAGCATGGACAGCAGTGAGATGCCTCTACAGCTTACCGGCGAGGCTAAACAGAAGGATTTAATCTTTTATGCCGTATTGCCCGCTATGTTCCGCGGCAGTCTGGCCGATCCGCAGCTCACCTTTGCACCTGGCGCATTGCTACGCTCGCGCGGACGGGTGATTGATGCGTTAGATATTGATGAAATTCGTTGGCCGCTGGCGGGCGTTAAGGTGACGCCGCGCGGCGTTGATGGTCGATTACAGGCTATTTTACGGGCGCACGAAAATGAGATGGGCGATTTCGTTCTTCATCTTGATGGCCTGGCGAATGATTTTCTCCCTGATGCTGGTCGCTGGCGTTGGCGCTATTGGGGGCAAGGAAGCTTTACACCAATGCGCGCCCGCTGGGATATTGCCGGACAGGGCGAATGGCATGATAACACCATCAGGTTGACCAGTTTGTCCACCGGCTTTGATCAGTTGCACTATGGCGCAATGACCGTCACATCGCCAAGACTGGCGCTGAATAAACCTATTGTCTGGGTTCGCGACGCCACAACGCCGTCGCTACAGGGCGCGCTGTCTCTGGAGGCGGGAAAAACCGTATTTACCAGCGGGAGCGTGCTGCCGCCTTCTACCATTAATTTTAGCGTTGAAGGGCGCGAGCCAACCCTGTTCCAGTTTAAAGGCGACCTTCGGGCGGGGGCGATAGGGCCGGTACGGCTGAATGGGCGCTGGGATGGCGAACGCCTTCGCGGACAGGCCTGGTGGCCGAAGCAGTCGCTTATCGTTTTCCAGCCGTTGCTTCCACCAGACTGGAAAATGACGCTGCGCGAAGGCTCACTGTATGCGCAGGTGGCTTTTTCCGCCGCACAGGGGCAGGGGTTTGAAGCAGGTGGACACGGCGTGTTAAAAGGCGGTAGCGCCTGGATGCCGGATAACAAAATCAACGGCGTCGATTTCATTCTGCCATTTCGCTTCCACAACGGCGCGTGGCAATTGGGGACGCGCGGGCCCGTCTCGCTGCGTATTGCCGGGATAGTCAACCAGGTCACGGCGAAAAATATCACTGCTGATTTACAGGGCGGTTATCCCTGGAGCGAGTCGAATCCATTACTGCTAAGCGATGTCAGCGTAGACGTGCTGGGCGGTCAAATCATTATGAAACAGTTGCGAATGCCGCAGCACGACCCGGCGCTTTTGCGGGTGCAAAATATTTCATCCAGCGAATTGATTAGCGCCATAAATCCAAAGCAATTCGCCATGTCTGGTCCGGTCAGCGGCGCGCTGCCTCTGTGGCTGAACAATGAAAAATGGATAATCAAAGATGGCTGGCTTACGAATCCCGGGCCAATGACGTTGCGTATCGATAAAGATACTGCGGATGCGGTGGTGAAGGATAATGTCACGGCAGGCTCGGCGATTAACTGGCTACGTTATATGGAGATTACGCATTCGTGGACGAAAATTAACGTTGATAACCTGGGCGTACTAACGATGCAGGCGGCCATTACCGGCAAAAGCCGGGTAGATGGTAAAACCGCGATCGTTAACTTGAACTATACCCATGAAGAAAATGTGTTTACGCTGTGGCGCAGTTTGCGTTTTGGCGACAATTTACAGGCATGGCTTGAACAAAATACAGCGTTGCCGCAACCTCCTTGCCGGAAAGACAAGGACTGTGAGGATAAATAATGAAAATGAGTATTGCCATGCTGTCAGCGCTTGCGTCATTTATCGTGGTGGGCTGCACGCCACGTATTGAAGTCGCCGCGCCGGAACAGCCGATTACCATCAACATGAATGTAAAGATCGAGCATGAAATACATATCAAAGTCGATAAAGACGTTGAAGAACTCCTGAAATCACGCAGCGATCTATTCTGAGGCCATAATGAAAAAGTATTTAATACTATGGGTGCTGACGCTGAGCTTGCTCACACCTTCTGTGTGGGCCTTAACCCTGGACGAAGCGCGCACGCAGGGCCGGGTCGGGGAAACGCTGAATGGCTATCTGGTGGCCTTAAAGAATGATGCCGAAACCCAGAAGCTGGTGCTTGATATCAATCATGCCCGCCGCGCCAGTTATCAGCAGTTAGCGGATAGCAATCATCTTCCCGTGGACGAGGTGGCGAAGATGGCAGGGCAAAAACTGGTTGAGCGCGCCAGGCCGGGAGAATATGTCCAGGGAATTAATGGCAAATGGATGCGTAAATAACCGCTTCCCGACAATTTTTTTACCGCAAAATGCATTTTTATATTGGTAATTTCTGAATATGAAGGTCGTATTTATATTAGGCGAACCGGAAACGCCATTTCTATACTGTTGACTGGTATCACTATTCGCGAGAGTAACCAGGTATGACGTCTGAAAAATTATCTGCTGCCTGCCATTGTGGCAGCGTCGTGTTTACCGTTCAACTTAGCGATGGCTTTCATACCGCCAGACGCTGCAACTGTTCGTTTTGTCGGATGCGCGGAGCGGTGGCAGTGTCTGCGCCGCTATCGGGTATTAAAGTGCTAAAAGGGCAGGATAAGCTTACCGAATATCGCTTCAATACGGGCAAGGCGGTGCATTTTTTCTGTTCGGTATGCGGGATATATACTTTTCATCAGCGCCGATCCAATCCCGATCAATATGGGGTCAATGTGGCGTGCATCGAAAATGTGTCGCCTTTTGATTTCGCCTGCGTTGAAGTCAATGATGGGGTAACGCATCCCAGCGATGGGGGCAGTAGCGGCGTGGTAGGATATTTGCGCTACGAACCTAAGAAGTCACCTCCCGTCGAAACGGGAGGCAAAAATATTTAAGCGGCTACTACGCTGTCAATCGCGGCTTTTGCATCGGCCTGGGCTTTAGCCGCCACTTCCGGCCCGTAGGCGATGCCTTCGGCAAAGACAAAATTCACGTCGGTAATACCGATAAAACCAAGGAACACTTTCAGGTAAGGCGCAATCAAATCCGTCGGGGTGTCTTTATGGATACCGCCGCGGCTGGAGAGAACCACCGCGCGTTTACCGGTTACCAGACCTTCCGGGCCTTTTTCGGTATAGCGGAAAGTGATACCGGCGCGGGCAATCAGATCAAAGTAGTTTTTCAGCTGCGTCGGGATATTGAAATTGTACATCGGCGCCGCAATAACGATGACGTCGTGGGCTTTCAGTTCAGCAATGAGTTCATCAGACAGCGCCAGAGCGTCCTGCTGACGTGGCGTTAAAGGCGCATCGCCCGGACGCATCGCGCCCACCAGCTCGCCATCCAGCACCGGAACAGGGTTGGCCGCCAGATCGCGGACAGTAATTTCATCTGCGACGTGTTTTTCGCGCCATTGTTCAATAAAATAGTCAGTCAACTGACCAGACTGAGAGTACCCTGCCAGAATACTGGATTTAAGAACTAATACCTTGCTCATGGGTGTTTCCTTTTATGTGTTTGAAGGGGCGAGCCCCGTTGCTTGTTGACACTTTATTCACAAATATGTCGCAGGGATAGCGCAATATATCGAACCCTTTGTTCGAAATTATTGAACAACACAAAAAAAGCCCCAATGTGGTACTCTATACCTATCATTTAAAACGATTTTAAACAGGCAGAATGCTGCCCAAGAGCTTTATGACTGAACAATCTATGTTGACGCTTCAGGTGTTACAGCAGCGGCTGGATGCACTGATGCTGCGCGACAAACAGCGCTTTGCGCGCCGCCTGCATGGCGTAAAGAAAGTAAAAAATCCTGATGCGCAACAGGCCATTTTCCAGACGATGGCGAAAGAAATTGAACAGGCTGCGGCGCAGGTCGCCCTCCGCGAAGCGGCGCGCCCCTCAATCACTTATCCGCAAAATCTGCCTGTTAGCCAGAAGAAACAGGACATTCTGGAAGCGATCCGCGATCATCAGGTGGTGATCGTAGCAGGAGAAACCGGTTCCGGTAAAACCACCCAGTTGCCGAAAATTTGTATGGAACTGGGACGCGGAATTAAAGGACTTATTGGACATACTCAGCCGCGTCGCCTGGCGGCGCGCACCGTCGCTAACCGCATTGCCGAAGAGTTGCAAACGGAGCCTGGCGGCTGCATCGGCTATAAAGTTCGTTTCAGCGATCATGTCAGTAGCAACACCATGGTCAAACTGATGACGGACGGTATCCTGCTGGCGGAAATCCAGCAGGACAGGCTGCTGATGCAGTACGACACCATCATTATTGATGAAGCGCATGAACGAAGCCTGAATATTGACTTCTTGCTCGGCTATCTGAAAGAGCTTCTGCCGCGTCGCCCCGATCTGAAAGTGATTATTACCTCTGCGACCATCGACCCGGAACGCTTCTCGCGCCACTTTAATAACGCGCCGATTATCGAAGTCTCTGGCCGAACGTATCCCGTAGAAGTTCGTTATCGCCCCATCGTGGAAGAGGCTGACGACACTGAACGCGATCAGCTACAGGCAATTTTCGACGCTGTTGATGAACTGGGGCGTGAAAGTCCCGGCGATATCCTGATTTTTATGAGCGGAGAGCGGGAAATCCGCGATACCGCCGACGCCCTGAACAAGCTGAACTTACGGCATACCGAAGTGTTGCCGCTGTATGCACGCTTGTCGAACAGCGAACAGAACCGCGTTTTCCAGTCGCACAGCGGACGCCGTATCGTGCTGGCGACTAACGTGGCGGAAACCTCGCTGACGGTGCCGGGTATCAAGTATGTGATCGATCCTGGCACTGCGCGCATCAGCCGCTACAGCTACCGCACTAAAGTGCAGCGCCTGCCGATTGAACCGATCTCACAGGCTTCCGCCAACCAGCGTAAAGGGCGTTGCGGACGCGTATCGGAAGGGATCTGCATTCGTCTGTATTCGGAAGATGACTTTTTGTCACGTCCGGAATTTACCGACCCGGAAATTCTACGTACCAACCTGGCGTCGGTTATTTTGCAGATGACCGCCCTGGGGCTGGGTGACATCGCCGCCTTCCCGTTTGTTGAAGCGCCGGATAAGCGCAATATTCAGGATGGCGTGCGTTTGTTGGAAGAGCTGGGGGCGATTACCGCCGACGAACAGCAAACGGCATATAAGCTGACGCCGCTGGGCCGACAATTATCTCAGCTGCCGGTCGACCCGCGCCTGGCGCGTATGGTTCTGGAAGCGCAAAAACATGGCTGTGCGCGCGAAGCGATGATCATTACTTCCGCACTCTCTATTCAGGATCCGCGCGAGCGCCCAGTGGACAAGCAGCAGGCTTCCGATGAGAAACACCGACGTTTCCATGATAAGGAATCCGATTTTCTGGCGTTTGTTAACCTGTGGAATTACCTCGGCGAGCAACAAAAGGCTCTGTCGTCGAATCAATTCCGCCGTCTGTGTCGCACCGACTATCTGAACTATTTACGCGTGCGTGAGTGGCAGGATATCTATACCCAACTGCGTCAGGTGGTAAAAGAACTGGGGATTCCGGTAAACAGTGAACCCGCAGAGTACCGGGAAATTCACGTTGCGTTGTTAACGGGGCTGTTGTCGCATATCGGGATGAAAGATGCCGATAAACAAGAGTACACCGGCGCGCGTAACGCCAGATTCTCTATTTTCCCCGGTTCCGGTTTATTCAAAAAACCGCCGAAATGGACAATGGTCGCAGAACTGGTGGAGACCAGCCGTTTGTGGGGGCGCATCGCTGCCCGCATTGAGCCAGAATGGGTGGAACCGGTAGCGCAGCACCTGATTAAACGTTCATATAGCGAACCGCACTGGGAGCGGGCGCAAGGCGCGGTGATGGCGACGGAAAAGGTTACTGTCTACGGTCTGCCGATTGTCGCCGCGCGCAAGGTGAATTACAGCCAGATTGACCCGGCGTTGTGTCGCGAGTTGTTTATCCGCCATGCGCTGGTGGAGGGGGACTGGCAAACCCGTCACGCCTTCTTCCGTGAGAATCTAAAATTGCGTGCGGAAGTCGAGGAACTTGAGCACAAATCTCGCCGCCGCGATATCCTGGTGGATGACGATACCCTGTTTGAGTTTTATGACCAGCGTATTAGCCATGACGTTATTTCCGCCCGCCACTTTGATAGTTGGTGGAAAAAAATCAGCCGCGAGACGCCGGATCTGCTCAACTTTGAAAAAAGTATGCTGATTAAAGAAGGCGCGGAAAAAATCAGCAAACTGGATTACCCGAACTTCTGGCACCAGGGCAATCTCAAGCTGCGTTTGAGCTATCAGTTTGAACCGGGCGCGGATGCTGACGGCGTGACCGTCCATATTCCGTTGCCGCTACTTAACCAGGTTGACGAGAGCGGTTTTGAATGGCAGATCCCAGGGCTGCGCCGTGAATTAGTTATTGCGCTGATAAAATCGTTGCCAAAACCGGTACGTCGCAACTTTGTTCCGGCGCCAAACTATGCTGAAGCGTTTTTAGGTCGCGTAACGCCGCTGGAGCTGCCGCTGCTGGACGCTCTGGAGCGTGAACTGCGCCGGATGACCGGCGTCACGGTCGACCGGGAAGACTGGCATTGGGATCAGGTGCCCGAGCATCTGAAAATCACGTTTCGCGTGGTGAATGACAAAAACAAGAAACTGCAGGAAGGGCGTTCGCTCGCCGAGCTTAAAAATGCGCTGAAAGGCAAAGTGCAGGAGACGCTCTCGGCGGTGGCGGATGACGGCATCGAGCAGAGCGGGCTGCATATCTGGAGTTTCGGCGAGCTGCCGGAAAGCTACGAACAGAAACGCGGTAATTATAAAGTGAAGGCGTGGCCGGCGTTAGTGGATGAGCGTGACAGCGTCGCTATCAAATTGTTTGATAATCCGCTGGAACAACAACAGGCGATGTGGTGCGGTTTACGCCGTCTGCTGTTGCTCAATATTCCTTCACCGATTAAGTATCTGCATGAGAAATTGCCTAATAAAGCCAAGCTGGGGCTGTACTTTAACCCGTACGGCAAAGTACTGGAGTTGATTGATGACTGTATCGCCTGCGGGGTAGATAAGCTGATAGATGCCAACGGCGGACCGGTGTGGAGCGAAGCAGGTTTCACCGCGCTGCACGAAAAGGTACGCGCCGAGCTGAATGATACTGTGGTGGATATCGCGAAGCAGGTTGAGCGCATCCTGACGACCGTATTCAATATCAATAAGCGTCTGAAAGGGCGGGTGGATATGAGCATGGCGTTGGGGCTTTCCGATATCAAGGCGCAGATGAGCGGTCTGGTATACCGTGGTTTTGTGACTGGCAACGGCTTTAAACGTCTCGGCGATACGCTGCGTTATCTGCAGGCAATTGAAAAGCGGCTGGAGAAACTGGCTGTCGATCCGCACCGCGATCGGGCGCAAATGCTGAAAGTCGAAAGCGTCCAGCAGGCGTGGCAACAATGGATAAATAAATTGCCTCCAGCGCGTCGCGAAGATGATGATGTTAAAGAGATCCGTTGGATGATTGAAGAACTGCGTGTCAGTTATTTCGCCCAACAGCTCGGTACGCCTTATCCTATTTCCGATAAGCGTATTTTACAGGCCATGGATCAGATTACGGCCTAAAAAGCCAGGCGACGATGTCTTTCAAAGAGATCCGGTACAAGTTCGGAACAAAAAGGAGGAATTATGAATACAACGCCATTTCCGGTGCTCTCTGCGGAAACATTGCTGGCGGTGAATACCGTCGGACAGTGGCTGGCGCAAAATGATTTTTCCGGCGAACAACCTTATTCGTCGGATTGCGTCGTCCTGGCGGGCAATGCGGTGATCCCCACTATCGACGCGGCCTGTCGCATCGCCAAAGCGCAAGGCGTTCCTTTACTGATTAGCGGCGGTATAGGTCATTCGACGCCGTTTTTGTACGCCGTGATTGCCCGGCATCCGCGCTACCATACTATTCGCACAACCGGACGCGCTGAAGCCGCTATCCTCGCGGATATCGCGAACCAGTTCTGGCATATTCCGGCTGAGAAAATTTGGCTGGAAGATCGGTCAACTAATTGCGGCGAAAATGCCCGTTTCTCCTGCGTACTGATCCGTCAGGCGAAAGAAAACATTAACACGGCTATCGTTGTGCAAGACCCCACCATGCAGCGGCGCACTATCGCGGCGTTTCGGCGCGTGACAAACGACGACACCGATGCGCCGCGCTGGCTGAGTTTTCCTGGTTTTGTTCCGGTACTGCGCCACCTTAACGGCGGTACACGTTTTGCCAACGTTGAAGAGGGCATCTGGACGGTGGAGCGTTATCTGTCTCTGATTGCCGGCGAGCTGCCACGTTTGCGTGACGATGAAACAGGGTATGGACCGCGTGGTAAAGATTTTATCATTCACGTTGATATCCCACGCGATATTGAAAAGGCATGGCAGGTATTACAGGCAGATACGACGCTGCGCAGTGCGTTAGAACAGAGAGCTTTACGCTAAAAATCGCCCGTTTGCGAGGGTGAACGGGCAAGTGCGACTACCATTTCATAAATTTGATGAATTATTTATAAAAGCTGGTTATGTTGTCGCTTTACGGTTTTCATTCAGGACGCGCTATGGGCAATAAGTATTCCGGCCTGCAAATTGGTATTCACTGGTTAGTCTTTTTTCTGGTTATTGTGGCTTACGCCGCGATGGAGCTACGCGGTTTTGCGCCGCGTAGTTATCGGCCCTGGTTTAATATGACGCATGTTTCATGTGGCATCACTATTTTGCTTTTAATGGTGGCGCGCTTGATTATTCGGCTGAAATATCCCACGCCGCCCATTGTTCCTCGTCCAAAACCGATGATGACCGGAATGGCGCATTTGGGACATCTGGTGATTTACCTGTTATTTATCGTGCTGCCTGTTATTGGTCTGGTCATGATGTATAACCGCGGCAATCCTTGGGTCGCATTTGGCATTACTATGCCCCATGCCGCCGAAGCTAACTTTGAACGCGTAGATATGCTGAAATCCTGGCACGTCACGCTGGCGAATCTGGGCTATTTTGTTATTGGACTTCATGCCATCGCTGCTTTGATGCATCACTATTTCTGGAAAGACAATACGCTGTTACGGATGATGCCGCGTAAGCGTGACTGACCGTCCTGTATGACGTTTGTCGCAGGTGGGGTTAACTGCTTCAGGCAAACAAGGCATCCATCAGAGGGGATGGCGTATTCCATACAGAAAACGCCTGCGTCTAACCAGGACCCGTGACGCAGGCGAAGGAGGACGGGTCTACATCGGAAGCGGGTATTATACTTATTTGTATGACAAATAAAATAAGCAATTGCTATTCCGTAATCCAATGTTTAATCAACGGGTTAAACCCACATGATCGCGCTGCCCGACCGCTCGGAAGTGCCTACACTTACGATGAACGTGGCATAGTGGCGGAAAATAGCGCAACGGCGCCATGTTGCTCCAAAGTCACCTTAGCGAAATGTTCGTCCAACACGCTGCGTAACGTATCGGCTGAATCATTGGTATTACTGAATATTCCTTTCTTGTTATAAACAGCCATTAATTTCTTACCAAAAGCATTGTGAGGAACCTCTTTGCCCAGAATCGTGGCACCAAAAAGTGTGCCGCCGGGTTTAAGCGCCACACCGGCATTTTTAATTGCCTTCGCTTTTGTTGTCATCTCACCAGGTAAGCAGTGCAGAAGATAGTACATCGAAACGGAATCGAAGCGCCCGTGCCAGTCCGCCGGGAACGTGTCGAAAACATCGTGTTGTAGTATGTCGCGGATTTTCGTATTACCCACTCGGCTGGCGGCTATTTTCAGGCTATCCGGATTTAAATCCATCAGCGAAATGGCATGAGTCGCAGGTGCATGTTTCAGGTAATAACCTGTACCTACGCCAATATCCAGGTGAGTCTCGCCCATGTGATGCAGGAAGAAAGGAAGTAGTCGCGTATCAGTAGGACACTTCCAGGCATATTTGTTTGAGATATTGAGTACCCACCAGTCATATAAGCTAAGCGTGAATGGGTTATAGACTTTTGCGCCTGATTGTTGTGTATGCTTCATTGTTCTCTCACTAAATAATTTCGCGCTGGAATTAAAACAACGAAGCAATCGTTAGGCAAGCATTAATCAGGTGAGTGAGTAATTTAATGCGACGAATAAAGGCGATATTATGAGTTAAGCGGTTATCTTAAAGAAGATAGAGGATAATAATAGCTGATAAATGAATTGATCAGTCATATTATTATAAGCTGATAATTAATAATCGTTAATATAAATATATTAAGCCTTATGATAATAGCAATGCAATTAAAAGCATGAGGAACAATATTTATTCATACACATAAAGCGATTATTGCACATTAATTGATATTTTAAATGTTACGCTGAGATAGCCATCGTGATTTAATATCACCTACCTGGAGGCGATATGATTGAGGTTTTTGAAGCGTTTGGCTGGACCTTACTTTTAGGCGGTCTGGCAGTGGCAGTACTGTTTATCACTGCACTGGATAGAAAACGGTAGTCATTGCATTTGACGCGCCTGTTGAGTCGGTATTACAAATAATTGTACCTGAAATCTACCACTTCTGAAGTTTGCGATATTTTGCCATTCTGACGGCAAGGGGTAATCCTGACTAAAGTTACCGCCGCTTATCAACCAGACACGATGGTAACTTTTTGAAAGCGTTGTCAGAGTATCAATATATGTCTGATCGGCTTGCGCATAAAACAGTGATCCAAAGCCATAGGCATTCGGTCTGCCTGATGTTCCGTGTGCGTTAGGCGGTGTATAAAGAAACGTACGATAATCTCGCTTATTATAATACACATAACTTAAATAATCGAACATTTTACTGACCACCACGGCATCATTAGGCTGGTGACGGGTATTAATATAGTTTACCAGTGGTTTAAACTCGTCTATGTGCTCAGGGTTATTATGATATGAACCATAGCCGAATAATAAGGTGAATAAGATAAACCAGAAGCCACAAACCGCTTTTTTTGCGCGGGTAAGTAATACCGCGAGCAGGGGAGGAATGCTCAGCGATGAGAAGAAGAAATAACGATCGATAAATAACGGCATCCACCAGGAAATGATGAAGACCAGCATTACAGGGATGACCAGATTACAAAATAATATCAGCTGATATCTTTCATATTCTCCGTTGCATAAAGATATTCGCCCCACAGTACCGATAAAACTTCCCACAGCCAGCCACAGAATGATCGACGGAAAACCCTGTCCGTTGTTTCCGGTAAAGAAATGCCAGTACATTGCAGGCAGATCACGCCATGTTACGGGGGGAATCCAACCGATATCATTACCGGCTCTCAACTGCGCCAGATGAGTCAGTAAATTAAACAATACGGGTAACCAGGGGAGATAAGCGACAGCAATTGCCAGGTTAGCAAACCACCAGCCAGGAAGTTTAAGGTAGCAGGCCGTTTTATGGCTTTGGCAGGATAATTTTGTTACTGCGATCCAGTGGGCAATAAGTGCAAATAGAGTGAAATAATGGGTGTAAAAACTGAACGTCATAAGTAAAGCATACGCGATAAGATAGCGATTATGGGTGGGGGTTTTTATCCACATCATCAATGCTAACGCGGCAGCGAGCGTTAGCATTCCCATTAACGCGTACATGCGCGTTTCTTGACTGTAATGGACTGCCATCGGCATCAAGGCGGCGAACCATCCCGCCAATAAGGCTGTACGCTCATTTGCCAGCCATCGCGTAAGCGCGATAACCAGCACAACTGTCAGGATCCCAAAGAGTAGACTGAGAGAGCGTACCGCTGCAATGCTATCACCCCATAATATCATCCAGTCATGCAGTAACAGATAATAAAGTGGAGGATGCACGTCAAAAGCGGCATGGAAGAGCAGATTGTTTACGTTATGGCGACTAATCAGCACGCTGGACGCTTCGTCACACCAAAGGTAGCGGTCAGTTAAAAATAGCAACCGCATAAGGGCGGAGAACATGACAATGAGACAAACATGATATTTATATTTTATTTTTCTTAACCCATCGCCGGGCTGCCATATTGATAGTTGTGGTAGCGCCATAATATCCTCAATGGAGTAAGATTTAGACCAGAATGGACACCTGACGCAATAATGAAGGTTAAAATCTTAACCAACACTAAATAAAAATAACTTTGATAATGTCAGCGGTGAATTAATCAGAATAGTGCAGTGCAACTCAGTAATCCTGACCGTAATGGCGAAGCAGTCTATGCTCTAAAAACCGGGTCAAGCCGACAATAAAGGTAACGCCAATAAGATACACTATGGCGGCAAAAAGGTAAGCATGGAAGAATTTAAAGCTAGTTGCAGCAACCTCCTGAATTCGCGCGAAAAACTCAGTATATTGGATAAGAAAAACGATGGTGCTGTCTTTAAGATTATTAATCACCTGATTCGTTAAGGCTGGAATGGAAGACAGCAATACCTGAGGCAGTATAATCCACAAAAAGACCTGCCGTTTGTTCAACCCCTGAACGACTGCGGCCTCCGTTTCATACTTATTTAATGCGTTATAGGCCGTTGTCATGTACGCGGCATTATATGCGCCGACATTTAAGGTAAACCCTGTAACCGCCACGGTAAAAGAGGACAGGTGAATGCCAGATTGAGGTAAACCATAATAGATAACAAACAGAATAAGAATGAGTGGCGTACCGATAAAGAAATCCATGTACAGTCGAGTTAAGGCTTTTACCACGGGTCGATGGCTCAGGCTCAGAAAAAAAATGATAATTCCCCACAAAAAGCCGGTGATGGAAACAATCAGCGCAAGTTTACAGGTTTCTTTAATACCATCCACAACAAGTGGCAGTTGTTCAGTCAGGTCATTAAAGAAGAGAGACCAGCCAGCGATCATCGTTGTGCCTCGCTAAAAAAACAGTGGATATCTGGATCCGTTTCTCGTAAGGCAAGATCGGTAAAAGCACCTTCTGCACGAATCTTGCCATGATTAAGAAACGTTACGTTATCGCTTAGTAATCTGGCGAGGTGAACATCATGAGTGACGCATAATATAGTGACGCCATTGTCGTGAAGTTGCTTAATCAACATTCCGACTTCACGAGTCATGAGCGGATCAAGCGCAGACGTCGGCTCATCAAAAATAATGAGTTCTGGGTCGGTGACCATTGTGCGGGCCAGGGCGACGCGCTGTTGCTGCCCGCCCGATAATTGCGAAGGGTATTTCGCGCTATGCGAGACCATATCAAGTTTTTGTAGCTCATGTAAGGCTTTCTCCCGGGCTAGTTGTCCCGACATGCCAAACACTTTACATAGGGCAAGGGTAATGTTATCCATGACGTTAAGATGGCGATACAAAGCGTAATTCTGGAAGACACAACCAACTTTTTTTCTGAACTCAAGAAGAGTAAATTCCTTGTCATAAATATTTCTCCCGTGAAAATAAATATCACCATAATCAGGCTCTTCTAATCGAAGCAGACAGCGTAAAAGCGTCGTTTTTCCACTACCGGATGGCCCCATGACTACTTTCATGTCTCCCGATTGAATTTTCAGACTAACCGTATCAAGAACCTTTTTTCCTGAATATTCCTTACTTATCTCTTTTAGTTCCAGTAAAGCCATGAGTATCACCTCTATTTTTATGCTTCAACTGATGCGATATTTTTTCTCAAGCACTCCGGCCAGAAGAGTAAAAACTTTATAAATAATGAAATATAATACCCCGGCAAGAGTATAGATCTGTAACCCGTTCAGCGTGATGGCTGTCAGTGACATTGCCTGCTTCGTTATTTCAGCGATACCTACAGTATAAGCAAAGGGCGTCGCTTTTAATACAGAAGAAAACTCATTGATAATACCGGGCACAGAAAATCGCAACATCTGTGGCAACTCAATATTTAATATAATCTGTAATTGACGCATTCCTGCTACTTTCGCTACCGTGATTTCGAATGGCTCAACTAATTTAAGCGCCCCTCTGAACACCTCGGCAAGATAACTTCCGCTGATTAAGCCGACGCTGAGGTTCATGGCCACCAGAGGTGAAACATATATGCCAATCGATGGCAATCCAAAATAAACAAGAAAAACAGCAATAAGTATTGGAATTCCCCGAAGAATAAAGACCAGTACATCGAGTATCTTCTGTAGTGGAAGGGGGGATAGTCGCCGTAATACGGCGACTGTAAGCCCGGTCAAAAACGCTGAGAGAAAACAGGTAAAGGTTACAAGCAGCGTATTACCAATCCCTTCCAATAGGAAATAAAAGATAGCCAGCATATTACCTGATGACATAGCTTACTATTTCATCCAGCTATCGACGATGCCAGATATTTTTTGTGGCCCTTGCTCTTTAAGCCATAAGTTAAAATCATCGCGCACGGGGGAGCCTTTCTTAAAGGCAATGCCAAGTTGATCAACATTCTTGAAAACATAACGACTTTCTATCGGCATCTTTTTCTTATTTTTGAAGGTAAAATAAACCGGCTCTTCTATAAAAGCCAGATCAAGATTACCATTTTTTAGATCAGTCATCGTCTCATTATAGGTTGGATATAATTTTACTTTACTTAACGAGTAGTATCCTTTGGGCTCCAGATCGTTTTTGATAAGGTCGGAGTAAGCCATTCCTCGAGGGTATCCAATAGAATATTGATTTAATTCATTGAGGTTATTGAGCGTTATTTTATGATTGGCCATACTGACCAGATAAAAAGAGTTGATGTAATAAGGTTCAGAAAAATCAATAACTTTCTTACGTTTATCTGTGATTGAAATTCCCGAAAATGCGACATCTGCCTGACCACTCGCCACTGCGCCAAGCATTCCATCCCAGGCATATTCGGTGATGTTTAGCTTACAATGCCGTGACTGACAGTAAGACGTAAAAAGCTCCAGATCTATCCCCTGCAATTTGCCATCAGCACTTTTAAATAACATAGGGGGAGAGGCCGGTGATACTGCGACATTGAGTGTTTTCCCTTCAACGATGCTATCAGCAAAAGCTGAAGACGACATTATTCCCAACACTATCATCGATAAGCCAATTTTTTTGGATAACATGCTATCTATTTCCTGTGGTAAGGTAATGCGTATTATAAATTAAGCATTAGGGCGTGAACCTGACATTTGCAGGCGTAAAGTACTTAACGTTATGTATTCCATCGCTGTTAACTAATTTAATCAGGAGGTTTGACAGGAATCATCAAAGGGAATGGATTGAATATACCATGAGATATCAACTGGATATGAGTGCAGCGACCCCATGAAAGGTGAAAATGTAAAGATACCATAGACATTAGTATACTGGACATAGTTTATGCTCCATTTACGCATACATATTTACATGATAAGCAGATAAATGCTTCAGTGACGGTGCCTTTAATGTCTCTAAGTATCATCTTACCACTCTATTCACGGCCAATATAAAGACTTATCTTTGCTTGTCAAATACATTTTCTGAGCTAAGTTGATTTGCGTGCTATCTATATTTGCAAGCATATAAATTATTTGTCTTATGAACAAGCGACAACAAATCAGGAGTTCTGACGATGTTGTTATGTTTATCAAAACGTTAACTTGTTTTAATCGATAATAATCTTAATTCAGAAATATCTTAATATATACGGTTTTCGAGATAAAATTCTCAAATTAACATCGTACATCTTATGTAATAAATATAAATACGATAAATAAATCCAAAACTAAGACTGCCAACCGGATAACAAACAGCAATAAAGAGGGTTCTTCATTAAGTTATCCTGGCAACGGTTAAGGTGGTAACATTTTCGGTGGCTCTACCCATTTTAATCGTGTTCACAACACGTTAATTACCTTATGATTACCATGGTAATTAAAAATGAATCCTTGATGACTCGTTGGCTGAGTGAAAAGAAAATTCTACATCACATAGGCGCATGTATCGCGTATAATGGGCTTCGATGCCCCTAATCATTGCTATGACATAATAATATGTATCTTAACCGCTTTTGTTATTTGCTCCTGATCTCCGCTGCGGTCGGAAGCATTTTTACATCGCATCCCGTCGCGATGTGGTTCCTGCTTGCCAATGTGCTAACGCTGGCGATCTACGGTATAGACAAAACGGCGGCACGTAAAACCTGGCGCAGAGTGCCGGAATCCACTTTATTGGTGTTTGGGGTTGTCGGTGGGTGGCCTGGTGCGATTGTTGGTCAACAACTCTTCCGTCATAAAACGCAAAAGCAGCCATTCAAAACATACTTTATCGTCAGTGTGATAGTGAGTATTGTAGTTACGGTGGCGATCTATCGACTCTATCCATTTTTGTCTTACTGAACATAGAGTATGTATCACTCATTGACCAACCGGCAGCAAAGACAGCATCATATTTTCATGCCACTGGCACTATGATATTGAACGATGTTTTACTCACGGCGTACCGCAGCCGATGGAACATTATTCAGTGGAATAATGATGAGCTATAAAACTTTCTAACATTGTGGCAAAACAATGATGGACCTCCTGGGTTGGATGGACCAGGTCGTTGAAGACGTATTGTGGACGTATATCCAGCTGAGGGTCTTTAGCCCCGGGAACATGTACATAGCCGTGGTGAGTATAAGGGTTTTCCGTATCATAACCAATATTACTGGCCACATCCATTATCACCTTAAATGCATCGGCAGTCTCGTAATAGCATATTTTGTGCTGGGGGTATTTTTCTTTTAATTCTTCAACATTAGTTTTTAACAGGGCATTGTGAGCGATGCTTTCATCCTTAAGTTTTCTTTTTTCATCAGAATGTTTGCCATAGGGTGTTAAAGACAAATCGGGAATTCCCAAGACCAATACATTATTAACTCCACCGGAAATTATTTTTTCAATATCATCAATTTGTTTCTCAACGACCATCATTACATTGTCTTTGTGTAGTGTCATATAGTCATTAGCCCCCAATAAAAATATCGCCAGGTCCTGGTGAGAAGGGGTGTAAGATGCGATTTGTCTGTCCGTATTTGATACAAAGTCGCCGAGGCAATTAAAGCATGAATAGCTTGCCGATGTACTTCCCCCTTCAGCAAAATTAAGCATCTCTTTACCTAAGAAGTGTGGGGACGATAAAAACTCAGTCCAGGTAAATCCATTAGTAAACCTTCCGCCAAAGTATTGACCATAGGAGGGTAAGATATGATGTGTTTTTTCAAACATACGCCCCATGGAGTCAGATAAACTGTCGCCAAAAAATACCAGTCTGGTAATATCACCCAAAGAAATATTTTTTGGCTTGGGATGTAAGTTATTGATTTCTTTGGCAAGGCCAAAAGCTTCCGGATGACATTCAACCTCAATAGATAGAATATCTTCACCATTATCACCTTTAATAATCAACTTGTCGGCGTGTTCCTGTGATTCTATAATAAACTGTTCTTTACATCCCTGAGACGCTAAGGCTCGAAGTTTGATGTAGGCTCCACGAACCTGTACCGGTGTTAGATTCAGTTCCTGATAGTGGTAAAGTTTAAAGATACATTCGAGCGCCTCTGCATGGTGGGTGGTGAAGAAGTACGCTTTGATTTTCTCCCATAAACTTAATTCCGGAAGGCGTGCGCTTTCTTTTATCGCATTAAATCTTTCAGCACTGATAGATGATGTGAAATAACCCTGTCCAACACTCAATGGCATAGTGTCCTCCTTACTAATTAATCACGCTTTAGCAAAACATTAATTAACAAATATTAGCAAGAAAAGTAATCAGGTAAATGGTGTATATAGAATTGCGCTTCTTTAACAGTTTGTCGCCGCCAAAAAACACATGCAATATTTATTATTTTTCAACGAAGTAAATATATCATCAACAACGTGAGGTTAATGCCGGGTACATATTATCTGACTGCTATCATTATTGACTGTGCGTCTGGTTAAGGCAAACCTCTAAAAAAAGTAGCCACTCCTGATTTTAGTGTGCTGGCGTGGGTATGAGCTGGCTTGATACTCAGGAAAATTAGGTAAGCTTATCATCAAGCTATTATTTCCAAGGGGGTGGTGTTTTATATAACGTGTTGATTTCTATTTTCATATTAAATATTTCTTAAGTGAGTTAACTATAATGAGTGATGATTCAATTATTAAAAACTCTTCAATGCTTTTGGCCTATTTAGGTGGTCTGGGATGGGGGAGCGCCTATTTTTATGGCTGGGGCGTCTCCGCGTACTATGGTTTCCCGTGGTGGTATGTAGGCGTCGGCCCTGACAACATTGCCCGAAGTCTATTCCATGCGATTAGCCTGATGGCTATATTCATAATAGCGTGGGGAGTGGGTATTCTATTATTTTTTTTAGTAAAGCAAAAAGCACGTATTCACGACCTTAGCTTCTTACGCCTTTTTTTGGCAGCGGTCTTGTTCTTTATTCCAATTGTTATCGAGTTTTCTCTCTTAACAGAATCGTTTTTGTGGGAGCTTTTTTTTATCATTTTACTGGTGGCTTTATGCCTATCGGTGGGGATGCGTTTTTATAGTAAATTGATGCCAGTGATTTGTTTTACGCAACTCAGTTGGGTGCGAAGACATTGTTTCACTATAGTTATGATTGGTTTTATTATATATTTTTTTATATTTTCTTTTTTTGTTGGGATCTATAAGCCACAATTAAAGAAAGAATACGAAATGATATTGTATGATGGAGGCTGGTACTACGTCCTGGCCAGGTATCATGATAGTTTTATTTTGTCGAAATCCTTTACTAAAAATAACAATAGATTTATTATTTTTAGACCAGAAGATGGACACTCTTATGAAATTACCCTGGTAAAAGTCAGACTTTAATAAAATACTGGTTGGCAAGAGCGTGAAATGACGCCAGAGCTTCCCATGGCAGAGATTAGAGAAAGAACTGAGCGCCCATATCTGTAGGCTGTGGAATAGCAATGCCGGGAAGGGCATGGCATGACACTTTATCTGACATTACCATCTGAGTGGCAGTTTAGCAGATGTTTCAGGCCAAACCCAAGTTGAATTGGACCGCTCAGAAGCCGATTACCTACATAACAAATCCTGGCCGCAAGCTTATGCTGTGGGCGGAATATACGACCGCTATTATCCAGATTGGCTGTTAACTTATTTATTTTCCCATAGTAACCTATAACAGGGCTCCCTGAGGCATTGGCTAGCATCTGTGCATTGGAAAAACAGCTTCCATTTGCACTATAGCAACTTATAAAGTTTATTGCCTCATGAGAGTTGCTAATATGGCGGATTGATTTGAAAAGTGATGATGACTGACTTGCACCGGAACCGTACCCATTTTCATGTTGAACAACAAAAGGAGCACCATGTTTACAAATCGAAATAGGCATGGATTATTACCTGAGATTGATTTCAAATTAACAATAATGATGACGCTTTTGGGTATTAAAAATCTTTCAAATAACGCTCATTTGATTTTTTGTCCACATTGACTAAGCCAGGAAAGACACAGGGTTGAGATATTTTCGCTAGCCGTCGGCGGTGTATCGCAGTTGTGATGTTACGTTCTTACAAGACTGACATCTGCATATCATAACCTTTATTCATTACCACCTGGTGAGTAAATAAAAACTATTGAGCAAATATTTACTTCTGGGTAATGGGACTGGATTCACCGGCATTACCTCTGTACTCCAGTCGGGCAAAACATTGCAGCATATAAAAGAAGCTTTGGCGTTTATTGTCTGTAGCCTGAAAAAGTTCTCGTGAGCTGAATATGCTGAATGTGAACTGATTCTTGATGGTCTATGCCGGAAATCTATAAGCTATTGATTTTTATATTGTGTGTAATTTTACAATTACATAAATATAAAATTCTGATAGTATACCCCCCTATAGTATATGGAGGTCGAATGCCGCATTCACCTGAAGATAAAAAACGTATCCTTACCCGCGTTCGTCGCATTCGCGGGCAGGTCGAAGCGCTGGAGCGAGCGCTTGAGTCTGGCGAACCTTGTCTGGCTATTCTGCAACAGATTGCCGCCGTGCGCGGCGCGTCTAATGGCCTGATGAGTGAAATGGTTGAGATCCATCTGAAAGATGAGCTGGTCAGCGGGGAAACTACGCCAGATCAGCGCGCGGTTCGGATGGCGGAAATCGGCCATCTTCTTCGCGCTTATCTAAAATAACAATTTCCCTCACCGTAACAGGAAGAGATATATGAAATCACGTGCAGCAGTTGCTTTTGGTCCCGGTCAGCCGCTAAAAATTGTCGAGATTGACGTTGCGCCGCCGAAAAAAGGCGAAGTTCTGGTCAAAATCACCCATACCGGCGTTTGCCATACCGATGCTTTTACCCTTTCCGGCGATGATCCGGAAGGCGTATTCCCGGCAGTCCTGGGTCACGAAGGCGGCGGCGTGGTAGTCGAGGTCGGCGAGGGGGTCACCAGCCTGAAACCCGGCGACCATGTTATTCCACTGTACACGGCGGAATGCGGCGAGTGTAAGTTCTGTAAGTCAGGTAAAACTAACCTTTGCCAGGCCGTACGCGCCACTCAGGGAAAAGGGCTGATGCCGGATGGCACTACCCGCTTTTCTTATAACGGCGACCCCGTTTATCACTATATGGGAACCAGCACGTTCAGCGAATATACCGTTTGCGCGGAAATTTCTCTGGCGAAAGTGAACCCGCAGGCGCCGCTGGATAAAGTGTGTCTGTTGGGCTGCGGCGTGACGACGGGTATTGGCGCCGTCCATAACACCGCTAAAGTGAAAGCGGGCGACACCGTTGCCGTTTTTGGTTTAGGCGGTATTGGGCTGGCGGTTATTCAGGGCGCGGTTCAGGCTAAAGCCGGGCGTATTTTAGCTGTCGACACGAATCCGGAAAAATTTACGCTGGCGGGCGAAATGGGGGCTACGGACTTTATTAATCCGAATGATTACGACAAACCGATCCAGGACGTTATTGTTGAGCTTACTGATGGCGGCGTAGATTTCAGTTTTGAATGTATCGGCAACGTTAACGTGATGCGAGCGGCGCTGGAATGTTGTCATAAAGGCTGGGGCGAAAGCATTATTATTGGCGTAGCGGGAGCAGGGCAGGAAATCAAAACCCGTCCCTTCCAGCTAGTGACCGGTCGCGTCTGGCGTGGCTCCGCCTTTGGCGGCGTGAAAGGGCGCACGCAGCTGCCAGGGATGGTCGAAGATGCGATGAACGGTAAAATCCGTTTAGATCCTTTTATTACTCACCGCCTGCCGCTGGAGCAGATTAACGATGCCTTTGAACTGATGCATCAGGGTAAATCCATCCGTACTGTTATCCACTTTGGCGATAACTGATTCATCCGCCAGCGGATTTTCCGCTGGCGCTTTTCTGAATTTTCTGGAATGAATGTTGTGAAAATGTGACGAAGGCGATGCTTTTCGCGATAAGCAAACGTTACGAAGTGCCGATGACTATCTAACGGGCGTGTTTTACGCATAAAACTTACAAGAGAGTCGACGGTCATGGGCAACACATTCTCGATGCAAGCCTCGCATAAACTGGGCTTCCTGCATCATATTCGGCTGGTTCCGCTGTTTTCCTCCATTCTCGGTGGCATCCTTCTTCTTTTTGCTTTGAGCGCCGGGCTGGCAGGCTATTTTCTGTTACAGGCCGATCGCGATCAGCGTGATGTCACGGACGAGATTCAGGTACGGATGGGATTATCCAACAGCGCTAACCACTTACGTACCGCACGTATCAATATGATCCACGCTGGCGCGGCGAGCCGGATTGCTGAAATGGATGAAATGAAAGCCAATATTGCCGCTGCGGAAACGCGGATCAAGCAGTCTCAGGACGGCTTTAACGCTTATATGTCCAGAGCGGTGAAAACACCCGCCGATGACGCGCTGGATAACGAGTTAAACGCCCGCTACACCGCCTATATCAACGGCCTGCAACCGATGCTGAAATTTGCCAAAAATGGCATGTTCGAAGCGATCATTAATCATGAAAACGAGCAGGCAAAACAACTGGATGCCGCATATAACCATGTCCTGTTGAAAGCGATTGAACTGCGCACCGAGCGGGCAAGACTACTTAGCGAACAGGCTTACCAACGTACCCGGCTCGGTATGATGTTTATGATTGGCGCATTTACGTTGGCGCTGGTATTGACGTTAATGACCTTCATGGTGCTGCGTCGCACGGTGATACAACCCTTGCAGCAGTCTGCGTCACGTATCGAACGCATTGCGGCGGGCGATCTAACCATGGCTGACGAGCCCACAGGACGCAGTGAAATTGGTCGTCTGAGTCATCATCTTCAGCAAATGCAGCATGCGTTGCAACAAACGGTAGGGGCGGTTCGTCAGGGGGCGGAGGAAATTTATCGAGGCACCAGCGAAATTACCGCCGGTAATACGGATTTATCTTCTCGTACTGAACAGCAGGCTGCCGCCATTGAACAGACCGCAGCCAGTATGGAACAGTTGACGGCAACCGTTAAACAGAATGCGGATAATGCGCATCACGCCAGCAAACTGGCGGAAGATGCTTCCGGTAAAGCCAGTCGCGGAGGCCAGATGGTTTCCGGGGTCGTACAAACGATGGGGAATATTTCCACCAGCTCGAAAAAAATCTCGGAAATTACCGCCGTCATTAACAGTATCGCTTTCCAGACCAACATCCTGGCGCTAAACGCGGCGGTCGAGGCGGCACGCGCCGGGGAACAAGGACGCGGTTTTGCGGTGGTCGCCAGTGAGGTTCGTACCCTCGCCAGTCGCAGCGCGCAGGCGGCAAAAGAGATTGAAGGCTTGATCGGCGCATCGGTCAGCCTGATTGAACAAGGCTCCGAAGAGGTTATCGCTGCAGGGAGCACCATGAATGAGATTGTGGATGCCGTCAAACGCGTCACCGATATTATGCTCGACATCGCGGCAGCTTCTGATGAGCAAAGTCGCGGTATTGTTCAGGTCAGTCAGGCGATTTCTGAGATGGACAAGGTTACGCAACAAAACGCGTCGCTGGTCGAAGAGGCGTCCGCGGCGGCGGCTTCGCTTGAAGAACAGGCCGCCCACTTGACGCAAGCCGTTGATGCGTTTCGTTTACAGAATACTGGCGCGACGATGCGATCATCCTTCCTTTAATAAGCGTTGCGCCAGCGGGCTATTTTAGCCGCGGGCGCGCTTAATGTCCGACTGCCGCTATCACAGCGGCATCGATTTACGGATCGCCGCAATCAGCATTTGCGCCCCGGTTGAGAGCGGGATATCAACTCGCGTAAGAATACCTATCGGTTCGCCTGCGCTCTGGGTCGGCACGGGTAATGAGACCAGTGTCGCCTGGCGAAGATCTTCTTTAACCGCGCCAGAGGGGACGAACCAGACGTAATCGTAATCTACGGTCAGTTGTCGTGATAACGATGCGGATAGCGTTTCGATACATCCGGCAGGCATTTTACACCCCTGGCTTTGCAACAGGGCTTCCGCATTCTGGCGCGGTACCGTGCCTTTTGGCGAGACGACTACCGGCCACTCCATAACCCGACTGAGCGTGATCGTCTCCTGTAACAGGGGATGACCGGGGCGTACCACTAATTTAAGCGATTCTAAAAACAGCAGTTCGTAATTTAAACCGCCCATTAATTCCGGGTCTGACATGCGGCCAATACCCAGATCGATCTCGCCTGATTTCAGACCTGCAAGCAACATCGTATTGTTCATGGTCGCGACCTGTAACGAGGTCGATTTTTGCTGTTGATGGAACCGCCCAATAGCCGCCGGGAGTATACCCAGCGCAGCGGTGGGGAGCGCGCCAACACGCACCACATCGGCGCTGGCGTCCTCTTTGCGATTCAGCGCCTGCCCGGCGGTATTCAATGCATCTAATACTTTTACCGCATGAGTCAAAAATTGTTCGCCAGGAACCGTTAATTGCGCGCCCAGTCGCCCGCGTTCGAACAGACGGGTTCCGGTGAGTTGTTCCAGTTCGTTCAGCGTTTTAGAAAGCGCTGGCTGGCTCAGGTTAAGGGTTTCAGCCGCGCGCCCCAGAGTTCCCTGTTGCGCAACGGCGACAAATGTATGAAGGTGGCGCAACCGAATGCGCTGACTAAACAGACCATTTTTTTCCATAAGCGATGTTAAAAACAGAGCCGTGCGGGTGACAAGTAAAGTTGTTTGTTTTTGATAACCTGATAGCAAAATATTATTAACATTTTACCATTTCAAGTTACAACTGTTTTATTTTACTGATGATTCAACTGCCGTTAAGCGTGTTAAGCCGCGATCTGGTTGGGGATACGCCAGCTCATGTCAATCCGTCCTACACAATGAATTCAGGCCGGATCACAGTTTGTAAATTCTTCTCCCCGGAATGGATGAGGTTTTCTACACTCCAGGTAACATTCACTGGAGGCATGACATTATGGCGAACACCATCACGGCAGATGAGATTCGGGAACACTTTTCGCAGGCAATGTCGGCAATGTACCAGCAGGAAGTTCCGCAGTACGGTACGTTACTGGAACTTGTGGCTGACGTGAATCTGGCGGTGCTGGAAAATAATCCCAAACTGCATGAGCAGTTGGCTAATGCCGATGAACTGGCGCGATTGAACGTGGAACGACATGGCGCCATTCGTGTTGGCACCGCAGAAGAACTTTCTACCTTGCGTCGGATATTCGCCATCATGGGGATGTACCCAGTAAGTTATTACGATCTCTCTCAGGCGGGCGTGCCTGTGCACTCCACGGCATTTCGTCCCATTGACGAGGCTTCGCTCTCGCGTAATCCCTTTCGCATGTTCACTTCACTATTACGCCTGGAGCTCATTGAAAACGCGGCATTACGCCAGCGGGCGGCGGAAATCTTATCGCAGCGGGATATTTTTACATCGCGCTGCCGACAATTGCTGGATGAGTACGACGAGCAGGGCGGTTTTAGTGCTGCTCAGGCCGAAGAATTTGTCCGTGAAACGCTGGAGACTTTTCGCTGGCATCGTCAGGCTACCGTTGATGAAGAAACGTACCGCAGCCTGCATCGTGAGCATCGTTTAATTGCCGACGTGGTCTGTTTTCCGGGATGTCACATTAACCATCTGACGCCGCGTACTCTGGATATCGACCGGGTACAGGCCATGATGCCGGAGTGCGGCATTACGCCTAAAATTCTTATCGAAGGTCCGCCTCGCCGCGAAGTGCCTATTCTGTTGCGGCAAACCAGTTTCAAAGCCCTGGAAGAGCAGGTGCTCTTCGTTGATGAAAAGCAGGGTACGCACACGGCGCGCTTCGGCGAAATTGAGCAACGTGGCGTCGCGCTGACGCCAAAAGGTCGTCGATTATATGATGAACTATTGCACAAGGCGGGAACGGGTAAGGATAACTTCACGCATCAACTCCATTTGCAGGAGGTCTTTAACGCCTTTCCGGATAGCGAATTTCTGCTTCGCCAGCAGGGGCTTGCCTGGTTCCGCTATCGCTTAACGCCTTCCGGCGAGGCGCATCGTCAGGCGATTCATCCTGGCGACGATCCGCAGCCGCTTATTGAACGCGGTTGGGTGATCGCGCAGCCGATTACCTATGAAGATTTTCTTCCGGTCAGCGCAGCCGGCATTTTTCAGTCGAATTTGGGAAATGAAACGCTGGCCAGAAGGCACGGTAATGCCAGCCGCGACGCCTTTGAACAGGCGCTGGGATGTGCAGTACGGGATGAATTTTCGTTATATCAGGAAGCGGAAGAACGCAGTAAACGCCGTTGCGGTCTGCTTTAAAAGCGGTAAGCTTCACAGGCTGTGAGGATACTGTAAAAGGAAGGCGTTATGTTGAATCCCTCCATCCCGCTGGTGGCGACGCGTCACGGTAAAATCGTGGGCGTCGTACAGGAAGAAATCCATATCTGGCGCGGTATACCTTATGCCGCGCCGCCAACAGGGGAGCTACGCTGGCGTGCGCCGCAGCCTGTTACGCCCTGGCAGGATGTGCGCCAGGCGGATTGTTTCTCCTGCGCCAGTTGGCAGGATATTACCTGGTGTCGTGAACTCGGCGGCGGCGATCCGGGAAATTTTTCCGAAGACTGTCTCTACCTGAACGTCTGGGCTCCCGCCGTACGTCATGAACCGTTGCCGGTCATGGTCTGGCTACACGGCGGCGGTTACACTATTGGCGCGGGAAGTTTGCCGCCCTATGACGGTCAAGCGCTGGCGAAGCGCGGCGCGATCGTGGTGACGGTCAATTATCGGCTTGGCCATCTGGGCTTTTTCGCGCATCCGGCGCTGGAAGGCGAAGAGGCGGAGTGTATTCATAATTTCGCTTTACTCGATCAAATCGCTGCGCTGCGTTGGGTGCAGGACAATATTGCCGCATTTGGCGGCGATACGCAGAATGTGACGTTATTTGGCGAATCCGCCGGCGCCCGCAGCGTGCTGTCGTTGATGGCTTCGCCGTTGGCGAAGGGGCTTTTTCATAAAGCGATTATTCAGAGTGGTTATACGCTGCCGGATACGCCCCGCGAGGTGGCGCTAAAAAAAGGCGTTGTGCTGGCGGAACATCTTGGTTTAGCCAATGCCACTGCCGAACAGCTACGCGCTTTACCGGCAGAGACGTTTTGGCCGCTGGACGCGCCTTTTAAAATTGCGCCGACACCGATTTCCGGCGACGTCGTGCTGCCGCATCCGATGCTGGAGACCTTCTTTGCGGCGAAACAGCATCCGATACCGGTGATGATCGGCTCGAATAGCGATGAAGCCAGCGTATTGGCAGTTTTTGGCGTCGATATTGCCGGTCAAATTCAAAAAATGCGCCGTGAGCGGCGTGTTGGTCTGGGGTTAATCCGGCTGCTTTATCCTGGAGTGAAAGGCGACGAAGCGCTAGGGCGGCAGGTCTGTCGGGATATGGTATTTACCACGTTGGGTTATGTCGTCATGCAAGCGCAGCAGCGGATCGGCGAACCGTGCTGGCGTTACTGGTTTGATTATGTCGCCGAAGCGGAGCATAACACCTACGCGAATGGCGCCTGTCATGGCAATGAAATACCGTATGTATTCGATACGTTAACGCGGTCTGAGCCCACATGCCATTATGTGAATGAGAATGACCTGGCCTTTGCCTCGCAGGTGGCGGATTACTGGGTGAATTTCGCTCGTCATGCCAGCCGCACGCGCGACGTGCTGCACGGCCCGGTTCGCTGGCCCGCCAGCATTCGGGGGCGAGATCGTCTGTTGCGGATTGGGCTGAACAAACTTGCCGGTTTTAAAGTGGAAAACCGCTTTATGCGTGCGCGTCTGGCGCTGTTTAAACGAGTCATGAAACATCACGTTAGTCTGGAATAAACTTTTCATAACCTGAAGAATGCTGCGTGAGGTTTACATCCGATTCGGTCGGTTCTTATCGACATAAAATATTTACGCTTTTGCACAGTTTCCAGGCGACCAACAATTGGATTATTAATGAATTTTGTCTAGAGTGAGCGGTCAGAAACGGGCACATTCTTGCTGCTGAAAAAACCAGCGCGGGACCATTCACAAGACCAGAAGGACTCATTTTCAGGTATGAATCGTAGACGATTTATTAAAGGTTCAATGGCAATGGCCGCCGTGTGCGGTTCCAGCGGTATTGCTTCCCTCTTTTCTCAGGCGGCGTTTGCCGCGGAATCCGATATTGCGGATGGTAAAATTGTCCGTTTTGATTTTGCTGGTCTGCAATCAATGGCCCAGGCGTTAGCGAAAAAGCCCTGGGGCGGCGCGCCGGGCCCCTTGCCGGATACGCTCGCCAATCTGACGCCGCAGGCCTATAACAGCATTCAGTATGATGCGGCGCATTCACTCTGGAACGGTGTTGCCAACCGGCAGCTCGATATTCAGTTTTTCCACGTAGGGATGGGCTTTCGTCGTCGCGTACGCATGTTTTCCGTTGATACGACGACGCATCTTGCTCGCGAGATTCATTTTCGCCCGGAACTGTTTAAATACAACGATGCCGGCGTCGATACGACGCAACTGGAAGGGCAGAGCGATCTCGGTTTCGCCGGTTTCCGTGTCTTTAAAGCGCCGGAACTGGCGCGGCGCGATGTCGTCTCCTTCCTGGGCGCCAGTTATTTCCGGGCGGTAGATGATACTTATCAGTATGGCCTGTCGGCTCGCGGGCTGGCGATAGATACCTATACTGACGGTCAGGAAGAGTTCCCTGACTTCACCGCATTCTGGTTTGACACCGCGAAGCCGGGCGATACTACGTTTACCGTTTACGCTCTGCTGGACAGCGCCAGCGTGACGGGCGCGTATAAATTTGTGATTCATTGCGAAAAATCGCAGGTGATCATGGATGTAGAAAACCATCTCTACGCCCGTAAAGATATTAAGCAACTTGGCATTGCGCCGATGACCAGTATGTTTAGCTGTGGGAATAATGAACGCCGGGTATGCGACACCATTCATCCGCAAATTCACGATTCCGATCGGCTGGCGATGTGGCGGGGTAACGGCGAGTGGATTTGCCGCCCGCTGAATAATCCGCAGAAATTGCAGTTCAATGCATATATGGACGATAACCCGAAAGGGTTCGGCCTGCTGCAACTCGATCGCGATTTCTCGCATTATCAGGATGTGATGGGCTGGTACAACAAACGTCCGAGCCTGTGGGTGGAGCCGCGCAGTAAGTGGGGGAAAGGTGCAGTTAGCCTGATGGAGATCCCAACCACTGGTGAAACTCTGGATAATGTGGTCTGTTTCTGGCAGCCGGAAAAAGCGATCAAAGCCGGGGATACGCTGGCGTTCAATTATCGTTTGTACTGGAGCGCGCAGCCGCCGGTACAATCGCCGCTTGCGCGGGTCATGGCGACCCGTACAGGGATGGGCGGCTTTCCCGAAGGTTGGGCGCCGGGCGAACATTACCCGGATAAATGGGCGCGCCGTTTTGCTATTGATTTTGTCGGCGGCGATCTGAAAGCGGCCGCGCCAAAAGGCATTGAGCCGGTAATTACGCTCTCCAGTGGCGAGGCGAAGCAGATTGAGATCCTCTACGTAGAGCCTTTCGACGGTTATCGTATCCAGTTTGACTGGTATCCGACCTCGGATTCTACGGCACCGGTGGATATGCGTATGTTCCTGCGCTGCCAGGGGGAGGCTATCAGCGAAACCTGGCTGTATCAGTATTTCCCGCCTGCGCCGGATAAGCGCCGTTATGTCGACGATCGTATCATGCGTTAGTCAGTTTGCCTTCTGTACCGCCACAACGGCGGTACAGGTTGCGGAAATTGCCCTGGCATAAATTCATTCGTGAGCCGCTGTTTTTGTGACACGGCCTTTCCATCGTTCTATTTTTGCAACAGTCCTTCCTGTTTATCCCTCTCGATCCTGCGGACAGGGGACATTAAGATAGCTTCACCTTATTTAAGATATAAAGTGAATATAATGAAAAAGAGTTTTCTTGGTGCTGTCCTGTCTCTGGGTTTATTAAGTGCTGCTCATGCAGATGTATATAAATTTGATAATACGCATACCAATGCGGTATTTAATATCGATCATTTCCAGACCTCAACCAATCATGGCGGGTTTTATGCTATTAGCGGCGAACTGAAATATCAGCCGGAAAAGCAAGTCGCAGAGATGCGTGTGACGATTCCTGTGAGCGCCTTAAATACCGGGGTGGATGCGTTTGATAACCATATCCGCAGTAGTGATATTCTGGATGCGGAAAAATATCCAGAAATAGTATTTAAATCGACAAAATGGCATTTTGAAGATAATAAACCGGTTTCTATTGACGGTTTGCTAACAATGAAGGGAGTAACTAAGCCCGTTACCTTAACCACCACCAAGTTTGGCTGTTATATGAGCCCGATATTCAAGGCGCAGGTTTGCGGTGGTGATTTTGTCACGCAAATAGATCGCACCCAGTGGGGTGTAGATTATCTGGTCGATATGGGGATGACGAAAGTTGTCGATATAAAAATCCAGGCAGAAGCGGTTAAGCAATAAAAGGAATAATGATGAAAACTCATCACCTCATTCGGGTAGTGGCCTCGCTGGCGATGTTGGCAACGTCAGGCCTGGCTTATGCTGAAGAGTACAAAGCCAGCACGGACGAAAAAGCAATAAAAATGACGAACGTAGCCTCTCTGGAAGCGCGCGTTCAGGCCAGAATGGAGAAAGGGGCATTTGGTTATATTCGCGGTGGAGCCGAAGATGAGAATAACCTTCGCAGCAACACCGAAAGCTTTGACAAAAAATATATTATGCCGCGCGTATTACAGGGCATTGAGTTAAAAGAGATCGATTTATCAACGCAGCTACTGGGTATTCCGCTTAAAACGCCTATAATCCAGGCACCGATGGCAGCGCAGGGCCTGGCCCACGCCTCCGGAGAGTTGGCGACGGCGAAAGGCATGGCGCAGGTCGGTTCGATTTTCTCGTTGAGCACTTATGGCAACAAGACCATCGAAGAGGTGGCTAACGTTTCCGGGAAAAATCCGTTCTTCTTCCAGCTTTATATGAGTAAGAATAATCAGTTTAACGAATTTATTCTTGCACAAGCGGTAAAGCATGGCGCTAAAGCGATTATTCTGACCGTAGATTCGCCTGTCGGTGGTTATCGGGAAGAAGATATTAAAAATAACTTCCAGTTCCCGTTGGGCTTTGCAAACCTGGAAATGTTCGCCAGAAAAAATGACGATGGTTCAAAAACCGGCAAAGGGGCAGGGATAAGTGAAATTTACGCGCAGGCTAAACAAGCCTTTACGCCGGAGGATATTGCCTATGTACATCGTATTTCCGGTCTGCCGGTTATCGTAAAAGGCATTCAGTCGCCGGAGGATGCTGAAATTGCTATCCAGGCCGGGGCCGCAGGAATATGGGTTTCTAACCATGGTGGCCGTCAATTAGACAGCGGGCCGTCCTCATTCGATATGCTTCCTGCGATTGCAAAAGTCGTCAACAAGCGAGTGCCTATTATTTTTGACAGTGGAGTACGCCGTGGTTCGCACGTATTCAAAGCGTTAGCCAGCGGAGCGGATATTGTGGCGGTTGGCCGGCCTGTATTATACGGTCTTAATCTTGGCGGCGCTCAGGGTGTGGCATCAGTGATTGAACAGCTAAACAAAGAGCTGACAATTAACATGATGTTGGGTAGCGCCAGGAATATTGAACAAGTGAAAACGACACGCTTGTTAACTGAAAAAGAGCTGCCCCAGTAATATAAAGGTCGGGTACTATACCCGACCTTTTCCTGTATGATTTTCCTCAACAACGCTTCCGGTAGAAAATGACGCGCTCTGTTTCCTCAAATCCTAACGCCTGGTGAACTTTCTGGGAAATTGTATTTTCCGGCGATGTATCAGAGGCCATTTCCCGACACCCTTTATTCGTTCCCCATCGTTGCACCGCTGCAATCAATTGTTTCGCTACGCCGCGTTGACGGAATGAGGGGAGAACAAAAATACCTTCAAGGAAAACCACGGGCGAACTGTCACAACCATTGACATAATCGTGGCGGATTGAGGCATCCGCAAAGCCAATCGCCACCCCGTCTGCCATCGCAATAAATGATGCCAGATGATCGGCTTGCAGAATTTCTTCGCCGTCCGCCAGATGGGCGTCGTCCGGGTGATCAGGCCAGAGCTGTTTTCGCAATCCGCGCCAGTGCTCCAGATGGGTTTTGTTCATTTGCCTGATGTCCATTAACGCGCTCCTGATGAGGGGGTTGACATGATGAGACGGCATCCCGCTTGCTGATAACGTCGGGCGATAGCAGACGGGAGCGCACTGTCGCTAAGAATGGTAGTAATACAGGACAGCGTCGCCACCGCATGGGGTTCTACAGTATCAAACTTTGAGTGATCGGCCATCAATATGACCTCGCGTGAGCGCTGAATAATGCGCGTTTTAACGCCCACTTCAAACATGGTAGCGTTGGTGATGCCCGTTTCAATCGACAGCGCATCGCAGGAGATAAAGGCGCGTTCAACGGCAAAGGCGTTAATCATCTCCAGCGCCAGGCTCTCGCCCACCGAAAAGTAGCCGGGGCGGATCAGTCCGCCAATAATGTAGCTCTCTACGTGTGGGAAGCCACCCAGTTCATTAGCGATTTTGATGTCATTGCAAATGACTTTTACTTTGGCGTCAACCAGACATTTTGCCAGTTCCAGACAGGTGGAGCCGGAGTCGAGAAAAAAGCAGTCTCCATCCTTGATGAACGTGCGGGCGAGGGCGGCGATTTCGCGTTTCGCCTCACTTTGTAACGTTCGCTTAACGTCGAAAACATATTCTTTATCTTCCGTACTGTCGTCGAAGTCAATACAACCATGGCCGCGAACCATTCCGGGATAACGGCTGGCGATATAGTGAAAATCCCGGCGCACGGTTGCCTCTGCATAGCCAAAAAGCTCAATAGCTTGTTGTGTTGAGAGGTGCCTGTGTTGCCAAAGGTAATGCAACATCTGTTTGATACGGTCGGGGCGCTGTTGGCTCATCAGCATATGACTCCTTTATAGCGCGGTGAATTGTGACAACGTCACATCATAGTTCGCCGTCGTGAACAACGCCCGGCCAATCACCAGATGCTGTGCGCCTGCGGCGGCAAGCAGCCGTGCGGCGCGAAGTGTAATACCGCCGTCCGCCCAGCATTCCGCAGCAGGGAAATGCTCTCTGCTCTGACTCACTTTTTCACACATCGCGGCGATAAATTGCTGCCCGCGCCCGTCGGGTTCGCTGGTCATGATCATCAGCGCATCCAGTTGCAATGCCAGATAACGATAGGGCAATAGCGGCGTTGCCGGGTTAAGCGCCAGTCCTGCTTTCGCCCCGATAGCGCGAATATCCGCCAGAATCTCCGAGGGGTTTTGCACGCTTTCGGCATGAATGAAAATCCAGCCGGGGCGGATAGCTGCAAGCCAGGGTAGCCAGCGTTGCGGTGATGAGACCATCAGATGAAATGAGAGCGGATGGCGAGTGTATTGTGCGACTGCCTGAATGGTTTTCATACCGAAGGTAATATTGTTGATGAAACTGGTATCTTCGATATCCAGATGCAGCGAGCCGAGAGGCGCATCGTGTAAAGCGGTCAACGCCTCGGCATAGCGCAGCGGATCGGCGGAGGCCAGTGAAGGGTGCAGGATCATCGAAACCTCCATCAGCGCAATGCGGTTAATTGCGCGAAAAGCGCGGCATCATTTGGCGCATCTTGCAGCATCGCGACGCTTTCCGGCGAGTCGAGCCACTGGCTGATGCGTTGAATGGTGCGAATATGTGCTTCGGCATCCGTGGCGCTGGCGCAAAGCAACAGCCAGATGGGATCGCAATCCGCATTGCCGAAAGCGACCGGCGTTGCTAACGTAGTGACGCTGATTTGATTATGGTTGGCGCCTTGCTCCGGTCTGGCATGGGGCAGCGCAATCCCCGGCGCGATAAGATAATATGGCCCCCATTTTAGGGTGTTCTCAATAATACCGTCCAGGTAGCAGGGGGCCGCCGCGCCGAAGGTAATCAGCGGACGAACGGCGATATCCAGCGCGTGTCGCCAGTCGCTGGCATGGCGTTGCGCCTGAACCCACTTAACATCATTAATCATCGATCGTTGACTCCTTGCCGGTTCGGGTTACTCTGAAACCGATCCCCGGCGTGTCTTTTGGCGAAGGCGACGGAGATCGGCAGAAGAGTTATCGCTCTCTGCAGGGGATAAGCGTTTTGCTTATCCCCATTTTATTGTCGGATATGGCGTACTTTCTCCATAAACTTCGCCACGCGCGCCTGGTCAACAAAGTTGGCGAAGACGCCGTCTTTTTTAAACGTGGTTGCCGTTACGCATCCGTCGGCAATGCAGAGCTGCTCCTCGACGTTTTCCAGACACACCCCGGTATTCGCCAGCACGACCGTGTCGGGGACAGTCTCTTTTACCCGCTTCAGTATGGCGCTATCCGTGCGAGCGCCCGCCGTCAGCCCCGAGACGCACAGAGCATCGGGGTTATTGTTAAATACGGTCGATTTCGCAATTGAACAGACATCCCGGTTTCCCAGATACACCGCCGCTTCTGGAACGATGTTAAACAACGTTTTCACGTGGCCTGCGCCGATGCGATGTTGATGGCGAATGGTTTCGCCGACATTCGTATCCCAGACGCCAAAATCGCTGGCGTAAGCGCCGGTGAAAATTTCGCGAATAAATTTTGCGTCGGTTGCCATCGCCAAATCAAACGAGGCCACAGGGTCCCACAACACGTTTACCCCAAACGGTACGCGGATTTCACTCATTAACTGACCGATGATTCTTGCCATCGCGGCGGTCGTTTCCGGTCTGACTTTCGTTAAATAAGGCAGACTAAATTCGTTGGAGAACATCACCGCATCCACGCCGCCATTTTGTAGCGCCATTAAATCGTCATGGGCGCGGTCAATTACCCAGTTCATGCCTTTCCTGGTATCGAACCCGGGATCGCCCGGCAACGCCCGTAAATGGCACATGGCGATAACGGCTTTTTCTGTTCCTATTACCTCTTTTAGCCAACTCATTCTGGGTTGCTCCTTATTCCGGTAGTTCACGTTTACGTAAGACAAGTATGATGCTGGCGACAATGCCGACCACAATAACCACGCCAATCATGCCCAGCGACATCAATTCAGATATTGACCAGCCAAACATATTTCCCACCGACAGCGCGGTAATTTGCGCGTTTTCAGCGGCGAAACTAAAGCCGCCTTTGAGCGCCATATCGGTAAAGTACGGTGCAAACTGGGTGGCGATCAGCAGAACGGTAATCATGACAATGATGCCGCTGAGCAGAGTACGAATCAGATCGCCGCGATGAATAACCGTGGCCATGCAGATAAAAAACGGCGCAACCGGTAAATCAGCCAGCGGCAGGACTTTATTGCCCGGCAGTATGCTCGCCAGAATTAACATGATGGGAATTAACAGCAGTCCAACCGCGATGGTGGTCGGGTGGCCTAACGTCACTGCGGTATCCAGACCGATAAAGACTTCGCGCCCTTTAAAGTGTTTCTGGAAGAACTTACGCGCGCCGTCGGAAATGGGCATTAATCCCTCAACGATAAGGCGAATCATGCGCGGAAACAGCACCATAATCGCCGCTACGGTAATCATTAAGGTTGCGCACCCTTTAAAGCCTTCGCCTGCGGCAAGTCCGAAGATCAGCCCGAGAACAACGCCAATGATCACCGGGTCGCCGACCATCCCATACCGTTTTTGGATCTCCTGAGCGTCAATATTGCGTCCTTTCATAAACGGTATTTTTTCGTATATCGCATCCAGCAATACGAACAACGGCACGGAACTGGAGCCATACCCTTGCGGAATAGAAATCCCTTCCAGACCCACAATGTTCTGTACTCGTTTCGCCGTCCAGTCGGCCATTTTCAACGACAAGGCGGCGTGACAAATCGCGCCCAGTACGCCATAAATCAGACTGCCGGTCATCAACTGGACGACCGTTCCGGTAATGGCGTAGTGCCAGTAGTTATAAATATCAACGTTCATGGTTTTGGTCAGACGAGTCACCAACATACCGACGTTGAGCAGAAAGATAACGGGAATGATCATCGCGCCGATGGCCGTCGCATAGCCGACGCCGGACGCGGGCCCGGCGCCGACGTCAAACACATGCAGCGTCAGGCCAAAACGCTCAATCATCACTTTAATCGGCGGACTGAGACTGTCGATCGCCATGACGATCACCAACCCCATGCCGACAAAACCGATGCCGACCGTCACCCCGGCTTTCACCGCCTGCAGCCAGGGAATACGAAAGATTAAGCCGATGATAATCATAATGATGGGCACAAAGACGGTGCCGCCGAGAGACAGGATGTAATCAAACATAATGCCCCCTTTATTGTGTTAACAGCGCCTTGATTTCTTGTTTTAATGCGTCGTCGTTGATGCCTGTCAGCAGGGCGGCGCCGTTGAGCGTCGGGATGCCATAGTCACTGTGCGTACGCATGGACGTTACGATGAGATCCATACCGTTACAGTTCAACGGGATCTCATTCAGACAACATTGCGCCGTGGTTGCCGCAATGCCTTGCTCCGCAAGAAAGTCCTGCAGTTTTTGTGCAATCATGGTTGATGTCGACATGCCGGTACCACATGCCACAAGGATCTTTTTCATCATGGTCGTGCCTCTTGTGTTGCGCCTGTTTCAGGCTCAATGGGAAACTGTTCTGGCGACATATTGGCCAGCGCAGTCAGTAAACGGATACAATCAGCCAGGTCGCGCAGGCTGGCGACTTCGGCTGGCGAGTGGGTATAGCGGCAGGGAATAGAAAGACTGGCGCAGGGAATACCGTCCAGTTCAACCTGAATGTAGCCGGTTTCGGTGATGACGCCTGGCGCGACTTCTCGCTGTACGGGAATATTATTTTCGTGCGCGGTGGTCTCAAGCATCCGCAGCAAACGCGGCGGCGTAATCAGTCCCGCCAACGTACCGCGTCCGTGATAGTTCAGACAGGTGATGCCGACGCCGTGGTTGACCCGCACATCTGAGTAATCCTGCAGGTCAGGCGTGTCGCAGGATGGGGTGATATCAATACCAATCGCCAGGTCGGGGCGCACGCGTCGTAAAACGGGAATAATACCGCGAATATTGAACTCTTCCTGTACCGACGCGACCAGGAATACCGCGATATCAAGCGGTGTGGAGGCGAGGGCCTCGGCGACGCCCAGTAGCGCCGTACACCCCAGCCTGTCATCCAGCGCCTTACTGCATACCAGGTCGTTGCCCAGACAGTGCGGCGGGTTGTAAAGGGTTACTGGCGTCCCCACCTGAATACCCATTCGTTCGGCATCCGCTTTATCTTTTGCGCCGATATCAATCCAGAGTTTATCGAGCGCGGGTGGCTGGGTGCGCTCGTCACCCTTCGCGAAGTGATATGCTTTAATACCGATACAGCCCATGATATCGCCTGAACGTCCGGCAAGCGTCACAATCGAACCGGGCATAGTAATTTGCGCCGGGCCGCCCACGCGTTCAAAACGTAAAAAACCGGAGGGTTCGATCTTGCGTACCATAAAACCCACTTCATCCATATGCGCAAAAATCATCAGGCGAAGCGCGTCGGATTTATCGCTGCCATAACGGGCGACGACATTACCTAAGCGATCCCGCCAGACGTCTTTGGCCTGCTGTTCAAACGCGTGCTGCATAACGTTTGCAATACTGCTTTCATGTCCTGAAATCCCGTTTAGCCGCAGTAAAGAAAAAAGCGTTTCCTGCACAGAAAAGGTCATTGGCGTCTCCGTGGTGATAAAACAATCAGTCGTTGAGCGTTTTATAGGTGGAGAATGGTTGGATAAGTGTGAAATGTGTCACGCGGAAATACGCTAAATATGGCCAATAAAAAATAATGTGATGGCGATACAATAAAAACGCTCATATCACCTGCGGGTTATCGGTAAACCAGGCTATTTATGTGATCACGACCAACAACGAAGAAGGGCAACGCAATGGTGGAAATTATTCCTGTTAGCACGACGCTGGAACTGAGAGCGGCAGATGAAAGTCATGTTCCGGCGCTGCACCAACTGGTACTCAAAAACAAAGCGTGGCTACAACAGTCGCTCGACTGGCCGCAATATGTCACGTCGCAGGAGGAAACGCGTAAGCATGTGCAGGGTAATATACTGTTGCACCAGCGTGGTTACGCCAAAATGTACCTGATTTTCTGCCAGAATGAGATGGCGGGCGTACTCTCATTTAATGCCATCGAACCGGTAAACAAAGCCGCCTATATCGGTTACTGGCTGGATGAGTCCCTCCAGGGACAAGGGATAATGTCGCAATCATTACAGGCGCTGATGACACATTATGCCCGGCGCGGCGATATTCGGCGCTTCGTCATTAAATGCCGCGTTGATAATCAGGCCAGTAATGCGGTCGCACGGCGCAACCATTTTACGCTGGAGGGCTGTATGAAGCAGGCGGAGTATCTTAACGGCGACTATCACGACGTTAATATGTATGCCCGCATTATTGATGCGGATTAAAGGGAACCGACTAAGGGGGTACGCGTAATACGATCCTCGCCATTGATCACTTTTGGGCCGCGCAGGTGAATAGTATTGCCGTCAAAGGCTATCACCGCCGCCCGTCCGCTAATCTCGACCTGGTGCTCAATCAGAATTTCGCCCTGTATACAGGCATGGCCTTCAATCAGCACGCGGTCGTCCAGTAAAATCGGGCCTCCGCGTACTTCAGCATGTCCGCCTACCAGCACATGATGTTTTAACACACAGTTGCCTTCGATTAACGCATGTTCCGCTACCTGCGAGCTGTAGCGAAGGGTAGGGATAGCATCTTCCTCTGTACCGGCGATAACCCGCGCATGGCCATAGACTTTGGCGCAGTCACAGATCCAGACATTATTGTCTTTGTTGCCTTCGATGAGCGCGAAATCAAAGACCTCCGCCCGGTGCTCAATAAAAGCGTGTGTGATAGTGGCGTCGCCATAAAGCTGTACCTGATGGACAATCCGCGAATGGTTCACGGTGGCGCGATCGTAAATTTGTAAAATCTGCGCATGTTCATGCGTTAGTCCCTGAACGGCGAGAATTTCTGACTGGTTTAACACGCGGGCATCGCCATAAATCGCACACTCTCCGCGCACGGAAGAGGACTGAATGGTGACGTTGTCACTTATCCGTGCGCCATCGCTGATATCAGCGCGATCAATCCAGACGTTATCGCCTATTCGCACGTTATTGTAGAGCGTGCACGGCTGCGTGATACGCGCGTTACCTGTAATTTCCGTGCCCGCAAAGGCCATCGCGTTTTCATCATAAATCCAGCAATCCCCCTGTTGTGACAGCACATTATCGGCATCAACCCAGCCGCCGGAGGTTCCGGCTTTAACATCGTTAAAATCCGTTACGGCAATAACTTGTCGTAATAAGACGCTTTTCTTCTCACCGTCTACCTGATAAGTAAAAGCACGAGGTTCTTCACTCAGTCGATATTTGGTCATAGGGAAATTCCGTGTGAACGATTAAGATAACCGTAGCAAAGGTACTGGCGAAACAACCAGAAATTCCATAAAATGCATTTCAAATATACTTTATAAATTAAACAAAATGCGTAATCACAAGCAGAGCGATCGCGTGCTCAATCTGCCTGCGGGCTATTTTGGCATCGTCCTTGGCACTATCGGTATGGGATTCGCCTGGCGTTATGCCAGCCAGATATGGGCAATAAGCCACTGGCCCGGCGACATCATGGTGATCCTGGCGATGATTATTTGGGCACTCTTGACCCTGGCGTTCCTTAGCCGTCTGGTGCGCTTTCCCCATAGCGTGATGGCTGAAGTGCGACATCCGGTAATGAGCAGTTTTGTCAGCCTGTTTCCCGCCACCACGATGCTGGTCGCGATCGGCTTCGTTCCCTGGTATCGCCCGTTGGCCGTTGCGCTATTCAGCGTGGGGGTCGTCATACAACTGGCGTATGCCGCATGGCAGACGGCGGGACTTTGGCGCGGAGCGCATCCGGAAGAAGCGACAACCCCGGGGCTTTATCTGCCCACGGTAGCGAATAATTTTATCAGCGCCATGGCCTGTGGAGCGCTCGGCTACAATGATGCCGGACTGGTGTTTTTAGGCGCAGGCGTCTTTTCGTGGTTAAGTCTGGAACCGGTTATTTTGCAGCGACTGCGTAGCTGCGGCGAATTACCGGCGGTGCTGCGTACGTCGTTGGGTATCCAACTGGCGCCCGCGCTGGTCGCCTGTAGCGCCTGGCTGAGCGTCAATGGCGGGGAGGGCGACACGCTGGCGAAAATGCTATTCGGCTACGGTCTGTTACAGCTTTTATTTATGCTGCGATTAATGCCCTGGTATTTATCACAACCGTTTAATGCTTCCTTCTGGAGTTTTTCGTTCGGCGTTTCCGCGCTGGCGACCACGGGGTTACATCTTGGTCACGGTAGTGAATCAGGGCTTTTCCATATTCTGGCCGTCCCGCTGTTTATTTTCACTAACGCTATTATCGCCTTATTGCTGGTTCGTACATTTCTATTGCTGGTGCAGGGGACGTTGCTTATTCGCACTGAGCGCGCTGCACTGTTGAAAACGGAGGAAAAAAATGACCGTTCGTGACGAAAATTACTTTACTGAGAAATACGGATTAACCCGCACGCATTCGGATGTGCTGGCGGCGGCAAAGGTTGTCGCGCCGGGCCGAACGCTGGATTTGGGATGCGGCAATGGCCGCAATAGTCTGTATCTGGCCGCGAACGGTTATGACGTTACCGCGTGGGATAAAAATCCGGCCAGTATGGCTAACCTTGAGCGTATTAAAGCGGCAGAAGGGCTGGATAATCTGCAAACCGACCTTGTCGATCTGAATACATTGACCTTTGACGGCGAGTACGATTTTATTCTCTCGACGGTGGTTATGATGTTTCTTGAGGCGCAAACCATTCCCGGTTTAATTGCCAATATGCAACGCTGCACAAAACCCGGCGGGTATAATTTGATTGTTGCGGCAATGGATACGCCGGATTTTCCCTGTACGGTGGGATTCCCGTTTGCTTTTAAAGAAGGCGAATTACACCGCTATTACGAAGGATGGGACATGCTGAAATACAACGAAGATGTCGGCGAGCTTCACCGCACGGACGAAAACGGCAACCGTATCAAACTGCGCTTTGCTACGATGCTGGCGAGAAAACCGGCCTGACCGATGCAAGTTCTGTAAGTCTCGCTGCGTTCGGCATTTTTTTGTCGGGCGCCGCGTTCAAATTGTGCTGTCGTTACCATTTTTAGTGCATCCAGAATGATTTCGTTTTGCTATTATTTCCTTTGCATCATTGCGAAGACTAAAGGGATCGTTTCATGCGTACTCATACTTTATTTAAAGTTGCAGTGCTTACTGGCTTGCTGGCGTTATCCGGCTGTGCGTCCAAAGTCACACAGCCGGATAAGTATTCTGGATTCTTAAAAAATTATTCGGACCTGCAGGAAACTACCTCCGCCACGGGAAAACCGGTGTTGCGCTGGGTAGATCCACATTTCAATGACTCTAACTATGACAATATTGTTTACAATCCGATAACGTACTATCCCGTCCCCAAGCCAACGACCCAGGTCGGGCAGCAAGTTCTTGATAAACTGCTGGCTTATACGAACAGTAAAGTAAAATCAGCAATTGAACAGCGCAAACCGCTGGTTACGACGCCAGGGCCGCGCAGTTTGATTTTCCGCGGGGCGATTACGGGCGTGGATACCAGCAAAGAAGGGCTACAATTCTATGAGGTAATCCCTGTAGCGCTGATTGTGGCGGGCACGCAAATGGCGACGGGTCACCGGACCATGGATACCCACCTCTATTTTGAAGGTGAGCTGATAGATGCCGCGACCAACAAGCCGGTCGTCAAGGTAGTACGCCAGGGTGAGGGTAAAGACCTGAGTAATTCCAGTACGCCAATGGCGTTTGAGACGTTGAAACAGGTCGTGGATGATATGGCGACGGATACCTCTATGTTTGACGTTAACAAAAAATAATTCTGCGGCGCCATCGCAAGATGGCGCAAACCCCGGCAGATTAGCGGTCACCATCAGCCAGACAACGATGGGCGGCGCGTTCTCGTTAATACTGCGTAGCCTATCCCGCCAGCGATCAACCCCCAGAATGCCGATCCGATGCCCATCAGCGTTAGCCCGCTGGCGGTGACGAGAAATGCGATAACTGCCGCGTCACGCTCACTTTCGTGGGTAAGCGCCTGATACAGGCTACCGCTAATCGTACTTAACAGTGCCAGACCAGCCAGCATTTGCACCCAGCTAACCGGCAGGGCGACCATCAGCGCGGTTATCGAACCGCCAAACCACCCGGCAAGTAAATAAAAAACGCCTGCGGCGGCGGCCGCTAACCAGCGACGCGTTGGATCGGGGTGTGCGTCCGGGCTTTGACAAATGGCGGCCGTAATGGCGGCAATGCAGATAGAATAAACGCCAAATGGCGAAAGCAGCAGCGCCAGCAATCCGGTAAAAATCATTAACGGAGAGACAGGAAGCTGATAGCCAGACGCCTTCATTGTGGCGACGCCGGGGGCGTTTTGCGATGCCATCGTCACCAGGAAGAGCGGTACCGCGACGCTCAGGCTTTGAGCGAATGAAAAGTGGGGGGGAACGAAGGTGGGCCACACCGGCGCGAAATGAATACCGCTCATCGCCACCTTACCCTGGATGAGCGCCACCGTTATTCCCATCACCATGGCAGCAATAACGGCATAGCGGGGCGCGAATACTTTAAAGTGTAGCCACGCCAATAGCATACCGCCGCACATGACAAATTCTCCATTGAGCGTCCCGAACGCCTGCAGGCCGAAGCGTAGCAGTATTCCCGCCAGCATTGCGGCGGCAAGAGAATGGGGGATTATCCGCATCAAACGCGCAAACAATCCCGTGACGCCGCACAGCACAATCAGGGCATTGGCGACAATGAATATGCCCACGGCATCTGGCAACGATAATCCCTGAAGCCCTGTCACCAACAGGGCGGCGCCAGGCGTTGACCAGGCGGTTAAAACCGGCGCACGATACCACAAGGTTAACGTTAGTGTGCTTATGCCCATGGCTATACCGAGGGCGGTCATCCAGCCGGCGATCTCTGCGGGTGTTGCGCCAGCGGCAAGCGCCGCCTGCCAGATAATGGCGGCGGAACTCGCATAGCCGACCAGAACGGCGACCAGACCAGATAATACAGTAGGTAACGGCAGTGATAACAGACGCATGATCGCCTCTTGTGCGTTATAACGGTCAGTCAATGTAGCATTGTGCGTTATAGCGTACAAGTGATACGCTATGGTCTTACAGGGGGGGAAAATGGATAACCTGACACACTATCTGGCGACCACGTTAAGAACGTTACGCCATCAGCGAGGCTGGAGTTTATCGCGTCTGGCGGAGATTTCCGGCGTCTCAAAAGCCATGTTGGGGCAGATAGAGCGTAATGAATCCAGCCCGACAGTCGCAACGCTGTGGAAAATTGCGACGGGCCTGAACGTTCCATTCTCAATGTTTATTTCGCCTCCGCAGGCCGAATTTCCGCCAACCTTCGATCCCCAGCAGCAAGCGATGGTAATTACACCGCTGTTTCCGTGGGACCCTGAACTCTGTTTTGACTATTTTTCTCTATTGCTGGCGCCTGGCGCGGTCAGCGAATCAACGCCGCATAAAGCCGGCGTTATCGAACATGTGGTGGTGATTCAGGGTCGGCTGGACATGTGTACTGGTGGGGTATGGCAAACCATAGACGCCGGTAAAGGTTTGCGTTTTGCCGGCGATACGGCGCATACCTATCGCAACAGTAGCGACCAGACGGTTCATTTTCACTCGCTGATCCATTACCCGCGTGATTAAGCGGGAAAACTATTTCGTTAGTTTGCGCTTCTGACTACAATAGCCGCCATTTCGCTGCTATTGGATAAGAAAGACTGTATGCGCCAGCAACCTCACTATCTCGAATTGTTAAGTCCGGCCCGTGACACCGCAATTGCTCGCGAAGCGATTTTGCATGGCGCAGATGCCGTCTACATCGGTGGACCCGGTTTTGGCGCGCGTCATAACGCCAGTAACAGTCTGCGCGATATCGCCGATCTGGTCCCGTTTGCTCACCGCTACGGCGCCCGGATTTTTGTCACGCTGAATACTATCCTGCATGATGATGAGCTGGAGCCCGCGCAGCGGTTAATCACCGATTTGTACAACACCGGGGTGGATGCGCTGATTGTGCAGGATATGGGCATTCTGGAGCTGGATATCCCGCCGATTGAGCTTCACGCCAGTACACAGTGTGATATTCGTAGTGTGGAAAAAGCGAAGTTTCTTGCCGATGTCGGTTTTTCACAGATTGTACTGGCGCGCGAGCTTAATTTGAGTCAGATAGCGGCTATTCATCAGGCTACTGACGCCACGATTGAGTTCTTCATTCATGGCGCGCTGTGTGTCGCTTATTCTGGGCAGTGTTATATCTCTCATGCGCAAACCGGGCGCAGCGCCAATCGGGGCGACTGTTCGCAAGCCTGTCGCTTACCGTATACGTTAAAAGACGATCAGGGGCGGGTGGTCTCTTACGAAAAACATTTGCTATCGATGAAAGATAACGACCAAACGGCTAACCTCGGCGCGTTGATCGATGCAGGCGTACGTTCCTTCAAGATTGAAGGGCGCTACAAAGACATGAGCTATGTCAAAAACATCACCGCGCATTATCGTCAGATGCTGGACGCGATTATCGAGCAACGTGGCGATCTGGCGCGTGCGTCGGTTGGTCGGACCGAACACTTTTTTGTTCCCTCCACGGAGAAAACCTTCCATCGCGGCAGCACCGACTATTTTGTTAACGCGCGTAAAGGCGATATTGGCGCATTTGATTCACCAAAATTTATTGGCTTGCCGGTAGGCGAGGTGCTGAATGTGGCGAAGGATTATCTCGACGTAGAAGCTACGGAGCCGTTGGCGAATGGCGATGGTCTGAACGTGTTGATTAAGCGTGAAGTGGTGGGTTTTCGTGCCAATACGGTGGAGAAAACCGGTCATAACCGCTACCGCGTTTGGCCAAATGATATGCCTGCCGACCTGCATAAAGTCCGTCCGCATCATCCGTTGAATCGTAATCTGGATCATAACTGGCAGCAAGCGCTGACAAAAACCTCCAGTGAGCGCCGTGTGGCGGTTGATATCATGCTGGGCGGCTGGCAGGAACAGCTTATTCTGACGCTGACCAGTGAAGACGGTGTCTGCATCACGCATACGCTTGATGGGGTATTTGAGGAAGCCAATAACTCTGAAAAAGCGTTGAATAACCTAAAAGCCGGACTGGCGAAGCTGGGACAGACGCCTTACTACGCGCGTGATATGCAGGTGACATTACCGGCGGCGTTGTTTGTGCCAAATAGCCTGCTCAATCAGTTCCGTCGGGAGGCGGTTGATATGCTTGACGCGGCGCGGTTGGCCCATTATCAACGAGGTCGTCGGAAACCCGTGGCGCAGCCTGCGCCGGTCTATCCGCAAACGCATCTCAGCTTTCTCGCTAATGTCTACAACCACAAAGCGCGGGAATTTTATCACCGTTACGGCGTACAATTGATTGATGCGGCCTATGAGGCGCATCAGGAGAAGGGCGAGGTACCGGTCATGATCACCAAACACTGCCTGCGTTTTGCGTTCAACCTTTGTCCTAAGCAGGCGAAAGGAAATATTAAGAGCTGGAAAGCCACGCCGATGCAGTTGGTGCATGGCGATGAGGTACTGACGCTAAAATTCGACTGCCGCCCTTGCGAAATGCATGTCATTGGCAAAATTAAAAACCATATCTTAAAAATGCCCCAGCCCGGCAGCGTTGTCGCTTCAGTGAGCCCTGAAGCGCTGATGAAAACGCTGCCGAAGCGCAGGGGCGTTTAATTAACGAAAATAGCTTTCTGGTTTGCGCGATTTCTGCCAGTTGTGGTGCTCGCGCAAGCCTTCCGCTGATTCTTCCGCTGCCGCCCGTAATTCATCGCTGTCGGCTTCATGTCTAAGTTGGTGCCCTCCCGTCGCAAACCATACGAACGCATGGTCTTGCTGTTTCGCCAGTAACTGGCCTGAAAACAGCGCACAGGTCAGTAAAACTACTGATAACGTTTTTGTAAGCATCATGCCACCTTCCAGTTACGTCGTGAGGCTATGATGCCAATAATTTCTTTGAGTTATTATTCAACACTTCAAATTAGCGAAAACGGTTTGTCAATAAGTGCGATAAGTTGTATGAGAAAATATACTTATACTCAGTATATCAATTATAAAAATAACGAGCCAATTCGCTCCATAGTAAATCCATTATTCCATGGAAGTATATTTTAAAGGTATTGTATTAGATGGTTTTGGTATTGCCAGGGGATTGTAAGCCATAATATTTATGGTGTGGTCAACGCTGGTGATGAGCCTCATTTTTTGCTGTTTCAACGAGTGAAGATAAATCTTCAGAAAAAAGGCTGTTATGAACTTGTAACGCTACATATTCAACAAGGTCGTTTAAACATAGCAGGTCATGAGAGGAATTTTCCTCAAGCATATTCATTAATATCTCATTCTTAAACAAACATGAATAAACTAGTTGAGTAACTGAGCTTTGTGTATGATTTGCATGAAATGTTGCATTCTTTAAGTTAGTATTCTCAATAACCTTTGCGGCTATTTTGTTTTTAATAGCGTCGTCAATAGGTAGTACACCTGCCTGGGCGATGCCCAGATTAATCCTGGAGGAGATGGCGGCTTTTCTTTCCTGTTCCTTCCAGTCACATAAATTACCCTTTTCTGCCATGTCGATAAGCGTCTCTTTTATATTTTTTAGGTCAACGGAAAATGTTATACCGCCGGATAGCGAGAGTAGTAACCGCTCAGGGAACAAGCAACATAGTGGTTCACAAACATAAGTGCTAGCTTTTATATTAATATCAGAATATCTTTTCAGGTGGGTAGACTGAGTATCAACACAGAGCACTGTTCTATTCATTATCTCATAATAGTAGTGATCCTGACGTATCACAATGCATAACGGAATATCTTCGTCATCTTTAATGCAGAGATTTGTATATTGATACTCAGCATCTTTATAGTGCTGAAAATGGAAATTTCCTCTGCATGATGGTGATGATAATTCATATAACTTGCAAAATAAATCAAATAAACGTTGCGCGTCAGGCGGAGAGGCAACATCACATAATTCCTTTATATATTGATCGGCAGCGGATCTTCGCGTGCTACAGAAAAAATCTTTAATCTTTTCCCATAGTAACGTAAAGAAGGAGCGTTGAGAGATGGCACTTTGAGAAAACATCTCACTCTTTAAAAACCCTCTCCCGATAGTAATTGGCATAATTTAGACCACAAGTGATTATATAATACTTCATTACTGGAATAGGTGGTATTCAAAATATTATCCCATGTTGCCCATCGGTTTGCCTATCGGTGAAACACCTGATTTTTGCTTTGTCCTGAACGTTCAAATCGACCCGTAGCTTTAGTCATGCCCATGCCTCCTGGACATGAAATATGTCAGGTAAAACGAATGAAACTAAAACGGTTTTCTTAATTTTTACATTATCATGTACCATAAGTAATGTTTAATTACACGCTATATTATTTTTAGAGAAAGTAAATTGTTGCTCAACCGTGTAGAAATTGTCTTATAAGAAGTTAAACTGAAAGTATTATTAGGCTAACAACAATGAGATATTTAGCGGTAGGGCAGAGAAGGCCAATGCTGATGGTACTTTGATATAAATATCTTACTCTTTAATTTCTGTCTTAATTATATTTGTTGTAACGATTAGCTGACAGGTTTATTTCCAGTTTGGCGATAAAATTATAAAAACCTGCGAGGAGGCTCAAAATGAAAAAATCAGATGGTGAAATTCACGAAAAAACAGCATCCTGGGGCATTCTGCAGTCAGAATGGCTAAGAAAATGTGGACGGCTATTATTGTTGTTACTTTACCGTTTCGTTATCGGATGGGCTTTTTTTCAGTTACTCGCCATGATTGTGGCAGGGTTATTTTTGTTAGGCGTCTTATTATTTCACCCTATAATATTTGTACAGACTATCGCAATCACCGAGAAGTTAAATCATGCTTCTCTTGATTTATGGCATATCCTTAAGTTATGCCTATGGCATTACGGTATCATCGCCGGGTTTATTTTTATGGCGGAGTGTACGTTAAGTAAAAGTATACGGCAGGTTCAGCGCTTGTCCAAAAAGTTTGGGGCACAGGATTTTTCTTCACGCCCGTGATCCGCCGTTGCAACCTGCGTTCTTACTGAATAATGGCTATGACCAGCAGACCGAATTATCTCGGTTTGAGGGGGGATTCTATGTGTTTGAACAACCGCGGTGAGTCGTAATTAAAGATGCCTTATCGCCGACAATCGAAGCGTTCCTCGCTAATTGCCTTCCTGACTATATAGTGGTCTTATCTTTGGCGAAACAATCTTATTTAGTTATGGAAGGCGACAACAACTTTCCTGCTGATTATCAAATAATCTTTCTGGTCCGGTAGACTCGACTTTGTGAAAACACATCGTTATCTGTGCTCCTGGGACTCACTCCCTTGCCGCCTTTAAGCAACTCGAATTATTTTGGGTATAGAACAGGCGGCGTAATGGTCATATAAGCAAAATATAACCTCTCCGTTTGTAATAAGGCACAGATTACAGGGGGGAATGATGTTTATTTTAACCATCTGTTTAAGCGTTGTCCGCTAATCTTTACCTGCTCAAATACATAATCACCCCTGTGACTCTCGCGAGGTGTAACATATGGTAAAATGCGTATCTTCTTTCCTCCTGTTCAGTCTGTTGTCCGTTCAGGCAATATCAGCTGAAAGCCATATTGATCTCCACCAGCCAAAAGACTTTGTCGATATTACTACGGTCGCCCCCGACGTACAGGTAGACATGCGATACTTCACTTCCCATAACTTTATTGGTCGCCCCATTAAAGGCTATAACGCGCCTGTTTGCCTGTTAACACGACCAGCCGCAAACGCAGTGAAGCAGGTCGCCGATCGTCTACGCCCCTTCGGACTTACCTTAAAAATATATGATTGCTACCGTCCGCAAAGCGCAGTGAACGACTTTATCGCGTGGGCCAAAGATCCTTCTCAAAACCAAATGAAAAACGAATTTTATCCGCAGGTAGAGAAAAATCGTCTGTTTGAGGAAGGTTATCTTGTCGCCAGATCCGGCCACAGTCGGGGAAGTACGCTTGATCTAACGATTGTTCCACTCGACAGTAAAATACCGATATACCATCCCGGACGACCACTGGTGAATTGTACTGCGTCAGCGGCGCAACGCTCGCCAGATAATAGTCTGGATTTTGGTACCGGCTTTGACTGTTTTAGTCCGTTATCCCATCCCGATAATGTCATGCTTACCGCTCAGCAACGCGCAAATAGGTTGTTATTACAAACATTGATGCGTGATGCGGGCTTTACGCCACTGGATACCGAATGGTGGCACTTCTCCCTTATCCATGAACCATACCCGAACACCTGGTTTGACTTTCCCGTTAAGCAGAGACCCTGAAACGGCGTTTTGTTGCGAAATCTAATCATTACGCCTGTTGGAAAGCACCATAACAGTTAGCAAATCATTGTTAATTTTAACAACTGATATACACTGCGGTTGCCACCTGCAAGCAGCGCTCAATGAGAACAAATAATGAAAAAATATCAACGTCTGGCGGAGCAAATTAGAGAACAAATCGCCTCTGGCGTTTGGCAGCCCGGCGATCGATTACCCTCGCTGAGGGAGCAGGTCGCCAGTAGCGGCATGAGTTTTATGACTGTCGGTCATGCGTACCAGTTGCTGGAAAGTCAGGGACGGATTATCGCCCGTCCGCAATCCGGTTATTATGTCGCGCCGCATCCGGTTTGTCGGTCAGTCGCGACGGCAGCGCACGTTATTCAGGATGAAGCCGTAGATATCAATACCTATATTTTTGAGATGCTGCAGGCCAGCCGTGATACCTCAGTGGTGCCCTTTGCGTCAGCGTTTCCCGATCCGCGTCTGTTTCCCTTGCCGCAATTGAACCGCTCTCTGGCGCAGGTCAGTAAAACCGCGACGGCAATGAGCGTCATCGAAAACTTGCCGCCAGGTAATGCAGAATTGCGCTATGCGATAGCACGCCGTTACGCGCAGCAGGGGATTACCGTTTCTCCTGACGAGATTGTCATTACCGCCGGCGCGCTGGAAGCGTTGAATCTTAGTTTACAGGCGGTGACAGCGCCGGGAGACTGGGTGGTGGTGGAGAACCCCTGTTTCTACGGTGCGCTACAGGCCCTGGAGCGATTGCGCCTGAAAGCGTTGTCGATACCCACCGATGTTAAAGAAGGTATCGATCTTATGGCGCTGGAACAGGCGTTACAGGAGTATCCGGTGAAAGCGTGCTGGTTAATGACCAACAGCCAGAATCCGTTAGGGTTCACGCTGAGTGCTGAGAAAAAAGCGCGGCTGGTTGCGTTACTCACGCACCATAACGTGACGCTAATTGAAGACGATGTTTATAGCGAACTCTACTTTGGCCGCGAGAAACCTCTGCCCGCCAAAGCATGGGATCGCGACGATACCGTGTTGCATTGTTCGTCTTTTTCCAAATGTCTGGTTCCCGGTTTTCGCATTGGCTGGGTTGCGGGAGGAAGCCATGCCAGACAAATTCAGCGTTTGCAGTTAATGAGCACATTATCCACCAGTTCCCCCATGCAATTGGCGTTAGTGGATTATCTCTCGACACGTCGATATGACGCGCATCTGCGCCGATTGCGAAGGCTGCTTGCCGAACGTAAACAGCAAGCCTGGCAAACCCTTTTGCGCCATCTCCCGGCGGAAGTAAAAATTCACCATAACGATAGCGGTTATTTTCTTTGGCTGGAGCTACCTGAGCAGCTTGATGCTGGTGAACTTAGCGCCAAAGCGCTTGAACACCTTATCAGTATCGCGCCGGGGAAAATGTTTTCAACGTCCGGCGCCTGGACGCGTTTCTTTCGTTTTAACACCGCATGGCATTGGGGAGAACGGGAAGAACAGGCCGTAAAACAGCTTGGCAGCCTGATTCGCGAGATGCTGCGCGCTAAAAGCCTTGTGTGAGGTGGAATGCGTGTCAGCTCACAACCTGACTAAATTTCCCGAGTGTGCCGGGTGAGCATCTGGCGCGCCGTCTATTTTTAGGAAAGCGGCGGCCCGTTCGCCGGAAATCGATTAATGACGATATGGGAAAATGCTATGCAATATCAATTACTGATTAATGGCGTGCTGGTGGACGGCGAGGGAGAAAGGCAGTCTGTTTATAACCCGGCGACAGGCGAGGTCATACTTGAGATTGCGGAAGCGTCGCCCGCGCAGGTTGACGCCGCAGTGCTGGCCGCCGATAGCGCGTTTGCCGAATGGGGGCAGACCACACCCAAAGCACGGGCGGAATGTCTGTTAAAACTGGCGGACAGCATCGAGCAAAACGCCCTTGAGTTCGCCCGGCTTGAATCGCAAAACTGCGGTAAGCCTTTGCACTGCGTAATTAATGATGAAATTCCGGCAATCGTGGATGTCTTTCGCTTTTTTGCCGGCGCGGCCCGTTGTTTGAGTGGGCTGGCGGCGGGCGAATATCTGGAAGGGCATACGTCGATGATCCGCCGGGATCCGATTGGCGTGGTTGCCTCTATCGCGCCGTGGAATTATCCGCTCATGATGGCGGCCTGGAAGCTGGCGCCAGCGCTGGCGGCAGGTAACTGCGTGGTGATTAAGCCTTCTGAAATCACGCCGCTGACGGCGCTTAAACTTGCCGCGCTGGCGAAGGATATCTTTCCGCCGGGGGTGCTCAATGTCCTGTTCGGACGAGGGCAGACTGTTGGCGATGTATTGACCGGTCATGAAAAAGTACGCATGGTCTCTTTAACCGGTTCTATCGCGACCGGGGAACATATTCTGCGCCATACTGCGCCAGCGATAAAACGTACGCATATGGAACTCGGTGGTAAAGCCCCGGTGATTGTTTTTGATGACGCCGATCTGGATGCGGTGGCGCAGGGCGTCCGGACTTTTGGTTTCTATAATGCCGGACAGGATTGTACTGCGGCGTGCCGTATATACGCGCAGCGCGGTATCTATGATGCGCTGGTCGAAAAGCTAGGGAACGCGGTGAGCAGCCTGAAAATGGGCGCGCCGGAGGATGAGTCGACAGAGCTGGGGCCGTTAAGTTCGCTGGCGCACCTGAAGCGCGTCACAGCGGCTGTAGAGGAGGCGAAGGCCCTCAGCCATATCCGCGTGATTACTGGTGGAAGTCAAACGGAAGGTAAAGGTTACTATTTCGCTCCGACGTTGCTGGCAGACGCAAAACAGGAAGATGCCATCGTGCAACGCGAGGTCTTCGGCCCGGTGGTCAGTATAACCGTCTTTGATGATGAAGATCAGGTTCTGAGGTGGGCCAACGATTCTCGCTATGGTCTGGCATCCTCCGTCTGGACTCAGGACGTCGGGCGGGCGCACCGGCTTAGCGCCAGATTGCAGTATGGCTGTACCTGGATTAATACCCATTTCATGTTGGTTAGCGAAATGCCGCATGGAGGGCAAAAACAGTCGGGATACGGCAAAGATATGTCATTGTATGGTCTGGAAGACTACACCCTTGTCCGCCACATCATGGTTAAGCATTAAGGATCATTTACTGTTCAGAAAAATCGTGAAAAAATAGGCGGGTGTCGGCGGAGAGGGGGACCTCCCCGCCAACATGCGCAGCAAGTACTCAAAGGTTGAACACCTCAAGCAAACCAGCCGAATCTCAACGAGATCAGACCCAAAAGTCCTGCAGCAGCAAAGACATTAATCAGCACGACGGTTTTACTGGAAACATTCATTTTCGCCACCTTTCATCATAACCCCTATGGGTATAGTACGGGTTGGCGAGATCCGCAATAATACGTAAACAGGATATTCTGTGAGCGGAGCCGTGTATTGAGAACGTTTTGCTGTTAAGGCTGATAAACCTTGATGTGTGTCAAATAAAAAGAGCATATTGCGCGCGTTTTTTCCTCTGGTTGGCGCGGATGCCTGATATGACCCTCTTTCAAAAGATATTAATTTTTTACGCCGTCATGGCGGTGATATCATCCCTGATCACCTGGTTTTTGACTCATGACAAAAAACGAATTCGTTTCCTGAGCGCCTTTTTGGTTGGCGCGACATGGCCGATAAGTTTCCCCGTCGCATTGCTGTTTTCGCTTTTCTGACCTCAAGCCCGATACAGGTTACCGGGCATGGATTTTCCGCCAGGTCAGGCTATCAGGGCAATTAATTGCGCTCTGTCTACGTCGGTAACGTCCTGCGGATGCCGATATCCTGCGTTCTCATTGGCCAGGGTATACAGCGCAACAAGCCAGTCATAGACATAGCGGCTGGCGGCGTGAACGGGCTGTTCGTCAAGCTTTGTTAGACGCAACATTGTCGAACGCGGTGTTGCGGTGAAAATGGCTGCGCCTTTCTGAACGCGGCTGGCCGGGCGTTGGGCCTCCTCGATATTTGCGTAGCCGAGCCAGGCGATGAAGTTACCAATGATGGCATGGAGTTGCGCACCGCTAACCTCCTCGCGCTGCATGGTTTTCTGTAACTGCTGAGGTAAACCGAGGCGATAGCTGGCGGTAATTAAAATCTCCGCCACGGCGTTGAGCATCTGCGGTTCCAGTCCCAGACGTTGCGCATTATCCCGGCAGTGGGCCCACTGGCGCAGATGATTGATCCACATTTTGTGCGCCTGGTAGCCTGTTTCGTGACCTTCTGACGCTGAAGCGCGCGTTGGTTCGTCGGCAAAGAGATCGATCGCGTCATTAAATAAACCGCTGACCTGTTCTTCTCGTGACTGTCGGGTGCGCAGCAACGCGTCGAAGTTCTGTACCGGCGGTAACAGTCCGGCCAGCAGGTCGCCATGTCTGGCGGCCTGGGCCTGAAGACGCCGGATCACGGTTTCAACCGGTAGCCGCGCGTCATCAAACATCGGTAACAGATCGCGCACGCGGCCTCGCAGTTGTTCGCGTAACGCCTGTAAGCGCGCCTGTCGCTGTGGTGCCGATGTCGCCTGCGATAACCACTCCACCAAACGCTGCATACTGTGTTTATCCAGCGCCTGCAACGTTCCCCAATGCACGCCAGGTTTACCCATCAACTGCTGGACGGCTTCATCCAGATTTTGCTGGGTGGCAAAACGGGCATCCTGTGGAGTAATAGCCCAGACGACGCCGGGTAACGCTGATTCATGCTGCGGCTGCGTGGCGTTAACCCACTCCAGTAAGTGACGGGCGGCAGTGGATGTTTGCGAGCGAGATGCCAGAGCATTGCAAATCACCAGAACATCGGGCTGGACCTGCTGACGGTAATGGGCCAGCATCCAGCCTAATTTCGCCCGCCATAACGGATGAGGATGACTGTCTGGCGCGACCGGAATATCCAGTAAATCAACGTTATCCAGTACGCTATTTTCAACGGTTAGCACCAGTTCGCGGGTAAGCAGCGCCAGAGAATCAAGCGAAAGGCTGACCGCATTGAGCAGTCGGCCTTCCTTAACCGGATGCACCACCACATCGCTTTGCGTATCGCTGGCGGTTAGCGCCATTTGCGTCAGGAAGTTTTCCGCCGGTAAGCCAAAATGATCGACCAGCAGGCTGAGCGGCGCCGCCAGTTCCCCGGCATGGCCGGTTTGTTGCAACATATGCGCCAGCGCCAGCCATTGCTGGGTGATCTCCGGCTGCTCTCCCCACAGTAATGCCCAGGCGTGCGCCCGTGTCGTGAGATCCAGCGCAGGCAAGAGCGAGGCAAAGTGTTGCCATGTCGCATCATCAATATGTTGTCTGGCGGACGGCAGGCAAGAGCGCCAGAAACTCGCGATGGTCGCTACCTCTTCAGCGGTAACGCCGGGGACGGGCTGCGGTTGGCGAAGCGATTGCCATTTCTCCAGGCGTGATGTGATAATGGATTTTTCGACCTGGCGACAAACGGGGGACGAGCTGGTCCAGGCAATAAAGATCTGCACCAGTTCAGCTTCACTGATCAAGCGCAGGCGCAACGGCCAGCCGTTCTCGTTTGAAAAAATGTCGCGCGTAAAGCGAATAGCCATATTCGCTGGCGCATGACCCGGATTGATGTGGCTGAAATAATCATAGTCACGGTCCGGCGTGATAATTTCCAGCTTGCCATTCTCGTTACCGCATAGCGTCGTTAACAGATGCGCTTTTGCGGATTGCGCATACCCGTATAGACCGACGCAGCCATGTGATGCGCAGGCGGCGTTGAGCGCTGACTCATCCGCCGCGGCAAGCGTAAGTTGCGCCAGCAGAGCGTCGGCTTCGTCATCCAGCCGCGTTGCGTAACGGCGCGTGTTGTTAACCCACTCGATAACAGCCTGGGTGGCGTTTAACGGTTTTGTCATTTCAGGTATACACTCCCGCTATCTATCCAGTAGTGGCTGCCGCTGTGGCGACGGTCAGCCAGCGTATTCAATTTTAATGTCAGCGCATCGGCGGCGACCGGCGTCCCGTCCTGGAGCCAGGCATCACTCAATATGAACGATTCCGGGGCACTATCTTTGCTACTGCCGCGTAATTTCAGTCTGACATTCAGTACGCCGTCGCCAGCGATGGTTTTCGCCAGTTCGGCGGAATTAATGCTCAGGCAATAGAGTGGGGTTGCCGGCCAGCGACTGTTCGCCAGTTGACGAAAGCCCAACGTTACGTTGCCGCGTAGCGGAAAATGCAGGCGAGCGTCCAGCGTTGCGCCGGGTTTATCCAAATCGATCTCGTGATACCAGATGTTTTCATCGCGAAGCGTATTAACGGTATTATCCAGTACGCCGAGATAACGCACAGTCGAATACGCGCCGATATCAGCCGCTTTAAAATTGAATCGCGGCAGACGTAAGTCCAGCGCCAGGCTGCATAACATCGCGCCCACCGCGGCAGTGGATTTTGGATTGCCGATACGCCCTTGCTGACTGAAGGGATACCATTCATGTACCTGATACTTATCCATCCACACAATGCGATTAACCGGCACCGGTTGTAAGTGCCGGATGAGCGCCTGTACGCCGGGTAAACAGGTCGGTCTCCCCGTCACCAGCAAGATATCGCAGTGATAGTGGGAGATCGCTTCGCAGACCGCATGAAGCGGCGTTGTCAGCGTAAACTGACCGGCCAGCAGAGCCTCCTGAAGCTGGCTAAACTGGATTTGCAACGGCACATTGGATATATCAAATGTCGGCGAACCAGACGGTAAGGCATGATCGATCGCCTGCTGGATATAGTTCATCACGTTGCTTGTTGGGCGGCGGATCAGCAGATCGCCAAATGTCGCGTGTAAACCAGCAAACGGATCGTTAATGTCGCTTTGCTCCCAGGCGGAAAGTACCGCATGGCCCAGCGGCATAAATAATTGCAGCGCCGTTTGCTGGCGCAAAATGGCCTGAGTATCAATTCGTCCCGAATCGCCAAATAAGGTCGCCAGCAGGGCGGCGGCATCCGTAACGCCTGCCCGTTGCAACGCCGTTTGCAGGGAAGGGAGTACGCAACGCTGAATGATATCTAATAGCAGATCGTCCCCGGCGACTTTAAAACCTTCGCGAAACAGGAGATGAGGCGTAATTTTTACATTGGCCCCCACGCCGTCATCTAACTGATAGTGAACGATCGCCATATCCGTCGTGCCGCCGCCGATATCAATCGATGCCACGCGCAACGCGCGCCCGGGGACGACGCCGGGTTCAGGCTGGCGATCCGGTCTGGCGAGCGCATTAAAAAAGGATTCGGTACGCCCGGCGTAATGCGAAATGGCTTCGTTATAAAGCCATACCAGTTGGCCGCAACTTGCTTCGTCCCATTCCATCTGTATTTCTGGTACCGGCACCACGCTTTTTTCACGCTGCTTAGGCGTGGTGAAATCCTCATCCTGCGGATGCCAGCCCATAGCTTTCCAGACCAGCGCCAGCGCTTCAAACATTCGCTGGCGGAAAATTTCTCGCTCCTGTTTCGGCATGGCGGAAGGCAGCGTTAAAATCAGGGTGCGTAGCTGGCGCGGCGAGGCGGGAAAGCCGAGCCGCAGCCGGGTGGCGACGCTGTTAATTTGCCCCAGCGCCTGAGCCAGAATTTCGCACAACATATGCGTCATCAAGGTGCTACGGCTGTATTGCGGCGAAAAAACCGGTAGCCTTTCTTCATGCGGCAGGCGGAATAACGGCTGTCCGTCGTCGTTCATCAGATTCATCAGCGGAAACGCGGTGGCAAGCGGTTCGCGCTGCGTTTTACCGTGGATCTGGCTAAAACGCCAGTCCTGCAAGGCGGGGGTTTCATCCCACAGGTAGCGGCGCGGGCTGGAGATGCCGCTGCTGCCTTCGGTGCCCACACGCTGCATAGCAAGGGCGCGAGCCTCGTCGCCCACACGCACAATGGAAGGCCAGACAAAGGCGTCGTCTCGTCCGCTTTCGACAGAAAAGTGTTGCTTGCCAAAGCGCGCTTCTGAGAATTCTACCCGGCTGGTAAATAAAGGATCGTTCAGATACTGCGGCTCGCTTAAAGAACGCACCTGAAGCTCTGCCGTCTGGCGTAACCCGTCATTCGCATCGCCATGATCCTCGATCAATACGCCGCAGGTATGCGTATTGCCGACATCCAGAATCAGATCGACCGGGATTGCGGGCGTGCTTAACGTATGTGTCACAAACTTTACTTCCGGCACCGTAAGCTGTTCGCCTAACAGCGTCAGTAAATTCAACCAGTGCGCCTGATACTCAAAGCTACGCAGCGCTTGTTGTATGGCCTGTTCCGAACGGTTTTCCACCTGTGAGGCATACTGAAGAAACGACTCGCGCAGCCAGCCGTCAATCCATGTCTGGTCAAGAAAGTCGGCAACTTCTTCATCGCGCCAGGCGAGCGCAAAACGTGTGCCATTGAGCAGATCGTTTTCGCAAGGCGCCAACGCCGCAGGCATATTTTTTGCCAGTTGACTGTCGAAGGCGAGGGTGATGCGGTGTGTGTTTCCGGCGCTATCTGGCTCGCTGAGTTTACGTACCTGAATGCGCGCCCAGTTATCCGGCCCGTCAATAAAGGTACGCGGCGGATTAAAACGCAGGAACGGCAGGGGGAGCCAGATTCCGTCGAGTACATCCAGAGAATAGTGCAGCGTCTGAGTGCTTTCCGGTTTCACGACTTCGGGTTGGCCGCCAGCACGTCCTGGCAACGTGTAGCGCCCGCTGGTCAGATCAAAATCGAGGCGCAGTAGCGGGCCGTTTGCCGTTTTGCGCACAAAACGTCCGTAGTGGGCCGACTCTTGCGGCGTTAAGCCAAAATCAAGAAACTGGACGCCGCTGTTTGCAATGAGCGTGACGCTCTGTTTGTAATCACACAGATTGACCAACATAAAATCAGGCACCTATCTTTTTAAACGTCAACGGAATTGCCGCGTGGTCGCCATAACGGGCGGTACAGGTTGCGACGTCATTGACGCCTGCTTTACAGGTAATTTCCGGCATCGGATAACGTGAACCGTCGGTGCAGCGCGCATTGCCGCGACTTTTAATCATCAGCTCGCCCGTTTGATGCAGACCAGAGAAAATTTCCGCCCGACAAACTACGTTATCGCCATGTACTACGCGCGCGATACCTTTGTTATTTTGGATCTGATAACGCAGAGAGGGCGGCTTGCCGGTAATCGGATCTTTGACATCCACGCTGACCCGCCAGCTACCGTTTAAAAAGCGCGTGGTTCCAAGCTTCATCTGCGTACTGTCCATCACCAGCGCGTCTTTGGGGATAGCGGCAATGATAACAGGCGCTTCCGGCAGCGGCGCCGCTTTGGGGGCGGGCGTCACCTCAGCGCGATGCAGCGGCAAATGCGCGGTGAGTTCAGGCAATGGGGTAACGTCAGTTTTCGCGGTAGCGACAGGCGCGGCGCGAACAGGAGAGGACCCGTCAACGGATGAAGATGGCCAGAAAAAAGGCGTGGCGACGGCGGCGATAACCACGGCAGCGACAGGTAAGCTCCACAGCGGTAGGCGGCGAGCTCTTTTCGCCTCAGCAACCGGGATGGGTGTGGCTGGCTTCGGCTCGCTAACGATAACGGGCGGCGCAACAGGTTCCTCCGGCATTTTCGGCGGCTCGATGACAGACGTTAACAAAGGTTCATCCGCCTGACTAAACGCCGCCTCTACCAGCGGCTTCTCTTCGGGCTCCGGCTCGACCAGAGGGATGTCGGGGGTTGCCTCGGTTATCCGCAGGCAGTCCAGCACATCATTGCGTGTATTTTCGTTGAGATTAACGAATCCCCAGAAGGTGATAACCGGTTTGCCGTTAACCAGGAAAACATGATTTTCGCCGGGAAATTGCGTCGCTTTCTCAAGTAGCGAACCAAATAGCTGAAGCGCTGTTTTACCGGATTGCAGACTTTTGCGACTGAGTGCAGCCGCGCTTTCAAAAGTGCTGGCTAAATAACGTAAAGCCCGAGAACGTGTCTCTTCGTCAGCCGCTTTCCACGCTATCGCCTGACCTTCAATCGGCGAATACCAGTCAACCCGATCGCCATTATCGTTAAGTTGCGGAATCGCCAGACAGTCAACCATCGCCTGTTGTTTACGCAGACGAAGCGTTTCGCGAATTTGCAATGCTGATTCAAATACGGCCTGACCGCCGCCGCCCACGGCCTGATAATCATCCAGATTGCCGCTGCGCAAGAGAGATTTTGCCACGTTGTTATCCCTTAGACTTCTTCACGCGTCTACTTTACGGGGTCTATACGCAAGCAAACGGCGGAAGAAAGGCAAAAAGGCGCGAATTCTCGGTCTATTAAGCCCCGTGTTTCCACTTGACGTAAGTTAAATCAGGAGGGCGGCGGCGAATTACCGCATCGGGCGACAATAACGCGTATAATAGGCGAATCATGCTGTTACAGAATAAAGAGTAGGAGAGCTTATGTCGCACCTGGAGGAAGTGAGCGCCCGCGTGGATGCCGCCATCGCGGAGAGCGTAATTGCCCATATGAATGAATTGCTGATTGCCTTGAGCGATGACGCTGAATTACGTCGCGAAGATCGTTATGTGCAGCAGCAGCGTTTACGCACGGCTATCGCGCATCACGGCAGGCAATATCAAGAAGATCGGGACGCGCGCCGCGAGCAGCTCACCAAAGGCGGCACGATCCTGTAACCCATTAAAACTGGCGCTTCGCAATCAGCCATGCGCCAATGACCAGCAACAGCGCGCCAAACGCCGGCCCGACCATTGCGCGTAACGTGACGCCGTGGCTACGCGCGATATCCAGCGCCAGTCCGCCGATTAACTGGCTGGCGACCAGTACCGCGATAGTCGTCGCGGCGCCAACGTTCTGATACCCGCTAATGCTGGCAAATACAAAAAATGACCCCAGAAAACCGGGGATCAATGTCCACCAGCGCACGCTGGCGACCAGCTCGCCGAAGCCCGTAGCGCCTTGCTTAAACCACAATATCGTCACAAATAAAACGATCCCTACCAGCGAGTTCAACAGCATAGCGATCAGAATCGTCGATGATGTCTGCGTAATACGCACCATAATACTGTTTTGTACCACCAGCCCGACGCCGGCGGCGATCAAAAAGATAAGCGTCAGCGACTGGTTCATCAGCAGGCGTCCGGCGCGGCGTGTTCATCAAGCTGGAGCTGCATAAACGTAAGATCTAACCAACGGCCAAATTTTACGCCGACCTGCGGCATCTGCGCGGTAACGGTAAATCCCAGCGAATGATGCAGGCGTATTGAGGCGGCATTCTGTGACTCAATACCGGCCACCATCACATGCTTGCCGCAGCGTCGGGCTTCGTCGATCAGTCTGCTGAGCAGTTTTCGCCCCAGTCCTTTCCCCTGGTGCGCCGGATGAACATAAACCGAGTGCTCGACGGTATAGCGAAAACCGTCGAAACTGCGCCAATCGCCAAATGATGCATAGCCAGTCACCACGCCATTTTCTTCGCTTACCAGCACCGGATAGCCCAGTAATTGACGGGCCTCATACCAGGCAAGGCGATTATCCGTATCGACCGTCCGATCGTTCCAGATGGCCGCAGTATGTAATACCGCATGGTTATAGATTTCGGTAATCGCGGCGCAGTCTGCTTTATCGGCAAAGCGAATCGTCATAGGGAACCCCAGGGAATGTTTACGATAGTGTTAGAAATACTATTGAAGGCGGCATAAATCAACGAATTAGCGCAAGAATTCATATTTAGCGAGAGGGGAAAGAAAGTCGTTCATAAAAGCGCACAGCCTGATATCTGAGAGTGTTTAACTCCCTCAGAAAGCTAATGTTCGACTATTATTGATGGATTATGCCAGGCATGAGGAGAATAGAATGAAGCAACAGACCAACCGAAATCGTCGTTGGGTTTTGGCCTCGCGTCCCCACGGCGCGCCGCAGATGGATAACTTCCGCCTCGAAGAAGATGACGTCGCGACGCCCGGTGAAGGGCAGGTGCTATTGCGTACCGTTTTTTTATCACTCGACCCTTATATGCGTGGCCGCATGAGCGATGAACCCTCTTATGCGCCGCCTGTTGAACCTGGCTGCGTTATGGTTGGCGGTACGGTCAGTCGCGTTGTTGCGTCAAACCATCCTGATTACCGACCAGACGAATGGGTGTTGAGTTACAATGGTTGGCAGGATTATGACATTTCAGATGGCGAAGGGTTGGTAAAGCTGGGTGATAATCCGCAACATCCTTCCTGGTCGCTGGGTATTTTAGGAATGCCGGGGTTTACCGCCTATATGGGGTTACTGGATATCGGCCAGCCGAAAGAGGGCGAAACGCTGGTTGTCGCCGCCGCCACCGGCCCCGTAGGCGCAACGGTTGGGCAAATTGGCAAGCTGAAGGGCTGCCGGGTCGTGGGTATTGCCGGCGGCGCGGAAAAAAGCCGTCATGCGACAGACGTTTTGGGATTTGATCTGTGCCTTGATCATCACGCTGATAATTTCCCACAACAGCTTGCGCAGGCCTGCCCGCAGGGTATCGATATTTATTATGAGAATGTCGGTGGTAAAGTCTTTGACGCCGTCTTACCGCTACTGAATACGTCGGCGCGGATTCCGCTCTGCGGTCTGGTCAGCGGCTACAATGCGACAACGTTGCCGGACGGTCCAGACAGACTGCCACTGCTGATGGCGACATTACTTAAAAAGCGTATTCGCCTGCAAGGTTTTATCATCAACCAGGACTATGGTCACCGGATACATGAGTTTCAGCAAGAAATGGGGCGTTGGATCAAAGAAGGGAAAATACATTACCGGGAGCAGATTACTGATGGGCTGGAAAATGCGCCAGAAGCGTTTATGGGGCTGCTGGCGGGGAAGAACTTTGGCAAAGTCGTGATACGTTTAGCGGACGATGCGTAAAGAAAAAATGGCGGCATTATGTCGCCATAAAAATGTGCAAATTTTAAAATTCCGGCTTTACTTATATTCATCATTCAGATCGCGGTGGGGCAGCTTATCTCCCTCAGCGGCCTGAACCGATCAAAAATCTCGATACATGAAGGAATGACGGAGATAAAACGGTTGCCATAAAGAAACCTGTATTGTTGTAAAAGATGAGAATATCACGCAAGTAAATTATCACTTTTATTTATTTGGCCGTTCAGGTCTGGATTATCTTTTTTACAATTAAGTTCCGAAACTTCTTCGGGACTCGATTGCGATGTTGTTCTGCCAAGAGGTGAAGGAAGGAAAATGCCGGGTACGGAAAAAACACAACATATAAGCCTGACCACACAGGTTGAAAATCGGTTAAAGCATCAATTGTCTATTGGCGCATTAAAACCAGGCGCAAGGCTTATCACTAAAAATATCGCTCAAGAGTTAGGCGTCAGTATTACGCCGGTGCGTGAGGCCCTGTTAAGGCTGGTCTCTTCCAGTGCTTTGGCGGTGGCACCAGCACAGGCGTTTATGGTGCCGGAGATCTCGCTGGAAAGTTTGCTGGAAATTAATACGATTCGTACTGCCCTGGAGGAGATGGCGGTGGTCGCCGCTGCGGGTAAGATTACCCCGGATCGCGAGCAGACGCTGAATGCGCTATTAGATGAATTTCAACAGGCGCTGGAAAGTGGCGTTATGGAGAAAATTCTTTTGGCCAACCGCGCATTCCGCTTTGAGATCTACCACTACGCGGATATGCCAACGCTGTATGCCATGATCGAGCAATTATGGGTACGCCTGGGGCCAAGCCTGCATTTTTTATATGATAATTTTAAACTTGATGATTATCAAAACGGCGTTAATCTGTACAGAAAATTGCTTAATGCGTTAGTGACTGGTGATAAAGAAGCCAGTCGCCACTGCCTACAGAACGTTTTGCAACAAAACGTAGCGACGATTAAAAATCAGTACGTCATGTAACTATGGCTTATCAATAGCGGGGATTCCCCGCTATTGCCGGATATTTGCCGGATATTTATTCAAATTGCCATGCCAGATTAATCCCCACGCCATAGTTACGCCCTGGCGCTGGCTCATAATATCGGCCATTAGATTCATTAACGATCACCGAACCGATATATTCTTTATCAAATAGATTATCTACCCGCCCAAAAATATCGACGGTAAGCTGACTGTAATTAAATTTATACCCTGTATTTAGTCCAACAACGGTATACGAAGGCGCTTTAGCGGTATTTTCATCATTGGCCATGATATCGCCCATATACCGAACGTCTGTTCCGGCGTACCACCCCTCATCCGGGATAAAACCTAATGAGGCGAATCCCATATTACGGGCGATGCCGGGCATCCGGTTTCCATCACAGTTTTGCCCCTGACAAACGTTACTGCGATAGGTCGCATCCAGCCAGGTCCATGATGCTTTCACCCGCCAGTCGCCGGCGAAGCGCTGGTCCAACGCGAGTTCTGCGCCCTGGCGGCGTGTTTTACCCGCGTTTTTGTAGGTAGTGCGTCCTCCCATACTACTGGCGACAACAATTTCATCATCGGTATCGGTTTGAAATAACGCGGCGGTCAACAAGCCGTTGCCAATCCGCGTTTTACTGCCGACTTCCACCGTATCATTGGTCGACGGTTTGAGGTCAAAGTTGAACCCGCTTTGGCCGTCAGCGCGATAAGAAAGCTCATTGATAGTGGGAGTTTCAAATCCGCGACCGGCAGCAAGATAGAGATTCCAGGCGTCAGTTAACGCATATTTTAGCGATCCGGCGGGTAGCCAGTGGTGATAGCTGGCGTCGCCGCTATCATCGCCATTGCCGGGCGCGATATAGTGATCGTTAGAATCGAACCATACGGAACTGTAGCGCACGCCAGCATCCAGCGAGAGTTTTTGCGTAAGCTGCCACTGGGTTTGCAGATAAGGATCGACATTCCACATCAGGTTACGCTCATTCCGGCGTAAATCGCCTTTATGCCCGAACTCAGGGGTGCCGTTGTTGAGACGGAAGTTATTGTAACCCTTGCGGTTTTCGCTCATATTTTCATAATTTAATCCGCCAGTGAAGGTGACTGGCACACCTAATTCTCCCCGGTGAGTCCAGCGGGAATCAATGCCCTGATAGTGGCGTTGCAGTGTAATTACGCCGCCAGCCTGGGCTGGTTTTAGCTGTGCCACCAGGGGAATAGACTGGTATTGCGTGGTTTCCCGCTCTCCGGCGTAGGCCATCACGCTGATATCATCCTGCGCGCTGAGCTGACGTTCATAACGCAATCCTGCCTGAGTTTGTTTGATGGTTTTACGCGTATTGTACTGTTCAGCGCGCGGCGCCTGTTGCGGATCGGCTTTCCATTCAGATTCGGTGAGTCCGCCGGGATCGTCCGCCTTAATGTCCACACTATTAAAAATCAGCGAGAGTTTACTGACATCGTCAAGGCGCACGCCCAGTTTGGCATTAGCCAGATTTTTTTGCGCGCCGCTGTGATCGCGGTAGCCGTGGATGGTGAAACGGGTAGTCGATACCGTGTAATCCACGTCGCCTGGCTGTGTGCCGTCACCCATCGCGCCCGTGGCTTTTAGCCCATAGCGCCAGCTTCCATAACTGCCGTAGTAGCTGCTGGCCTCAAGGGTAGGCGGCTGTCTGCCGGTTTCGGTGGTGACATTTATCACGCCGCCGGAAGCATTGCCGTATAGCGCTGAGAAAGGGCCGCGTAACACTTCAACGTCTTGTATGCTGTTAATATCAATATTCGAAATCTGGCCTTGCCCATCCGGCATGGTGGCGGGAATGCCATCAACATACAGACGAATGCCGCGCACGCCAAAGGCGGAACGCGAGCCAAATCCGCGGATAGAGATTTGCAGATCCTGCGCGTAGTTCTGCCGGTTCTGCACCTGCAATCCCGGGACGCTGGTTAAAGACTCAGATAAATTGACGCGCGGCGTCGCCAGACGCATGTCTTCTCCCTCAATGACGCTAACGGCGGCAGGTGTATCGAGTTCGGATACGGTTTGCGGCGTTGCGGTGACTATCATGGTTTGTTCATTGGGCGCGCTGGCGGCCTGAAGGACCGGGGAGAAGGTCAGAGGCAATAAGAGGGCGGGATAAAGTCGCTGTCTAACGGAAATAATTTTCATGAAAATGCCGGATAAATGTAAGCGTATCAACGGAAAACGTGACATTAAGGGTAGTCAATATGTAAAGTTTTGAAATTTTAATCGCACATTAAGTTAAGAAAATGTGCGGTATTTAAGAGCCATGACATTCGCAGGCGAGGAAAAGCTCCACTTTCTGATAAATAATGATTATTATTCTCAACTTATAATAAGTGCGGAACGAAGATCCCGCGCAGCGAAGTAGTGTGAAGCAGCTATACACGTTTTTATCAAAGGGAGTCGTCATGCACTTACGTCATCTTTTTTCGCCGCGCCTGCGTGGTTCTTTATTGTTAGGTTCGCTCCTCGTCGCATCCTCATTTAGCACGCTGGCGGCGGAAGACATGCTGCGTAAAGCGGTAGGCAAAGGCGCTTATGAGATGGCCTGGAGTCAGCAAGAAAACGCGCTCTGGCTGGCTACATCGCAAAGCCGTAAACTGGATAAAGGCGGCGTAGTTTATCGTCTCGACCCGGTGACGCTGGAAATCACGCAAGCGATTCATAACGATCTCAAGCCGTTCGGCGCCACCATCAATGCCGCGACCCAAACGCTGTGGTTTGGCAATACCATTAACAGCGCAGTTACCGCGATTGATGCCAAAACGGGTGATGTAAAAGGTCGTCTGGTACTTGATGCGCGCAAACGTACTGAAGAGGTTCGTCCGTTACAGCCCCGTGAGCTGGTTGCCGATGCGGCGACCAACACGATCTACATTAGCGGTGTTGGTAAAGAGAGTGCTATTTGGGTAGTGGATGGCGAAACCATCAAACTGAAAACGACGATCGAAAATACCGGCAAAATGAGTACGGGTCTGGCGCTCGACAGTAAAGCGCAACGCCTGTACACCACCAATGCGGATGGCGAATTTATCACCATCGATACCGCCAGCAATAAAATTCTCAGTCGTAAGAAGTTGCTGGATGACGGTAAAGAACACTTCTTTATTAATCTGAGTCTCGATACCGCAGGTCATCGTGCGTTTATCACCGACTCGAAGGCGACTGAAGTTCTGGTTGTCGATACCCGTAATGGCAATATTCTTGCCAAAATCGCGGCGCCTGCCTCTTTGGCCGTCCTGTATAATCCGACACGTAACGAGGCGTATGTGACGCATCGTCAGGCAGGGCAGGTCAGCGTGATCGATGCGAAGACCTATAACGTTGTTAAAACGTTCGATACGCCGACGTACCCGAATAGTCTGGCGCTATCGGCAGATGGTAAAACGCTCTACGTCAGCGTGAAGCAGAAATCGACACGTGAGCAGGAAGCGACGCAGCCGGATGATGTTATTCGCATTGCTTTGTAAATAGGGTATGGAGGGGGAAACCCCTCCAGTCATCTCTTTAAACGCACCGATACGCCTCGCCGATAGCCTGATGATTCTGTGAGAATTACACTGCCTTTTTGCTGTAGTTAACTCATTATATTCACGAGGAAAATATGAAAAAGTTATTTATATGCTCAGGTTTGGGCATGATGTTTTTTATGCTTGCGGGTTGCACAACCAACTATGTGATGACGACGAAGAATGGGCAAACGATCGTAACTCAGGGTAAGCCGCAGTTAGATAAAGAGACGGGGATGACCAGTTATACCGATCAGGAAGGCAACCAGCGGGAAATTAACAGCAATGATGTGGCGCAGTTGATTAAGGCTGACTAAGCATTGGGCGCGATACGGTGTTGGCGGCAACGCGCATTAAACCCGGCAGGCCTGGGGCTGCCGGGGAAGGGGAGTGTTATGTCGCTGCTTCTTCTTTCAATACGACACTCTCTGTCGAATCCGCCGTCACTGGCGCAGTGCGATGGATCTCCGCCACGCGACGTCGCACGCCAAACCAGCCGGCGACCAGCAGAATAGCGATCAGCGGCAACGAGGCGATAGTGTAAGTTCCATTCGGGTAGTCAAACGCCATGAGTACCAGCACGCTTAGTAAAAACAGCAGCGTTAGCCAGGAGGTAAAAGGCGCGCCGGGCAGTTTAAAACTGACGTCTGCGGCTTTGCCTTCTTTTATCGCCTGGCGTAAACGCATCTGGCACACCATGATAAACGCCCACGACGCGATAATGCCGAGCGAGGCAAAATTAAGAACGATCTCAAACACACGGGAGGGGACCAGGTAATTCAGGAACACGCCGACCACGTAAACCACCAGAGTCGCCAGAATACCCGCATAGGGCACATGCTGTCGGCTCATTTTCGCCATGAATTTCGGCGCGGAACCCCCCATCGACATTGAACGTAAAATTCTCCCCGTACAGTAAAGCCCGGAGTTCAGGCTGGAAAGCGCGGCGGTTAACACCACGATATTCATAATACTGCCGATATAAGGCACGCCAAGTTTAGAAAAGAAGGTGACAAACGGACTTTGCCCCGCCTGATAGGCGTTCCACGGCAGCAGCAAAACCAGCAATACGACCGATCCTACATAGAAAAGACCAATACGCCAGATCACGCTATTGATGGCTTTTGGCACCATCGTCTGTGGATCTTTGCACTCCCCAGCGGCGGTACCGACCAGTTCAATCGACGCAAAAGCGAACACCACGCCCTGAATCAGTACCAGCGCGGGCAACAGGCCGTGCGGGAAAAAGCCGCCATTATCTGTAATCAGGTGAAAACCGGTGGCATTACCCTCAAGCGGTTGACCGGTACCGAGAAAAATCGTGCCTACCACCAGGAAGATAACAATGGCGAGTACTTTTATCAGCGCGAACCAGAACTCCATTTCGGCAAACCATTTTACGCCGATCATGTTCATGGTACCGACAATGGTTAACGCGCCGAGCGCGAACACCCATTGCGGAACGTCGCCAAATGCGCCCCAGTAGTGCATATATAACGCCACTGCGGTGATATCGACGATCCCGGTCATCGCCCAGTTAATAAAGTACATCCAGCCTGCGACGTAGGCCGCTTTTTCACCCAAAAATTCACGGGCGTAGGAGACGAAACTCCCGCTGGAAGGGCGATGCAATACCAGTTCGCCCAGCGCGCGTAAAATGAAAAAAGAAAAAATGCCGCATATCAGATAGACCAGCGCCAGTGCCGGTCCGGCCATTTGCAATCGGGCGCCTGCACCTAAAAATAAACCGGTGCCAATCGCGCCGCCGATAGCAATCATCTGAACCTGACGATTCCCCATCGCTTTGTGATACCCCTCTTCATGGGCGTTCAGCCAGCGTCGTTTCGCCGCATGTTGTTCTGCGGCGTGCGTAGTCTGTGTTTTCATTACGTTACCTGTTATAGCCTGTCCTGACAGAAAAATTCCTTATGCCGCGACGGGCGCTCACCAATCGATTGCCTGCAATGGCGAATGCCGCTTTTCCCTGATTCTGTGACAGGGATAAAACCGCCGGCGGAGCATCCTACCTGCAATTGTTAAATGACGCAAAACATACGGAAAGAACAAAATGAGGATGTCGAGTTTATTTGTGTGGTCAGATGTGGTGCGGTGTGGTCACGATTCAGCCAGATAAGACGCCAGCACAAATCCGCAGTGATTGCGTTGCGCAATAATTAATCAGCGTTAATCCCTGCGGGGATTTATGGTCATAGATATGACCTCGAACGGTAAACTACCTGACGATATTGCAGCAGCATAAGATAAGGCCGTTGCGCCTGTTATTCTCATTTTCTCCTGAAAATATATGCCTTTGAGCAATTTTGTTGATTGACATATCGTCATAATGAGAGAGGAGTAGGACATATAAAGGTATTGAGCAAAATTTGAAGGAGCAGGATATGCCATATACATCAGTTTCTACCTATGCCAGAGCTTTATCAGGAAATAAGCTACCTCATGTTGCTGCAGGAGATTATGAAAATAAATTATCAACAAAAATCATGAAAGGCATCTTGTATGTGCTTACAGCAGGATTAGCCTACGGATTTACAAGAGTAATTGAACATTATTGCAATGTTACGCCTAAAGTTGCGGAGTTCTGTGCCAATGCAGGGACTATCCATAATCACCTTGCAGATGCTGTACGTGATGAACAATTTATTATAGATGTCGAGCTTTCTGATGGTCGGATGTTAACATTCGAACAACTCTCGCTGATGGCTGGACGTGAGCCAATCGTCAGGATATCGGATGGCGAACATACCGTAGAGGTTAAGGGGTCCTTTGAAGATATTTGTATGAGACTGGAAGAGGGCTTTTTTGAAGCGCCAGCGTACTATCATTATGATATTGATGAAAAATATAAAACCGTCAGAGAGCGAATAGCAGAATATAATGCCTTACCTCAGGCATTAGGCGCCATTCCGAGTTTAGAACATTATATCGCTCGGGCCAGCGACATGCAGGAGGCGAAAGTGCAATGGGCGGCCGACATAAAAGATCGTTACCATAACTATTTGGACAAGTATTAAAAAGCGTTTATGTTTAGCCAGTTTTGTTAGAAATCAGATTCGCTGAGCTGGCGTTAAAAATTTTAACACGCCGCTATTTTGGCGGCGTGCCGCAAAGAGATTCTCAGAACCGATTTCCGTTTGTAGGCCAAAATCCCACGTACCTCCGGCGCTGTAGCCGGCCTGTCTTATTTTTTTCAAAAGTATCCAACGCTATTCCACGGATAGGGTATCCTGTTGCGCAGCGATATCCGCCTCAGCCTGTGTGCCGAACGCAAGCATTAATGTTAATGGAAGCCTCAGATGACCTCTTTTTTACATGCTTATTTTACGCGATTACATTGTCAGCCGTTGGGGGTTCCTACGGTTGAAGCGCTCAGGACGTTTCACTTAGCGCACAACTGCGCGATTCCTTTTGAAAATCTGGATGTGCTACTGCCTCGTGAAATACAGCTCGATGAGACGGCATTAGAGGAGAAACTGCTTTATGCCCGACGCGGTGGATACTGTTTTGAACTGAATGGCCTGTTTGAACGTGCGTTACGCGACATCGGTTTTAACGTCCGAAGCTTATTGGGGCGGGTCATTCTGTCTCATCCCGCCAGTTTACCGCCGCGCACGCACCGTTTGCTGCTGGTTGATGTTGAGGACGAGCAGTGGATCGCTGACGTGGGGTTTGGCGGCCAAACGCTAACCGCGCCGCTTCGTCTGCAGGCTGAAATTGCTCAGCAAACGCCGCATGGCGAATACCGCCTGATGCAGGAGGGGAGCACATGGATTTTACAATTCCGCCACCATGAGCACTGGCAGTCGATGTACTGTTTTGATCTGGGGGTGCAGCAGCAGAGCGATCATGTGATGGGCAATTTCTGGTCGGCTCACTGGCCGCAATCCCATTTTCGTCATCATTTGTTGATGTGCCGCCATTTGCCTGATGGCGGCAAGCTGACATTAACGAATTTCCACTTCACGCGTTACCACCAGGGACATGCCGTTGAACAGGTCAATGTACCGGATGTACCGTCGTTGTATCAGTTACTTCAGCAGCAGTTTGGTCTCGGCGTAAATGATGTAAAGCACGGTTTTACCGAGGCGGAGCTGGCCGCGGTAATGGCTGCATTTGATACCCATCCGGAGGCGGGAAAATAGTTTTTTGCCGCGAGGATTTGCGGGCCTGACAAAGATTAAAAAGTAATGGCCCATTCGGCATGAAACAGAATGACCGCCTGGCCGGAGATGGTGACGTTGTCCGGCTGGTTATCGCGAATGGTGACGGTAACATCAACAGTACCCTCTTTGCCTAAAGCGCGCCCCTGATGGCCTTGAATCTGCAGCGTTTTACCGTCATGCGCCATCAGGCCATGATGGACGAGCCATGCTCCCATCGGGCCATTGGCGTTTCCCGTTACCGGATCTTCCACAATCCCTATCGCCGGGGAAAACATTCGCCCATCGGTTTCGTTTTTTCCCGGACGAATCTGGAAAGGAAAAAAGCCGTTACAGCCAATTTGCTGGCTGATTGCCGTCAGGGCTTCCAGATTCGGAGAAAGGGCATCAATATCAACGTCTGGTTTGAGCAGGATCATCACTTTTGCATGTCCTGTTGAAGCCACCTGAATTGGCGCTCCCGGCACGATATCATCTTCAGTCAGGTTCAACGCGGTGATGATGGCAGCCCGAATCTCTCCGACTAGCGGTGGTTCAAAAGAGGGCTGACCTTGTTCCAGCGTGATGCGATAGTCATTGTGTTCGGCATGAATTTCAACGCGATGACGGCCCGCTAACGAGGTTTGCCAGACGGTGGTGTTTCCCAATCCCAGTACCGTTGCCCGAACATAATGCGCGGCCACGGTGGCATGACCACAGATGGGGACTTCTACTGTCGGTGTAAAATAGCGTATGCGCACATCACTCTCTTCGCTTTTTAGCAAAAAGGCGGTTTCCGAGTGACGAAGTTCACGGGCAATCAGCTGCATCTGCGCGTCGCTTAGCGTATCCGCATGTAAGACAACGCCAGCAGAGTTGCCGCGAAAGGGTTCGCTGGTGAAGGCGTCAACATGGTAAATCTGCGGTTTCATTGATGTTCTCCTTTGGCTGAAGAATCATCATAGCCTGTGCGTTGCCGAATGACGACGCACAGGCGTTTTTCTTTGCCCGGTAAGCGTACCCCCGGGCAAAGAGAATTAGCGGCGGGTACGAACAATCTGGTAGCGACGGGTGAAATACTCAAACGGCGCGCTCCAGACATGAACCAGACGGGTGAACGGGAAGAGCAGGAAAATAGTCATTCCCAGCACCAGATGAACGCGGAAAACAAACGCCACACCGTTCAGCATTTCCGAAGACCCGCCGCGGAAGGTGACAATACTTTGCGCCCAGCCCACCAACTTCATCATTTCGCTGCCATCCGGATATTGCGCCGAAAACGGAATGGTGCTCAGGCCAAGCAGGCACTGAATCAGCAAAATGCTCATGATGATAATATCAGGTGTAGTGGATGTCGCCCGCACACGCTGATTGGTCAGACGACGCCACAGTAATCCCGCGCCGCCGATCAACGTTAATACGCCGCACACGCCGCCGAGGATCATCGCCATCTGCTGTTTTACCGCAATCGGCAGGAACCAGGCATACATCCAGTGTGGCGTCAGCATCCCGAACAGATGGCCAAAAAAGATCCCCAGAATGCCAATATGGAACAGATTCGACCATATCACCATCCCACGCTTATCCAGCATCTGGCTGGACGACGCGCGCCAGGTATATTGTCCGTAGTCATAGCGCAGCCAACTGCCGAGGAAGAAGACCGTGGCGCAAATATAGGGGTAGATGTCGTAAAAAAAGACGTTCAGGTACTGTATCATTTCGGGCCTCCCGCGCTGACGTCGACGTACTGCGGCGCCGCGTCCTGGCTAAAGCGTCGTTGATAATGGTGTAACGGTGAACTGTCACAGGTCGTGGCGTTATCTTCGATAAACTTCACCTGCTCTTCTTCCCAGACGGCATCCAGTGCCTGACGGGTATCATCCCGCGATTCCTGAACAATCTGTTTTGTGACGCTGTCACTTGTAAGCGTACTGCCCGCCAGCGTCAGCAGGGCGTCAAACAGTTGATACCACGGCGTTCCTCGCTGTTTCAGACGACCGCCCAGTAGCGCCAGAATAGGGGCAATATTCTGTAATCCCTCGCGCGCTTCCGCTTCCGGCAACACGCTTAAGTACTCCAGATAGAGCGGCAGGTGATCCGGCAGTTCGCGGCAGTTGAGCTGCAGACCCACGGTTTCATACTGGCTTAACAAATCGACCATCGCCTGGCCGCGATCGCGGGACTCCGCATGAACATGCTCGAATAACAGCAATGAAGTGGCGCGCCCGCGGTCAAACACTTCACACCATTCTGCTTGTTTATCCAGTAACGGCGCATAAAGCAGCTCGCGAGTGAAGTCGGCCAGCATTGGCGCATCGTGTTGGATAAGGGCAAGCGCTTCATCCCGACATTCCCACAACTCGTCGTCCGGATACTCCATCAACAGGCCAATCGCTTTGAGGATTTGCATTATTCCCCCTCCGCTTTATCACGTACTTCGGTGATATTGATGGCATCAATACGGCTACTGTTGAACAGGTTGAATTTGGTATCCGAGCCGTGACAACCGTCGCCAAAAGTAAAGCCGCAGCCGTTGCGCTCCGGAAAGGCGTCGCGCGCCATTTCCCGGTGGCTGGTGGGAATGACAAAACGATCTTCATAATTGGCAATCGCCAGGTAGCGATACATCTCTTCAACCTGTTGTACGCTCAGACCGACTTCCTCAATGGCGCGGGTATCCGTCACGCCTTCAACCGTCTGCGAGCGCATGTAGTGGCGCATCGCCATCATCCGCTTTAGAGCCCGAATGACCGGACCGGTATCGCCCGCGCTGAGCATATTGGCCAGGTACTGGACTGGAATACGCAGCGTCTCCACCGCCGGCAGAATATTGCCATTGTGCGGCAACCCGCCCGCGTCGGCGTATGACTGGATGGGCGATAGCGGCGGTACGTACCAGACCATCGGCAGGGTACGGTATTCCGGGTGCAGCGGAAGCGCCAGCTTCCAGTCCATCGCCATTTTGTACACCGGCGACCGTTGGGCAGCGTCGATGACGTTTTGCGGGATGCCCTGTTTAAGCGCCTCTTCGATGACCGCCGGATCGTGCGGATCGAGAAACACATCGCACTGACGTTCATACAAATCTGTCTCGTGTTCGGTACTGGCCGCTTCTTCAATCCTGTCGGCGTCGTAGAGCAGAACGCCAAGATAACGGATGCGCCCGACGCAGGTTTCCGAACAAACGGTCGGCTGGCCGGATTCAATACGCGGATAGCAAAATATGCATTTCTCAGACTTGCCGCTCTTCCAGTTAAAGTAGATTTTTTTGTACGGGCAGCCGCTGATACACAAACGCCAGCCCCGGCATTTATCCTGGTCGATTAGCACGATGCCGTCTTCTTCACGCTTATAAATAGCGCCACTTGGGCAGGTGGCGACACAACTGGGGTTCAGGCAGTGTTCGCACAGGCGCGGCAGGTACATCATGAAGGTGTTTTCGAACTGACCGTACATCTCCTTTTGTATGTTGTCGAAGTTACGGTCGCGGGCGCGTTTTTCAAATTCGCCGCCGAGCAGCTCTTCCCAGTTTGGCCCCCAGATCACCTTGTCCATCCGTTTTCCGTCAATCAGTGAACGAGGACGGGCAGTGGGCTGATGCTTACTCTCCGGCGCATTATGTAAATGCTGATAATCGAAGGTAAAGGGTTCATAGTAATCATCGATTTGCGGAATCACCGGGTTGGCGAAAATTTTGCTAATTACCCCCATTTTGCCGCCCAGACGGGGCCTTATCTTGCCATTAACATCACGAACCCAACCGCCTTGCCACTCCTGCTGGTCTTCCCAGTTTTTGGGATAGCCGATACCCGGTTTAGTTTCGACGTTATTGAACCATGCGTATTCCATCCCTTCACGTCCGGTCCAGACGTTTTTACAGGTGACGGAGCAGGTGTGACAGCCAATACATTTATCGAGATTCAGTACCATCCCAACCTGTGAGCGTATTTTCATTTTTTCGCCTCCTGTACCTGATCCCGGCCCTCATCATCCAGCCAGCTAATGTTTTTCATTTTCCTGATCATGATGAATTCATCGCGATTCGAACCCACGGTTCCGTAATAGTTGAAGCCGTAAGCCAGTTGCGCATAGCCGCCGATCATATGCGTCGGTTTTGGACAGACCCGGGTCACGGAGTTATGGATCCCGCCGCGCATCCCGGTCACTTCCGAGCCCGGAATGTTCATAATCCGCTCCTGGGCGTGGTACATCATGGTCATACCCGGCGGAACGCGCTGGCTGACCACCGCACGAGCGGTAAGGGCGCCATTAGCGTTGAAGGCTTCAATCCAGTCGTTATCTTCAATACCCAATTCACGGGCATCGGCTTCGCTAATCCAGACAATCGGCCCGCCGCGCGACAAGGTCAGCATCAGCAGGTTTTCGCTGTAGGTGGAGTGAATTCCCCATTTCTGGTGCGGCGTCAGGAAGTTAAGCGCTTTTTCCGGGAAACCGTTGGGCGGAATTTCTCGCATTTCGCTGACGCTGCGGGTATCAATCGGCGGACGATATGCCACCAGGCTTTCGCCAAAAGCGCGCATCCACGCATGATCCTGATAGAGTTGTTGCCGCCCCGACAACGTACGCCACGGGATCAGTTCATGTACGTTGGTATACCCGGCGTTATAAGAGACATGTTCGCTTTCCAGTCCTGACCAGGTCGGGCTGGAGATAATTTTGCGCGGTTGCGCCTGGATATCACGAAAGCGAATTTTCTCATCTTCTTTATTGATGGCCAGATGGGTGTGCTCGCGCCCGGTCATCTCGCCCAACGCCTGCCAGGCTTTCACCGCCACCTGGCCGTTAGTTTCCGGCGCTAAGGCAAGAATCACTTCCGAGGCATCCAGCGCAGTGTCGATGCGCGGACGTCCTTTCGCCGGGCCATCGTGTTTGGTGTAATTGAGCTTACCGAGGAAATCGACTTCATCTTGCGTATTCCAGGCAATACCCTTACCGCCGTTGCCTAATTTATCCAGCAGGGGACCCAGCGAGGTAAAACGTTCATAGGTGGCCGGATAATCGCGTTCAACCACGACGATATTGGGGGCGGTTTTGCCCGGAATAAGTTCGCACTCGCCTTTACGCCAGTCGAGAATATCAAATGGCTGCGCCAGTTCCGCCGGGGAATCATGCTGGAGCGGGTGTAACACCACATCGGTTTCCTGTCCGAGATGTCCGACACACACTTCAGAAAAGACGCTGGCGATACCTTTGTAGATCTCCCAGTCGCTTTTGGATTCCCAGGCAGGATCGACCGCGGCGGAAAGGGGGTGGATAAACGGATGCATATCCGAGGTATTCATATCGTCTTTTTCATACCAGGTGGCAGTCGGCAAAACGATATCGGAAAACAGACAGGTACTGGACATACGGAAATCAAGCGTGACCAACAGATCGAGCTTGCCCTCAATCGCGGCGGACTGCCATTCCACCTCTTCAGGCTTAATTCCTTCGCTGGAACCCAGCGCTTCGCCCTGGATACCGCTGTCTGTGCCCAGCAGATATTTGAGCATGTACTCATGACCTTTCCCGGAGGAGCCGAGCAGGTTAGAGCGCCAGACAAATAAATTTCGCGGGTGATTATGACCACTGTCAGGCTGTTCGCAGGCAAAACGGATAGCGCCTGATTTCAACGCCTGCACGGTATAATCCGCCGCAGACAGCCCGGCTTTATCGGCGCTCGCTTTCACGCTGAGCGGGTTAAGATTAAGCTGCGGCGCCGAGGGTAGCCAGCCCATACGTTCCGCGCGCACGTTGAAATCGATCAGGTGTCCGGAAAATTTAGCCGGATCGGCCAACGGCGACAGCAACTCTTGCGCAGTCAGTTTTTCATAGCGCCACTGGCTGGCATGGTTGTAGAAAAACGAGGTACTGTTCATCTGACGCGGCGGGCGATTCCAGTCCAGCGCGAAGGCCAGCGGCAGCCAGCCGGTTTGTGGCCGCAGCTTCTCCTGGCCGACATAGTGCGCCCAGCCGCCGCCGGTTTGTCCAACACAGCCGCAGAACACCAACATGTTAATCATCCCACGGTAATTCATATCCATGTGATACCAGTGATTCACTCCCGCGCCGAGGATGATCATCGAACGACCGTGAGTTTTATGGGCGGTCTCGGCAAATTCACGCGCAATAGTTTCGATATGTCGACGCGGCACGCCGGTAATCTGTTCGCCCCAGGCCGGCGTGTAGGCTTTTACGTCGTTATAATTATTGGCGCTATGGCAGTCATCCAGACCACGATCCAGCCCATAATTCGCCAGCACCAGATCGTAAACGCTGACGACCATCCGCTCGCTACCGTCCGCCAGAGCCAGGCGTTTCACCGGTAACTGACGTACCAGCACCGGTTCCTGCCGCACGCTGCGAAAATGTGGGTTTTCGTTGCCGCCAAAATAGGGGAAAGCGACACCCGCCACATCATCATGCTGACCAAGTAAAGAGAGCGACAGTTCAGTTTCGACGCCCGCCGCCACCGGTTCCAGGTTCCATTTTCCCTTTTCGCCCCAGCGAAAACCGATAGAACCATTGGGCGCGACCAGTTCGCCCGCACTGTTGAGCGCGACGGTTTTCCATTCCGGATTATTGGCTTCTCCCAGTCCATCCACCAGATCCGATGCGCGCATCATACGCCCCGGTACATAACTGCCGTCTGCGTGCTCATCCAACAGGACCAGCATTGGCATGTCGGTATAACGGCGGCAATAGTTAAGGAAATAGTCGCTGGGATTATCGAGATGAAACTCTTTCAAAATGACGTGACCCATGGCCATCGCCAGCGCGCTGTCGGTACCTTGCTTTGGCGCCAGCCACTGATCGCACAGTTTAGCGACTTCGGAATAGTCCGGGGTGATGGCGATTGTCTTGGTGCCTTTGTAGCGCACTTCGGTAAAGAAGTGGGCGTCCGGGGTACGCGTCTGCGGCACGTTAGAGCCCCAGGCAATAATGTAGGCTGAGTTATACCAGTCGGCGGACTCCGGCACGTCAGTCTGCTCGCCCCAGGTCATTGGAGACGCGGGCGGAAGATCGCAATACCAGTCATAGAAGCTCAGACAAGTACCGCCAAGCAATGACAGATAACGTGTTCCGGCGGCGTAAGAAACCATCGACATTGCTGGAATAGGTGAAAACCCCGCCACACGATCCGGGCCATAGGTTTTGATTGTCCAGACGTTAGCGGCGGCAATGAGCTGATTCAGCTCTTTCCAGTTCGAACGAATAAAGCCGCCATGTCCGCGCACCTGTTTGTAACTTTGGCATTTTTGCGGGTCGTTCATTATAGATTCCCATGCCAGCACCGGATCGCTGTGCCGGGAAAGAGCCTCGCGCCACAGTTCTATCAGCCGCTTACGCACCAGAGGGTATTTCAGACGATTGGCGCTATAGAGATACCAGGAGTAGCTGGCGCCGCGCGGGCAGCCGCGCGGTTCATGGTTCGGTAAATCGGGACGCGTGCGCGGGTAGTCGGTTTGCTGGGTTTCCCACGTCACCAGACCGTTTTTGACATAAATTTTCCAGCTACAGGAGCCCGTGCAGTTGACGCCGTGGGTTGAGCGTACGATCTTATCAAACTGCCAGCGCTGGCGATAACTGTCTTCCCAGTCGCAGTTGGTATGCATCACCTGACCATGGCCGTCGGCAAAGGTATCGCCTTTTTGTTTAAAGTAACGAAAGCGATCCAACAGTTTACTCATGACATTTCTCCTGCTTCGATAAATTTTCCGCCATCCTGTCGATTTGGCGTTAAACCATTGCCGGATGGCCATCCTACAGGTGCGTATGTTGTTATTGTTGTTTAGGCTTACGACGCCCGTAGACCAGCCAGGTCAGCAGGACGCAAGCGATGTAAAACAGCAAAAAGATTTTCATGGCGCCCACCGGCGAGCCGGTCAAGGCCAAAGAGGTGCCAAACGCTTTTGGAATAAAGAAGCCGCCCACAGCGCCAATAGCGGAGATAAAACCGAGTGCGGCGGCGGTATCCGTCACCGCTTCGCGCTGCGCCTGCTCATCGCTCCCGCCGCGCAGTTTGACGTTGTAGAGCGTGATCTGACGAAAGATCACCGCAATCATCTGGAAGGTAGAACCGCTGCCGAGACCCGCTGTCAAAAACAGGCCCATAAAAACAAGATAGAACGCGCTAAAGCTGCCTGCGCCGGAGCCTGGCAGCGTGAGGAATAGCAGGGCGGTAAACAGCGCCATAAAGATAAAATTAATGAGCGTTACGCGAACGCCGCCGAATTTATCGGAGATCACGCCGCCTGCCGATCGCGCCAGCGCGCCGATAAAGGGGCCAAAGAACGCCAGTTGCAGAATGTTTACGTCGGGAAATTGCGTTTTGGCGAGCATGGCGAAACCTGCGGAAAAGCCGATGAATGACCCGAATGTCGCCAGGTACAGCAGGCTAAGCAGCCACAGGTGCAGGCGTTTTAGCACCGGCAATTGCGAGGCGACAGACGCTTTTGAACTGCCGATATCGTTCATACCAAACCAGGCGGCAAGCGTCGCGACAGCCAGTAACGGCACCCAGATCCAGGCGGCGTTAGTGAGGGCGAGCAGGGAGCCATCAGGTTGCGGCACGCCCCGGACGCCTAAAAAAGTAAATATCGGCAGAAAAATAACCAGCGGCGCAATCAACTGCATCACACTGACGCCAAGATTTCCCAAGCCGCCGTTAATACCCAACGCGCTACCTTGTCTGGCTTTTGGAAAGAAAAAACTGATGTTGCCCATACTGGACGCGAAGTTTGCCCCCGCAAAACCGCACAACAGAGCGATGAGCATAAATACCCCGAAAGGGGTGGCGGGATTTTGCACGGCGAATCCCAGCCAGGCGCAGGGAATAATCAATATTACGGTACTTAATACGGTCCATTTACGGCCACCAAACAGTGGTACCATAAAGGAGTAGGGAACGCGTAATATTGCGCCGGAAAGAGAAGGTAATGCGGTTAATAAAAAGAGTTGGTCGGTGGTAAAATTAAATCCAATTTTATTGAGGTTGACGGCAACAGCGCTAAACAACATCCATACGCAAAATGCCAGGAGCAAACAACTTACTGAAATCCATAAGTTTCTTCTGGCGATGCCTTTCCCTTTATTCTCCCAGAAGGCTGGATTTTCGGGTCGCCAGTCACTCAAGAGATAACGGTTATAATTCTCGTTTTGTCGTGTCATTTTACCCCTCACATGCGCATATCATTTGAAAAAAAACACAAAAAAGAGACAGAGCGTCACGCGCTCTTTTGAGAACTTATTGAAGTTTTTTTAGAATATTGAGTGAAAGAATAGATAAAAAACCAGGCCAGCGCGGCGCGAAGATGAGATATGATGTTTCTTAATTGTTACTATTTGTAAACTAAAAGTGATTTTTATTAAATTATTTGTAACTTTACGCAAAGAGTTCAAGCGTAATCATCCGATCCAGATGGTATTTAAACGCGGGATCGGCCATTTCCGGAATACCCAGCACATACATACCGTCCAGCCCGCACACCAGTGCGATAAGCCGCCAGGCGATATCCGTGGCGTTAGCAGTAAACGTAAATTCTCCTGCCTGTTTGCCCTGCTCAATAATTGTGACCGTTTCCTCATGCCACATCTGCATCGTAAGGAGATAAGCATCTCTGATGTGCGGATCCCGGTCGGCCAGAATTTGCGCCTCTCGCCACAATTTTATGTAAGGCTCAAAGCCGCCGTCTTCGCTACCCAACATAGCGTGAAGCCGTGCACGCCAGGTGGCGGGCGGCGGAACTTGCCCGGCATCAAGCAGGGTACGGATCAAATGGACAAAGGCCAGCGCTTTGAGCTCGCCCGCCGAGCTGAAGTGGTGATGCACCTGGCCGGCGGCGACATCGGCTTCTGATGCGATACGTCGCACCGTCATGGCGGTAAACCCCTCTGCCAGCGCCACGCGCATCGCCGCTTGCAGGATCACTTCGCGGCGTTCATCCCGGTTAAGGTAACTCATATTTTCCCCACATTAGCCAATGCGCGCAGTGTAACAAAAAGCTGGACATTCGTTCAACTTACCGTAGGATCCTGAAACTGGACAAGCGTCCAAATTTGAGTTTTTGAAGGGAGAGTTATGTTTCGTCAGTGGTTAACGTTAGTCATTATTGTGCTGGTCTATATTCCTGTCGCCATTGATGCCACGGTCTTGCATGTCGCCGCCCCGACACTGAGTATGACACTGGGGGCCAGCGGCAACGAGCTGCTGTGGATCATTGATATTTATTCTTTGGTCATGGCTGGCATGGTGTTGCCGATGGGCGCGCTTGGCGATCGTATCGGTTTTAAACGCCTGCTGATGCTGGGCGGGACGCTCTTTGGCCTGGCATCATTGGCGGCGGCGTTTTCGCATACCGCCAGTTGGCTTATCGCCACCAGGGTATTACTGGCTATTGGCGCGGCGATGATTGTACCGGCGACGCTGGCCGGGATACGCGCCACCTTTTGTGAAGAGAAGCATCGCAACATGGCGCTGGGCGTCTGGGCAGCGGTAGGTTCAGGCGGAGCGGCGTTTGGGCCGCTCATCGGCGGCATATTATTAGAGCATTTTTACTGGGGATCGGTTTTCCTGATCAACGTGCCGATTGTGCTGGTCGTCATGGGCTTAACCGCCCGCTATGTTCCTCGCCAGGCGGGCCATCGCGATCAACCGCTCAATCTTGGCCATGCGGTGATGCTGATTATTGCCATTTTGCTGTTGGTTTATAGCGCTAAAACCGCGCTGAAAGGACATCTGTCGCTGTGGGTCATCTCGCTTACCCTGCTTACCGGCGCGCTGCTCCTGGGACTCTTTATCCGCACACAGCTTGCGACATCGCGTCCGATGATTGATATGCGGCTATTTACCCATCGCATTATCCTGAGCGGCGTCGTGATGGCGATGACCGCGATGATCACTCTGGTGGGCTTTGAGCTGCTGATGGCGCAAGAGCTGCAGTTTGTTCACGGGCTATCGCCTTATGAGGCCGGGGTATTTATGCTGCCGGTGATGGTCGCCAGTGGATTCAGCGGGCCGATTGCGGGCGCGCTGGTCTCGCGTCTGGGACTACGGCTGGTCGCGACGGGCGGCATGGCGTTAAGCGCGCTGAGTTTTTATGGCCTGGCGATGACGGATTTCAGCACCCAGCAATGGCAGGCCTGGGGGCTGATGGCGCTGCTGGGATTTAGCGCCGCCAGCGCATTGCTGGCTTCCACGTCGGCAATTATGGCCGCTGCGCCGGCAGAAAAAGCGGCGGCGGCCGGCGCGATAGAAACGATGGCTTATGAACTGGGCGCGGGACTGGGCATTGCCATTTTCGGTCTGTTGTTAAGCCGTAGCTTCTCCGCGTCTATCCGTCTGCCTGCCGGGCTTGAGGCGCAAGAGATTGCCAGAGCGTCATCTTCAATGGGAGAAGCCGTGCAGTTGGCGAATAGCCTACCGCCCACGCAGGGGCAGGCAATACTGGACGCCGCCAGACATGCCTTTATCTGGTCGCATAGCGTGGCGTTAAGCAGCGCCGGGAGTATGCTTCTTTTGCTGGCGGTAGGGATGTGGTTCAGCCTGGCAAAAGCCCAACGCCGATAACATAACGCCTGATGAGATAAGCGCTTAATGCGCTAGCTGACAGGGGGAGTCCATCTCCTCAACTTCTTTACCGCTGAGGCGTGCGTATTGCCCTGTTAGTCGCCAGAAGGCAGGTTGGGTCTCGGTATAAATTTCCGCAGCCAGAATCAGCCGACGGCGATCAACTTCGTTCAGTTCCAGTAAGGTCCAGGGAATAAAATAGCGATCGGTATCGGTAAGCCGAAACCACAGCGGACACCCGCAGCCGGAACAGAAGTAGCGTTCGCCGCGCGAAGAGGATGAAAAGTATGGCGGTTCCGGGGAAAGGGGGGCTAGCTGTGGTTGCCCGCAGGCTTCCAGATACATGGCTATTCCACCCGACCATTTTTGACACAGCGTACAATGGCAGGCATAGACATCCAGCATTTCGACGTCAACGGTAAAATGGCTCTGTCCGCAAAGACAACGACCAGTGAACGTCTGCACGGCATACTCCTTATGACCGAGTCTACATCAAGAGAAAAAGCCAGCCCTGAAAGGACTGGCTTTGTATTCAGACTACAACAAAATTAGAACTGGTAGTTCAGACCAACAGCAACGATGTTGTCGGTAGACACTTTAGCCGCTTTGGTGAAGTCGCTGTCGTCCAGCAGGTTGATTTTGTAATCAACGAAGGTGGACATGTTTTTGTTGAAGTAGTAGGTTGCGCCAACATCGATGTACTCAACCAGATCCTGGTCGCCGTAAGTACCCAGGTTTTTACCTTTGGATTTCAGGTAAGCGATGGACGGACGCAGACCGAAATCGAACTGATACTGAGCAACCGCTTCGAAGTTCTGGGTTTTATTCGCGATAAACGCATCACCCGCTGCATCTTCACCGAAGGTGGTCATGTTCAGCGTTTCGGAGTAGGTGGTCGCCAGGTAGATGTTGTTCGCATCATATTTCAGACCAGCAGCCCAGACTTCAGCGTTTTTACCCGCAGCATTCAGGTTGCTCGCTGCTTTCACCTGGTTGTTAGTACGGTCAGACTTCGCATAGGCCGCACCTACGCCAAAACCTTCGTACTCATACGTTGCGGACAGACCGAAACCGTCGCCGTTAGACTCGTATGCGCCGTCACGGTCGTTTTTGCCCTGGTACTGCGCGGCAAAGTTCAGACCTTCAACCAGGCCAAAGAAGTCAGTGTTACGGTAGGTGGCAACACCAGTAGTACGGCCAGTCATGAAGACGTCAGTCTGAGTCCAGGTATCGCCACCAAACTCTGGCAGAACGTCGGTCCATGCGCCGATGTCGTAAGCAACGCCGTAGTTACGACCGTAGTCGAAAGAACCGTAGTCAGCGAATTTCAGACCAGCAAACGCCAGACGGGTTTTGTCTTTGTCAGCGCCCTGGCTTTCAGTACGGTTGCCTTTGAATTCATATTCCCACTGGCCAAAACCGGTTAACTGATCGTTGATCTGCGTTTCGCCTTTAAAGCCCAGACGCGCGTAAGTTTTGTCACCATCACTTCCGTTATCATCAGAGAAATAATGCTGAGCGTGAACTTTACCGTACAGATCCAGTTTATTGCCGTCTTTGTTATATACCTCGGCTGCATTTACAACGCCTGCTGCCAACAGGGAAGTCACTGCCACTGCCACTAACTTAAGTTTCATTTTAATAATCCTTATAATTTTCTTAGCGTGTTTCCTCAACCATTGTTAAACGAGGCGTTTGTCAATGGCAGACTATTTTTAAATGACGGAGTGGCATAAGTTCAATAATAAGTTTCATAAGATTACAAATTATTTTAATTTGTGTGATCGAGATCTCCTTAATACATTTGAGAGTATTAATTCAAATAGGGACTGTCTAATAAGATATATTTTCGGAGGGGACTATTGTGCTGTTTATGGTTTTATTTTTGGTAGTAACGACTGATTATTATATGCACTAATACAGTTGCCAGCTAGCGTTAATTATATATTTGTTAATATGATTATATCATTGCATTAACATATTTAACGATTTTATAAAATCCATTTTTACCAGCGCAATCCTGGTATGGCGCAGGGGGAGCTCGTGAAAATGGAAAATCGTCAAATACACACAGGCGATAGATAAAAGCGTAGTTGTGTTGTGAAGGGTGTCAAGGTACAGCGGGCGGATTTTATATCAACATCGGCCCACCCGTCGCTATTAGCGCCGCCGCGTTGCCAGCCAACAAAGTAGCGAACCTACGCAAACCATGACTGCGCCTTGCCAGAAGGAGAATGACAGTGGTGAGCTGAGTAACAGCGCTGCCAGAGCAGAGGACATGACGGGGGTAAAATAAGACCCTACGGCCATGATAGTCACATTGCCATGAAGTATGCCCACATTCCATGCTGCGTAGGCAAACCCCAACGTTAATGCCGCGGTAAAAAGTTTAGCAATCACCGGTAGGCTAAATATCATGGCAGGTTGCGGCGTAAGAAAATAGTGGAACCACAGCGCCACGGCGGTGAGTAACACAAAGACGGTGATACCGTTAAAACCACGCGCATATTTATTTGTGACAGTGCAGTACGTCGCCCATATAAACGCCCCAAGAAATGCCAGTAAATAACTTAGCGGACTGGTGGCGACATTGCTGATAATTTCTCCCGGATTAAGACCATTCTCGCCCCCCAGAACCCAGCAAACGCCAGTAAGTGCAATAAGCAAGCCAGGAACAATAAGCCAGTTAGTTTTTTGCCCGTTAAAAAGAATGGCAAACAGAATGGTCAGGCTGGGCCATAAATAGTTAACCATGCCGACTTCGATAGCCTGATGGCGAGTGGCGGCATAACCGAGAGAAAGCGCCAGGCATATTTCATAACTGACAAACAGTACGCTGCCTGCGATGAGGTATCGCCCCGGGAAACGACGGATATCAGGTAATCCGACGGTAAAAATCAGCAGCAGGCCGCTTAATGAATAGATCATGGCTGCGCCGCCTACCGGTCCGAGACCTTCGCTGACGCCGCGAATTAACCCAACCATCGTGCTCCACAGAACGATGGCAACAAGCCCTATTAGCGTTGCTTTTTGTGATGTCATGCTTTGTGACTGTCCTGAATACCGCGCAAAATAAACTGCCACTTATAGCACTTTTTCCGAGGGCGATGCCATGCAGTGTCATTTTTTAGTACCTCCCTGGAGTTATTGCAGTTTAAAAATAGGGCTATTTAATAGCGGAACCGTTTCAATATTGATTTGACGCAAAAAAGTTATCGATTTTGCTGTTAGTTTCCTCGCGAAGTTATACGCGCATCCTGGACTGAGGTTTTGCTGCAGTTCGAAGGAGGCGTGCATTAGTGGAAAAAAGAGGAAAGCAATGGACGTCAGCCGCAGACAATTTTTTAAAATCTGCGCGGGCGGTATGGCGGGAACAACGGTGGCCGCACTGGGTTTTACCCCTAAAATGGCCCTGGCTCAGGCGCGAAACTATAAGCTGTTGCGCGCAAAAGAGATCCGTAACTCCTGCACATACTGTTCCGTAGGTTGCGGGCTATTAATGTATAGCCTGGGAGATGGGGCAAAAAACGCGAAAGAAGCGATTTACCATATTGAAGGCGACCCGGATCATCCGGTAAGCCGTGGCGCGCTGTGCCCGAAAGGGGCCGGTTTGCTGGACTATGTTCACAGTGAAGATCGCCTACGCTATCCGGAATACCGCGCGCCGGGTTCCGACAAGTGGCAGCGCATTAGCTGGGATGACGCTTTCACTCGTATTGCTAAATTAATGAAAGCCGATCGTGACGCCAACTTTATTGAAAAGAATGAGCAGGGCGTCACGGTTAACCGCTGGCTCTCTACCGGGATGCTGTGCGCCTCGGCGGCCAGCAATGAAACGGGTATGCTGACGCAGAAGTTTGCGCGTTCTCTCGGTATGCTGGCGGTAGATAACCAGGCGCGCGTCTGACACGGACCAACGGTAGCAAGTCTTGCTCCAACATTTGGTCGCGGTGCGATGACCAACCACTGGGTGGATATTAAAAACGCCAACGTCGTGATGGTGATGGGCGGCAATGCCGCAGAAGCGCATCCGGTGGGTTTCCGCTGGGCGATGGAAGCGAAAAACAACAACGATGCGACGTTGATCGTCGTTGATCCACGCTTTACGCGTACGGCGTCGGTGGCGGATATCTATGCGCCAATACGTTCCGGTACAGACATTACCTTTCTGTCCGGCGTGTTGCTGTACCTGATCGAAAATAACAAAATCAACGCTGAATACGTTAAGCATTACACCAACGCCAGCCTGCTGGTGCGGGATGATTTTGCCTTTGATGACGGTCTTTTCAGCGGCTATGACGCCCAAAAGCGTCAGTACGATAAATCCTCCTGGAACTACCAGTTCGATGAAAACGGCTATGCCAAACGTGATGAAACGTTGACGCACCCACGCTGTGTGTGGAATCTGCTGAAGCAGCACGTTTCGCGCTATACGCCGGACGTCGTGGAAAACATCTGCGGTACGCCGAAAGCGGACTTCCTGAAGGTGTGTGAGGTGTTGGCCTCTACCAGCGTTCCGGATCGCACTACGACCTTCCTGTATGCGCTGGGCTGGACGCAACATACCGTCGGGGCGCAGAACATCCGTACCATGGCGATGATCCAGTTGCTGCTCGGCAATATGGGGATGGCTGGCGGCGGTGTGAACGCCTTGCGCGGCCACTCTAATATTCAAGGCTTAACGGATTTAGGACTGCTCTCCACCAGCCTGCCGGGTTATCTGACGCTGCCATCGGAAAAACAGGCCGATCTGCAAACTTATCTGGCCGCGAATACCCCCAAAGCGACGCTGGCCGATCAGGTCAACTACTGGGGTAATTATCCTAAGTTCTTCGTCAGCCTGATGAAATCTTTCTATGGCGATGCGGCGCAGAAAGAGAATGACTGGGGCTTTGCCTGGCTGCCTAAGTGGGATCAGTCCTATGACGTGATCAAATATTTCAACATGATGGATAGCGGGAAAGTCACCGGCTATTTCTGTCAGGGCTTTAACCCGGTGGCGTCCTTCCCGGACAAAAACAAAGTGGTGCAAAGCTTAAGCAAACTGAAGTATCTGGTCGTTATCGATCCGCTGGTGACTGAAACGTCAACGTTCTGGCAGAACCACGGCGAATCTAATGATGTTGATCCGGCAACGATTCAGACCGAAGTCTTCCGTCTGCCGTCTACCTGTTTTGCGGAAGAGGATGGCTCTATCGCTAACTCCGGTCGCTGGTTACAGTGGCACTGGAAAGGTCAGGACGCGCCGGGCGAAGCGCGTAACGACGGCGAGATTCTGGCCGGTATTTACCATCGTCTGCGTGAAATGTATCGCGCAGAAGGCGGTAAAGGCGCCGAGCCACTATTGAAGATGAGCTGGAACTACAAGCAGCCGGATGAACCGCATTCGGAAGAAGTGGCGAAAGAGAACAACGGCTATGCGCTGGAAGATCTCTATGACGCCAACGGTACACTGCTTGCCAGGAAAGGCCAGTTGTTGAGCAGTTTTGCATTACTGCGCGATGACGGTACGACATCCTCCTCCTGCTGGATTTATACCGGTAGCTGGACGGAGCAGGGCAACCAGATGTCCAGACGTGATAACGCCGACCCGTCAGGGCTTGGCAATACACTGGGTTGGGCGTGGGCGTGGCCGCTAAACCGTCGCGTATTGTATAACCGCGCTTCGGCGGACCCGCAGGGTAAACCGTGGGATCCAAAACGGATGCTGATCCAGTGGAACGGCGCGAAGTGGACAGGGAACGATATTCCGGACTTTAACAACGCGGCGCCGGGGAGCGGGACCAATCCGTTTATCATGCAGCCGGAAGGGCTGGGACGTCTGTTTGCTATTGATAAAATGGCGGAAGGGCCGTTCCCTGAACACTACGAGCCGATGGAAACGCCGCTGGGCACTAACCCGCTGCACCCGAATGTGGTCTCGAACCCGGCGGCGCGTTTGTATGAAGAAGATGCGCTGCGCATGGGTAAGAAGGAGCAGTTTCCGTACGTGGGCACGACTTACCGCCTCACAGAGCATTTCCATACCTGGACCAAACATGCGCTACTTAACGCTATCGCTCAGCCGGAACAGTTTGTGGAGATCAGTGAGACGCTGGCGGCAGCGAAAGGTATTGCTAACGGCGACTATGTGAAGGTGAGCAGTAAACGCGGGTTTATTCGCGCGGTCGCGGTGGTAACTCGTCGTCTTCGCACCCTGCATGTCAACGGTCAGCAGGTTGAAACGGTGGGGATCCCGATTCACTGGGGCTTTGAGGGTGTCGCGCGCAAAGGCTATATCGCCAATACTCTGACGCCAAATGTCGGTGATGCCAACTCGCAAACGCCGGAATACAAAGCGTTTTTAGTTAACATCGAGAAGGCGTAAGGGAGGCGAACATATGTCTATGGAAACGCAGGACATTATTAAACGGTCCGCAACAAACGCCATCACGCCGCCTCCGCAGGCGCGTGATTACAAAGCCGAAGTCGCGAAACTGATCGACGTCTCCTCCTGTGTCGGCTGTAAAGCCTGCCAGGTAGCCTGTTCTGAATGGAACGATATTCGCGATAACGTTGGTCATTGTGTCGGGGTGTACGATAACCCTGCCGATCTCAGCGCCAAGTCCTGGACGGTGATGCGCTTTACCGAAACCGAGCAGAACGGCAAGCTGGAGTGGCTGATTCGTAAAGATGGTTGTATGCACTGTGAAGATCCAGGCTGTCTTAAAGCCTGTCCATCTGCCGGGGCTATCATCCAGTACGCGAACGGGATTGTTGATTTTCAATCTGAACACTGTATCGGCTGTGGTTACTGTATCGCCGGGTGTCCGTTTAATATTCCGCGCCTCAACAAAGAGGACAACCGCGTTTATAAATGTACACTCTGCGTCGATCGCGTCAGCGTGGGCCAGGAACCGGCCTGCGTCAAAACTTGTCCGACCGGGGCTATTCACTTCGGCACCAAAAAAGAGATGCTGGAACTGGGTGAGCAACGCGTGGAGAAGTTAAAAGCGCGTGGCTTTGAACATGCCGGTATCTACAACCCGCAGGGCGTCGGCGGTACGCACGTCATGTATGTGCTGCACCATGCCAACCAGCCGGAGTTGTACCACGGCTTGCCGAAAGATCCGCAGATCGATACCTCAATCAATCTGTGGAAAGGGGCGCTAAAACCGCTGGCCGCAGCGGGCTTTATCGCCACTTTCGCCGGTCTGATTTACCACTACATCGGTATTGGCCCGAATAAAGAAACGGACGACGATGAGGAGGATCATCATGAGTAAGTCGAAAATGATTGTGCGCACGAAATTTGTCGACCGCGCCTGTCACTGGACGGTGGTGATCTGCTTCTTCCTGGTAGCGCTGTCGGGGATTTCATTTTTCTTCCCGACGCTACAATGGCTGACGCAAACCTTCGGCACGCCGCAGATGGGACGTATTTTGCACCCGTTCTTCGGTATTGCCATTTTCATCGCGCTGATGTTTATGTTCGTGCGTTTCGTCCACCACAACATCCCGGATAAAAAAGATATTCCGTGGCTGAAAAATATTGTCGAAGTATTGAAAGGCAATGAGCATAAGGTGGCGGATGTCGGCAAATACAATGCCGGACAGAAGATGATGTTCTGGTCCATTATGAGCATGATTTTTGTGCTGCTGGTGACTGGCGTGATTATCTGGCGTCCGTATTTCGCGCAGTATTTCCCCATGCAGGTGGTGCGTTATAGCCTGTTAATTCATGCGGCGGCGGGCATTATTTTAATGCACGCGATCCTCATCCATATGTATATGGCATTTTGGGTGAAAGGCTCGATTAAAGGCATGATCGAAGGGAAGGTCAGCCGTCGCTGGGCGAAGAAACATCATCCACGCTGGTATCGTGAAATCGAGAAGGCGGAAGCAAAAAAAGAGAGCGAAGAAGGTATTCAGTAATTCTTTCGCGATCTGATAAACAAGGCGCTATCCTGGTAGCGCCTTGTTTTCATCTGCTGTCTGTATACTCAGACGACCACAGCAAATCGTTTAACGACGGAAATCGATGACCATACGGCCACGAATTTGTCCCTGTTCCATCTCTTTAAAAATAACGTTGATATCTTCAAGCGGACGTAGAGCGACTTTTGGTACGACTTTTCCTTCCGCCGCGAACTGGAAAGCTTCGGTCAGATCCTGGCGTGTCCCCACCAACGAACCGACAACCTGAATGCCATCCAGCACCAGGCGAGGGATATCAAGGTTCATGGCTTCTGGCGGCAGCCCGACTGCCACCACGCGACCTCCGGCGCGAACGGCATCTACTGCGGAATTAAACGCCGCCTTAGCGACCGCGGTAACCACCGCTGCGTGCGCGCCACCGGTTTTTTCCTGCACAATTTTAGCCGCATCTTCCGTACGTGAATTAATGGTCAGATCTGCGCCCATTTCCTCGGCCAGTTTCAGTTGTCCATCATTGACATCAATGGCGATCACTTTCGCATTGAAAACGTTTTGCGCGTACTGCAAGGCCAGATTACCCAGACCGCCCAGACCGTAGATGGCAATCCACTGGCCAGGTTTAATATGAGAAATCTTCACCGCTTTATAGGTGGTAACGCCCGCGCAGGTAATACTACTTGCCGCCGCAGAGTCCAGACCTTCCGGTACTTTCACCGCATAATCCGCGACGACAATACACTCTTCGGCCATGCCGCCATCTACCGTGTAACCAGCATTTTTCACGTTGCGGCATAAGGTTTCATTGCCCGTATTGCAATACTCACAGTGTCCGCATCCTTCATAAAACCACGCGACACTCGCGCGATCGCCGGGTTTCAGCGAGGTGACACCAGGACCGACTTCCGCCACGACGCCAATGCCTTCGTGTCCCAGAATGACGCCGGTTTTGTCACCGAAATCTCCGTTTTTCACGTGTAGATCGGTATGGCATACGCCGCAGCACTCCATTTTTAGCAAAGCTTCACCGTGGCGAAGGGGACGCAGCGTTTTCTCAGTAACATCAACCTGATGATCTTGTGTGACAACAGCAGCTTTCATAACCTTCTCCTTTTATTAATAGTGAACTGCATAGCAGGTAATAGCAGGTAATAGCAGGTAAGGTGCTATTACCTCTTTAGGATTAATATTTCTGATGAGTTATGCAAGGCGGCAGAAATACAATGTAATAGTTTAGCCAGGATTATCCTGATAAATCCCCGTTCAATACATAAAGGTGGCTAATATTAGTAGCTTGACAAATAAGCAGGGAAAGGAATTCAGGTGTGTCGACAGACTCGCCAAAACTAAAGAAGAAAGTGATATCCGGCGGCATTCACCGCCGGGTACGTATTAAATGGAAGTCCGACGGTAGTCGCGGTATTCCGGTTTCCAGAAGTTATCGTCAATCGCCTGCTGCAGCGCTTCCGCAGAGGTTTTCACCGCTACGCCTTGTTGCTGCGCCATTTTGCCTACGGCAAAAGCGATAGCGCGCGACACGACCTGGATATCTTTAAGCGCTGGCAACACTAATCCTTCGCCGTTATTGACCAGCGGAGAATGTTTCGCCAGCGTCTCACTGGCTGACATCAGCATTTCATCAGTAATGCGCGATGCGCCGGAAGCGATAACCCCAAGTCCGATGCCGGGGAAAATATAGGCGTTATTACATTGTGCGATCGGATAAACCTTATCTTTCCAGATGACCGGCGAGAATGGACTGCCGGTTGCCACCAGCGCGTTGCCTTCCGTCCAGGCGATAATGTCCTGTGGCGTGGCCTCCACGCGAGAGGTGGGATTAGAGAGCGGCATGACGATCGGGCGAGGGCAATGCTTATGCATCTCGCGGATGATCTCTTCAGTAAAGAGCCCGGTCTGGCCGGAAACCCCGATCAGAATATCCGGCTTCACGTTACGTACCACATCCAGCAGCGACAGCACGTCATTTTCGGTGTCCCAGTGCTGGAGATTGTCGCATTTCTGCACCAGTTTTGCCTGGAACGGCAATAAATTAGGCATCCGGTCCGTCAACAGGCCGAAGCGATCGACCATAAAAACGTTCTGTCGAGCGGCATCTTCGCTTAAACCTTCACGCTGAGTCTGCGCGATGATTTGTTCAGCAATCCCACATCCGGCGGAACCCGCGCCGAGGAAAACGATTTTCTGCTCGCTAAGCTGACTGCCGGCAGCGCGGCTGGCGGCGATCAACGTACCAACGGTCACGGCTGCGGTGCCCTGAATATCATCGTTAAAGGAGCAAATCTCATCACGATAGCGCGTCAACAGCGGCATTGCGTTTTTCTGCGCGAAATCTTCAAACTGTAGCAGGATATCTGGCCAGCGCTGCTTAACGGCCTGAATAAACTCATCGACAAACGCATAATACTCATCGTCGGTAATGCGCGGATGACGCCAGCCCATGTAAAGCGGATCGTTGAGTAACTGTTGATTGTTGGTGCCGACATCCAGCACAACGGGAAGGGTATAGGCCGGACTAATGCCGCCGCAGGCGGTGTATAATGACAGCTTACCGATAGGGATCCCCATCCCGCCGATGCCCTGATCGCCAAGCCCCAGAATCCGCTCGCCATCCGTCACCACAATAACTTTAATGTTGTGGTTAGGCACATTCTGCAAAATGTCGTCCATATTGTGACGGTTCGGATAAGAGATAAATACGCCGCGCGCCCGGCGATAAATCTCAGAGAAGCGCTCACAGGCCGCGCCCACGGTCGGGGTATAGATAACCGGCATCATCTCTTCAAGATGGTTTTGCACCAGTCGATAAAAGAGCGTTTCGTTGGTATCCTGGATGTTACGCAGGTAAATATGCTTATCGATTTCTGTTTTAAACCCCTGATACTGGAGCCAGGCGCGTTCGGCCTGTTCTTCAATCGACTCGACGACCTCCGGCAGCAGCCCTGACAAATTGAAGTTGCGGCGCTCTTCTACGCTAAAAGCGCTGCCTTTGTTTAACAGGGGGAATTCCAGCAATACAGGGCCAGCGTAAGGGATATAAAGGGAACGTGCTTTCTTGGTTGTAGTTTCCATGTTACTCACTCTTTTTCGAATAACTGTCCCTGGCACCGTCGTTTATCATCATATATTGCCTTCCACCAGGGAACCGACCCTGAGTATAAAGCATTGTGAGACGTTAAGGTCATTCCTATAAACAAAAACACCATTGCAGATGCAATGGTGTTTAACGTCATTTCAGGACTGTACGATTACTTTTGGCTATCGGCGCGGCGCTTTCTGCCGGTTGGGTTATTCACCACGCTGCTGGTGTCGCCTTCAGTAACAACCTTACGCTGGTTGGAAATTCTGTAATCCAGTCCAAGTATATGACGAGCTTGACGGTTCGATTTCATGTTAACTCCTCAATCCTGTTGCTAGTTTTAAGGACAAATTCGCTTACGCGAAAGAAACGTAACCCCTAAGGTTGCCGATACAGCATAGCAGGTTTTACAGAGTAGGGTGCTGCCCGCTTACCACATAGTTGATGGTCTGCTGGTAGATGTCACTGAGGATGTCATTGTCGGAAGCCTCAACCCATTTGGTCAGCTCCATTAAAATATCATCTTCAGTGACAACGCCTAACTCCGCGCGTAATCCTTGTTCAATCGCGTTGACCAGGGCCGGTTGTGCTGCTGAGGTATTTGCTGAGTGATAAGTAAACATATAATGCCTCCGTGAACATGTATTTATTTAGTACGGCTCGCAGAAAATTAATTCGTATTCAGCATGGCAAATATTTTTGCGGCTGTGGTTAAGATTAGTCCTGGAGTTATTTTAACGCAAGGCGGAACTCTAATTGTTTACCCCAGAAGAAAATATATTACGTTTGCCAATTACATATCCTCATACAAATAGTGGCCAATTAATATACATTTAAAAGGCTACTTATTGCGATTTTTATCTTTTATTACAACGAGATAAGACAAATCTTAATTTGAATAAAAATATACATAGTGGAATACGCTTCCGGAAGAAAACGTAAGGATAAAAGGAGGTATATATTCTTTAAAGAAAGGGAGGCCTGTTGATTTAATATCCATCACTGAAAAAGCATACAACTATTTTCTATATCTGAAGTGCGGGTAATTGACAACATGCTACATCCATCGGCATGGACAACGCAGATTAGCAGCATGGTCTATACTTTATTTTTTGAGCCAACAGGAGAGCAAAAATGACAATCCATAAGAAAGGTCAGGCACACTGGGAAGGCGACATCAAACGGGGTAAAGGTACCGTATCAACAGAAAGCGGCGTGCTTAATCAACAACCGTATGGATTCAATACCCGGTTCGAAGGCGCGCAGGGGACCAACCCGGAAGAGTTAATTGGCGCCGCACATGCGGCCTGTTTCTCCATGGCACTATCACTCATGCTGGGAGAGGCTGGATTTACGCCGACATCCATTGACACCACCGCTGACGTATCGCTTGATAAGGTGGAGGCGGGCTTCGCCATTACCAAAATTGCGCTACAAAGCAAAGTCGCGGTAGCAGATATTGATGCTTCAACTTTCGATCAAATCATCCAGAAAGCAAAAGCCGGGTGCCCGGTATCGCAGGTTCTGAATGCGGAAATCACCCTCGACTACCAGCTTAACGCCTGATAACTCCGCCAGCCCGGTAACGACTCTTGTTTATCGGGCTGTTGAATATCGCTTTTTCTCCCTCTCTCATTTTCTTCACGCTATCGGGCGTAAAAGTACACGGAGCGAATGAAAAAGTATCAGACGTCAGGAACCTCGAGAAGCGTCTTCTTACCGTGTCTTTGTTGGTATTCATTACAGGTGTTAATCATTTTCTTTGCCGCTCCTTTTAGTAAAGAAAGCATTAAATCATCATAATCAACGTAGAATCTGGTTGCTTCGGCTTCCGTTTTTATCTCCCCAATTGCTGCTATTTCGGTGGCTAATTTCAATTTTGCCGCATCGATATCTTTATTCGCTTGTTTCACTGTAGCCGATAAGCTAGTAAAGAAACTTTGCACTGCTTTTAGCCTGTTATTCAATTCTGGAATCAATTTCCCTTCAATCACGCCCGCAGCAATAGAATAGGAAATAATTAATCCAAACGGACCGGCGATTATGCCGGCTGCAGCACCGGCATAAGCTTCCTTACGAATTTTATCCACCTGTGCCTGGAAATAACTGCTTTTTTCCGAGAAATCATTAGTTAACTGGCTATCTAATGCCAGCAGTTTTCCGGAAGCGTTGTTGAAACTTTGTGAACTTGCCAGGAGAGATTTTTGCGCTTCATTCAGTTTCTTGACGCCATCATCTAATATCCTGATGAGAATGTCTTTCTGGGCTGATGCTTTTTTCTCATTATATTCATTAAATAGTAAAATATACGCTGAGAGTAATTGCGTCACGACACCACACCATTCATAAACAGTTTGCGTCGCTTCAAAATACTTGTCCTGGCTGTCCATAAGCAAAATTTTAATATCACCGACTAAAACAGAAGCTTCCTGCGAGTACTCCTGTTTAAAACGGCTTAACTCTTTTATGGTTTCATCAAAGGTCTTCCAGGGGATGACCTGGTCGAGGTATTTGTTATAAAAATCTAATGCCCCATCTGCGGTTTCGATCGCGCTTTTAACTACCTCTACAGTTTGTTCTGCAAATATTCCAGTCATAATCATTTGCCTCTTTAAATATATAAGTTGCAATTAAGTCATTGTTTTATAACTTATTCCTACCTATTACCTCCAGACAACTTTTGTAGCTTAAGTTAACATTCCAGAAGCTGGAAATACTGCCAACTGCCTGCTTATCTACGCAGGGTACGATTACTCTGCTGCATTTTCTCCAGAATACGACCAAAAGAAACTGTTTTGCTTCCTACTTTCACCATCCCATCTTCCGGCAAGTAGCTAAATTTGACGTACAGTATATTGTTGCTGGTTTTATCTTTTGGCTTCATAGCCAAAATAGCTTGCTGTAATGCTTTTAGGTCGGCGGGGATCCCCACCGCATCGGTGATATCGGTACCGGGCACAAATTTCGATACCTGATCAACAGTTTGAGTCAATATATCCTGCAGCGGAAATAAGCCGGTAAAACGTTGTTTGGGTTTATATTTTGTCACTCCCATATAAATGTCAGGTAGACCTTTAATGTGGTTTTCAATACTGCGAGTTTTATTTTTCAACATAAATTCGCTAATCTCTACCGGAGAGCCGATCAATACCAGCGGTTTCACTCCTGCACCTTTTTCGGAAAAGAGATAGTTGTTATTGCTGCTTTTTACTGCTTTCTGCAATTCGCCACGATCCATGATTAAGCTGTAATATTTACCCTCTTTCACAACAGGTTTGGGTTCACGCCACATATTGATATCGCTAGCTTGTGCTAAACTGGATGCCATCATGTAACCGAAAAACGCCAATGTTACGGATAGTTTCATTAACTTTACCTTTTAATTAGCCAAAAAAAATAGCACTCGTAAAAAGTATAAAGCCGTGGTTACAACAAAACTTAAACGTCGCTCACTTCACCGATAAGCATTTATTTATCTTAATAATGTAAATTACCCTTCCAATAATGCCTGAATTATTACCCTTTGGATTCAACTGTTTGCAGTTATAGTGCTAAATAACAATAAATCTACTGGAAGTATACAGTTTGTGTACGAAAGGTGTTTTTTATGATTACGGAAACCTGAAATTGTCCGACTATCTGTAAATGCTATGAAATTGTATTGTAGATCCGATTGCGCCCGGTGCTGATGACTACCGGGGCAATAGTGGTTGGTTTAGCCCTGATAGGGTTCGCCAGCGGCGTAGACGCCGCAAGCCGTTTTGGCCAGGGCTGGTGGTTGCCTCCGGAATGCTGACAGGCAATCTGTTTACGATGTTTGTTCTGCCCACCGTTTGTGTCTGGCTGGCGCGATTGCGACAGCATGTCAGAGCGAAGTTCTCTTTCATCAGCTCAACGTAGTGCATACCACGTTATTTGCTATTGTCGTGGTCTACTTTTTCGCCCTAAAATCTGCTCGCCATGTTGCTTTATTCATCAAACATCAAAATCAGTCAACGTAAATATCAATAATAGCCATATCACGGAGGGTGATCTTTATTCCTGAGAGAGGAGGGGTATTATTTTCTGCGTTCTACATTAACGGGTTAACGCGCAGATGTAGAGGTTATTTATATAATTATTGGAGCAACAACAATGAATAAATTCTCCCTTGCTACAGCAGGTATTATCGTGGCAGCGCTGGTAACCAGTGTTAGCGTGAATGCGGCAACAGATACTACTAAAACAAACGTTACGCCTAAAGGTATGAGCTGCCAGGAGTTTGTTGACCTCAATCCGCAGACGATGGCGCCAGTCGCTTTCTGGGTGCTGAATGAAGATGAAGATTTTAAAGGCGGGGACTACGTTGATTTCCAGGAAACTGAGACGACAGCAGTGCCGCTGGCCGTTGAGCTTTGTAAGAAAAACCCGCAGAGTGAATTAAGCAAAATAAAAGACGAAATCAAGAAAGAACTCTCAAAATAAGAGTAAACTGATATCAAAACCCGGCCTGTGTGTCGGGTTTTACTATTTGTGACACCGTCACAAATAACATCTTCCATTTCTTCTACCAATCACGTGGTATTGCACTATTTTCATTAGAGCCCTTCACTATATGGAGACCTAATGAAAATTTTACCGCTGGCACTCTTTATCATTCCTTTTCTGGCCGGATGCGGCGCCAATAATACGCCGCCGCAAACGCCTATTCCCGGGGAAAAAACATCTGCCAAATTACGTACCCTGGAAACAGGCGCGGCGGCTATTCAATCCAGACCACCTGTCGATGCCATCAGTACCTACCTTGACGGGTTCCATTTTTATAGCGGTGATAAAAACGGACAGATGGAAGCGCACCATTACGTTACCGTCCTGAACGAAGATGTCATGCAGGCGGTAATTTACGACGGCAATACGAAAAACGCGCGCCTGATGGGGGTGGAGTACATTATCAGCGAACGTTTATTTAAAACGCTTCCTCCCGAGGAGAAAAAACTGTGGCACAGCCACCAGTACGAGGTGAAATCCGGTAGCCTGGTGGCGCCTGGCTTACCGCAGGTCGCTGATAAGGCGTTGATGAGTAAGATTGTTAATACCTATGGCAAGACCTGGCACACCTGGCATACCGACCGGGATAAAACCCTGCCAATGGGTATCCCTGCGCTGATGATGGGCTTTACTGGCGACGGGCAGCTTGACCCCGCGCTGCTGGCCGATCGGGATCGCCGTCTGGGAATTGATACCCAGGCCATTAAACGCGAGCGGCAGGTTCTGCCTGAACATCCCGTTATCAAGGGGGCTAACGCCTGGGAGCAGGGAGAGGTTATCCAGCTACAGCGTGTTCAGGGCGCTGGCGAACACGGGCGAGGCGATACCGCGCACTTCGGTACATCTGAGCAATCCCGACAATAATTCCACGCTTTTACACGCAGATACGAAAAAGAATGCCTGTTAAGTGACAGTGTCACGTAAAGATTAGCCCCATAGTCTATGCTTGTTCTTCGGATGCTGTAGAGGTTATGGGTTAAACGGAGCGACAAATGAGTTCAAAAATTTTTTGCAAAAGCTGGGGGGCTGAATATATCGCCGCTGATGTTGTCCGCTTTCGTCTTTGGGCCACCGGTCAGCAAAAGGTTATGCTCAGGCTTGCGGGTAAAGACCAGGAAATGCAGGCGAGCGGTGACGGCTGGTTTACGCTGGACGTCTCCGGGGTGACACCAGGTACGGAGTATAACTTTGTACTCAGCGATGGCATGGTGGTCCCCGATCCGGCTTCCCGCGCCCAAAAAACTGACGTCAACGGTCCGTCATATGTGGTTGATCCAGGCAGCTACGCGTGGCGCAACACCGGGTGGAAAGGTAGCCGTTGGGAGCAGGCCGTGGTATACGAGATGCATACAGGCACGTTCACTCCGGAAGGCACTTTCCGCGCCGCAATAGCGAAGCTGCCTTATCTCGCTGAACTCGGCGTTACCGTTATTGAAGTGATGCCCGTTGCGCAATTTGGCGGCGAGCGCGGCTGGGGCTATGACGGCGTACTGCTTTACGCGCCGCATTCTGCCTATGGGACGCCGGATGATTTCAAAGCGTTTATTGACGCCGCGCATGGGTATGGTCTTTCCGTCGTCCTGGATATTGTGCTGAACCATTTCGGCCCGGAGGGAAATTATTTACCGCTATTGGCGCCGGCGTTTTTCCACAAAGAGCGCATGACGCCGTGGGGAAATGGTATCGCCTATGATGTCGACGCCGTGCGGCGCTATATCATCGAGGCGCCGTTATACTGGCTGACAGAATACCATCTCGACGGCTTACGCTTTGACGCTATCGATCAGATTGAGGACAGTAGCGCCAGGCATGTGCTGGTTGAAATCGCACAACGTATTCGGGAAGACATTACCGACAGACCCATTCATCTGACCACCGAAGATAGCCGCAATATTATTTCTCTGCATCCCCGAGATCAGGATGGCAATGCGCCGCTGTTTACCGCCGAATGGAATGACGATTTTCATAATGCCGTCCACGTTTTTGCTACCGGAGAGACCCAGGCCTACTACAACGATTTTGCTGATGCCCCGGAAAAACACCTCGCAAGAGCGCTGGCCGAAGGATTCGCTTATCAGGGAGAAATTTCACCGCAAACCGGCGAACCTCGCGGCGTAAAAAGTACCGGACAACCCCCGGTCGCTTTTGTGGATTTTATTCAGAATCACGATCAGGTCGGTAACCGCGCCCAGGGCGACAGACTGATAACCCTGGCGGGCGCTGAACGAACAAAAGTATTGCTCGCCACGTTGCTGCTTTCACCGCATATTCCGCTGCTTTTTATGGGCGAAGAGTATGGCGAAAGCCGTCCTTTTCTTTTTTTTACCGATTTCCATGGGGATTTAGCCCGCGCCGTTCGTGAAGGTCGCGCAAAAGAGTTTGCCGATCATGCAGGGGAAAATGTTCCGGACCCGAATGCGCCAGAGACCTTTCAACGCTCAAAACTTAACTGGAAGCAACAGCACAGTGAAGAGGGTAAAGCGTGGCTGGCGTTTACCCGCGAACTACTGCTTTTGCGCCAGAAGCATATCGTGCCGCTGTTGTCCGCTGCCCGTGAGAGCTCAGGAACGGTATTGCAAACCGCGCCCGGGTTTATTGCCGTTAGCTGGCGTTTTCCGGGAGGAACACTGTCACTGGCGCTGAATATTAGCGCCACGACGGTATTGCTGCCCGATTTACCAGGTAAGACTCTCTTCGCCTGGCCGAATGAATCCACCGGGTCGCTTTCCCAACATTCTCTTATTGTCCGCTTAGCCCAGGGAGAGTCTGCATCATGATCCCAACTGCAACGTATCGCCTTCAGTTTCGCAATGGCATGACCTTCGATCGCGCTGCGGCGCTGGTGCCTTACCTTAAAAATCTGGGTATCAGCCATCTTTATGCCTCACCCATCTTTACCGCCACCAAAGCGTCAACGCATGGTTATGATGTCACCGATGCGAATGAGATTGAGCCTTCTATTGGCGGGCGCGAAGGATTTGAAAGACTGGTGGCTGAACTTAAAGCGCAAGGTCTGGGATTGATCATCGATATTGTGCCTAATCACATGGCCAGCTCGCTGGAAAACGCCTGGTGGTGCGACGTGCTTGAATATGGCAAGGAGAGCCGTTACGCGCGCCATTTCGATATTGACTGGTCGCGCCGACTGACGCTGCCTTTTTTAGGCGACACGTTTGACGCCGTGCTGGAAAACGGAGAAATTGCGATCAAGCCCGATCCCGCTACGGGTAACCCCACGTTCGCCTATTATGATAACTATTATCCGCTTGCGCCGGCGACGTGGCAGGGGCGCGAGGCCGAAATACTGGCGCTTACCGATAAAGCCGCTATTGCTGATTTGCATGAGCGCCAGCCGTGGAAATTAATGTCCTGGCGCGAGGCCGCTCGCTCGCTTTCATATCGGCGTTTCTTTGAGGTCACAGGGCTGGTAGGAATGCGGGTGGAAGATAAAACCGTCTTCGACGATACACATCGGCTGATTCTGGAGCTGGTCAGAACGGGGGCGGTTGACGGTTTACGTATCGATCATATCGACGGCCTTGCCGATCCGAAAGCCTATCTTACGCGTTTACGTCAGGAAGTGGGGCCGGCGTGCTATATCACCGTGGAAAAAATTCTCGCTAAAGGCGAGCAACTTCCTGATGACTGGCCGGTTTCTGGCACCACAGGCTATGAATTCATCGCCTCGCTGGCGGAGGTGCTGGTTGACGATGAGCAGATAGACAATCTGCGCCAGGCTTACGAGACCGTAACAGGCGCGCCAGTGGATATGCGGGCGGAATTACGGGCAGCTAAATTGCTGATGGTCGATCGCAATTTCGAGGGGGAATTTACCCGGCTGCTCGCGCTTGCGCTGTCGATTGCCAGCGAGCTACAGATCGCACAGGAAGAGAGCGTCGTTCGGCAGGCGTTACGCGAGTTATTAATTGCCTTTCCCGTATATCGCACTTACGGCACGGCAGAAGGGCTACCGCCGACCGATATTTGCCTGTTACACCGTATTGTGGAACGGGTAAAGACGCTTGAAAATCCTCCGCAGCCAGAAGCGCTTACATTTCTGAGCCGCCTTCTTACCGGCGATGTTCCCACCTCCAGCCAGGAGGAGGCGACACAGTTTCGCGTTCGGTTCCAACAACTCACCGGTCCGCTGATGGCGAAATCGGTAGAGGATACGCTTTTCTTTCGTCAAAACATGGGACTGGCGTTAAATGAAGTCGGCGCCGAGCCCGTCACGCATCACTTCTCCATTGAACGCTTTCACCATGAGATGAAAACCCGACAGGCGCGACAGCCTGATGCGCTATCCGGTACGTCGACCCACGATACCAAGCGAGGCGAGGATGCGCGAGCACGCCTGTATACGCTTACCGAAGCGCCGGAACAGTGGAGCGAATGCCTTGCCCGCTGGCGGCAGATGAACCAGACCCATGTCAAATTTTTAAATGATGGCACTGCGCCAAAATCGGCGGATACGTGGATGTTATATCAGGCGCTGACCGGCGTCTGGCCCCCGATGCTACAACCACAGGACGAAACTGGCCTAAACGCGCTGAAAACACGCTTTGAAGCCTTTGTGGAGAAAGCGCTACGCGAAGCGAAGCTGCGTACCGATTGGGTGGACAGTAATGAGGCTTACGAAACGGCAATGCTTGATTACGCCCGTTATTTACTGGCGCCGGATAATCAGACATTTTTGCAGGATTTTTATCGTTCCTTGCAACCCTTCATCCGCGCAGGGCTGGTTAACAGCCTGACGCAGACCGTTATCAAATTAACCGCGCCGGGAGTACCTGATATCTATCAGGGGAGCGAGGCGTTGAATTTTAGTCTTGTCGATCCCGACAACCGCCGCGAACCGGATTTCGCCACGCTGGCGCAGCAGTTAGACCAGCTAACGCCGGGAGTTTTCTCATGCGAAGAGAGTTGGCTGAACGGGCAGGTGAATCAGTATGTCACCGCCGCCATACTGCGTTTGCGTCAGCAGAATCATGAGCTCTTCCGTTTTGGCGACTATATACCGCTGCGGGCTGTTGGTCAGCGTGCCGACAAAGTCATCGCTTACGCCAGAGCCAATCATGATGATGCGCTGATTGTTGTTGCGCCCCGACTGGTGTTCGCCGAATGTGACGGCTTATTGTCACAATCGCATAGCGGTTTCTGGGCAGGAACCGACATTATTACACCCGGACAGCTTAATCAGCATCGTTATCGCAATGTGCTTACCCAGGAGAGGTTAATGCCTGGTGAACACCTGTCGTTGGCCTCACATCAGGGCGGCGTACTGGTTTTAATGAGCGACTGAGTTTATGTGTTGATGTGCCGTGACAGGACAACGTTTACCGTGGGTGGAGAAAGAGAATGACAACAAACAGGGCTTTTGAAATCAGATCAGGATACAACCATACGCTTGGCGCAAATTATGACGGCGAAGGCGTGAATTTCGCTATTTTTTCCGCCCATGCGGAACGCGTCGAGCTTTGCCTTTACGATCCGAGCGGGGAGCATGAAATCGCTCGTCTGGAGTTACCGGAATATACCGACGAAATATGGCACGGCTATGTCCCGAAGTTGCAGCCCGGCGCGCTGTATGGGTACCGCGTTTACGGTCCTTATGACCCGGAAAATGGTCATCGTTTTAACCCCAACAAGCTGCTTATTGACCCTTATGCCCGTGAGCTGGTGGGCGATATTCAGTGGAACGATGCGCATTTCGCGTATCAATTACTTCATGACGATAAAGATTTGACCTTTGATGACCAGGATAGCGCGCCATTTACGCCTAAATGCCGGGTGATTGATCCGGCTGAGGCGAATTGGGAGGATAGACAACGGCCTTCCATACCGTGGTCGAACGCCATTATTTATGAAACGCATGTAAAAGGCTTTACCCAGCTTAATTCCGCGATCCCTGAGCCTCTACGCGGTACGTTTGAGGGCATGGGGCATAAAGCCAGCGTGGATTACATTAAAAGTCTGGGGATTACCTCCGTCGAGCTTTTACCCGTTCACTGGTTCCCGGACGATCAGCATCTGCTCGATAAAGGACTGAAAAATTTCTGGGGATACAACTCGCTGGGCTTTTTTGCGCCGGCGACGCGCTACTATGGTCCAAAAGGTATTCAGGGATTCCGCGATATGGTGCGCGCTTTCCATGATGCCGGCGTCGAAGTGATACTGGACGTGGTCTATAACCATACGGCAGAAGGGAATGAGCTTGGCCCCACGCTGTCATTTAAAGGTATCGATAACTTCTCTTACTATCGCACCATGCCCGATCAGCATCGCTATTACATTAACGATACAGGGACAGGTAATACCGTCAATACCTCTCATCCACGGGTACTGCAAATGGTGATGGATTCCCTTCGCTATTGGGCGGAGTCAATGCATGTCGACGGCTTTCGTTTTGATTTGGGCACCATTCTTGGTCGTGAGCCGGAAGGCTTTGATCAGAGAGGCGGCTTTTTTGATGCGGTAACGCAAGACCCGGTGCTGGCAAAACTGAAACTGATTGGCGAACCCTGGGATATCGGACCGGGCGGCTATCAGGTTGGCGGCTTTCCACCAGGGTGGGGCGAATGGAATGATAAATACCGCGATACGGTACGCGAATACTGGAAAGGTGACAACGTCACAAATGATTTCGCCGCACGCCTGCTGGGTTCCGGCGATCTCTACGATTTGCGCGGTCGTCGCCCCTGGTCAAGCGTTAACTTTATTACTGCCCATGACGGCTTCACGCTGAACGATCTGGTGTCTTATAACGACAAACATAATGAAGCCAATGGCGAAGATAATAATGACGGGCATAATGATAACCGCTCCTGTAACTATGGCGCAGAAGGACCAACCGACGACGAAGGCATCAATGCGATACGCGAGCAACAGAAACGCAATTTCCTGACCACCTTGCTTTTCTCGCACGGCACGCCGATGTTATTAGCGGGCGATGAGTTTGGCCGCAGTCAGATGGGCAATAATAATGGCTACTGTCAGGACAGTGAAATATCGTGGGTCCACTGGGATAATTTGCCGGAAACCGCCAATGCGCTACGGGAGTTTACCCGTCATCTGATTCAACTGCGCGCCACGCAACCGTTGCTGCGCCGGGAGAGCTGGCGTGACGGTCTGGAGATCCGCTGGTTTAACGCCGGCGGAGGGGCGCAGCAATCCGAACAATGGGATGAGGGATCGACCATAGGCGTATGCATTAGTCGTCCCGATCTCCAGCCGGAAGCGGGGATCTGGCATGACGCCTTACTGCTTTTCAATCCGTTTGAAGGCAGCGTACCGTTCCGTATTCCGATGTGGGGAGAAGGCGGCTGGGTACTTGAACTGACAACTGCCGATAACGCGCAGCAGGGAATGCGGATTACCGAAGAAATGGATTTCGATCTGGCCGGGCGCAGCATCGTATTATTCAGACGCCCCTGATAGTAAAACCGCGCTCCGGACCCAACCGGCCTTGATGGCCGGTTTTTTTACTGGCGCTCAGGCGATATCATGTCGCAGAAATAACACCGTTGTCAGTTTACCGCCCGAAAAATTCATCCGCCTGTTGGTATTCCTTTGATTGTTTTCACCGATATTCGCTTCAGGCCGTCTATTGCCATTTCAAGGTAGGTACGTGGACATCCCAGATTTAAACGGATAAATCCGCTGCCCGCCGGGCCAAAGCCGCTGCCCATTGAAGGAGCAATACCCGCGACATCCGCCATTACCCATTTTAGCTGTTCGTCATCCAGTCCCAGTTTTTTACAATCCATCCATAATAAATAGGTTCCCTGCGCCGGGACAATTCTTGCCCAGGGAAGGTGCTCTGTCGCCTGTTCAACAAACCAGCGGCGGTTTTCCGCCAGGTAATCCAGTAGCGAATCCAGCCACTGTCTGCTTTCATTCCATGCGGTAGTCGCCGCCTGAACGGAGAGGGCGTTAAAGACATCCAGCCCATGAGCGTCCAGACGAGACAGGAAACGCTGGCGAAGCGTAGGATCGGGAATGAGAAAATTAGAAATTCGCAACGACGATAAGCCAAACGTTTTGCTGGCCGCAGTGGCGGAGATGACCCGTTTATGCCAGCGCTCCCCTAAATGCAGTACCGAGGTAAAGGTTTCGCCGGGCAGCAATAGATCGGCCCATATTTCATCCGAGATGAGAGTGACATCATAAGCTTCACATAATAAAAGCAGTTGCTCCAGCTCGTTGGCCGACCAGCAACGCCCGGTTGGATTATGTGGATTACACAAAATCATCAGCGGAGGGCGCTCATGGCAAAACAGCCTTTCCAGTTGGCAAAAATCCATCTGGTAGCCATCGTCCGGCGACTCGCTAAGGGGATTCTCCAGCAGTTTTCTACCATTAAGCGTGATTATTTTGGCGAAGGAGCCATAGTATGGTCCCTGTACCACTACGCCGTCGCCTGGATGCGTCAACATTTGCACTAAGAGCGCCAACCCTGGTACGACGCCTTCCACGCTGCATACCCATTCCTGTTTTAACGTGAGCTGGTGGCGTGACGAAAACCAGTGAAGCAGGGCGTTAAAATAGGCCTCATCACGTTCACTATAGCCAAATACGCCGTGCTCGATTCGCTGATGCAATGCCGCCTGAACCTCAGGCGGGCAGGCAAAATCGAAATCAGAAACCCACATCGGCAGCAGTTTCCCTGCGCCATCGCCAAAGTGACGCTCAATAAAATCCCACTTTACCGAACCAGTATTGTTGCGATTGATAATCTGGTTAAAATCCATCTTGTTTCCTTATTATTTCGTCACTGACGTTTGCGGCGACTTTTCTGAAGCGGAGGCAGTTCTGGCAATACCAATTCCGCTAAAACCATAAATTAATGCGAAGAAGATCGCCGCATAGCACTGGATAGCCCAGGGCAGAAGATCAAGCGTGCTAACGCCCAGCGTGGTTGCCATGTAGACGCCAGCCGAGGTCCACGGCAGGAGAGGTTCGATAACGGTACCGGCATCTTCTATCGTCCGTGAAAGGTTTTTAGTATCCAGCCCCATACGACGATAGGCATCTTTAAACAGTTCGGCGGGAACTAACAATGCCAGTTTACCGTCGCTGGTCGCTCCTGTGACCAAAATTGTGGTGCCGATAGTGGCGGCAATGAGTTGACCAACGCTATGAATAATGGTCAGCAGTCGGTTAATGATGATCGTTAACGCGCCGGTTAACGTTAGCGCTCCGGCAAATGAAAAAGCGCAGAAAACTAACAGTATTGTTCCCATCATCGAGAACATTCCGCCCCGGTTTAGCAGGCGCGGAACATCGGCCACGACACCTTCTGCGCCTTGTGGGAACATGGCGATATCAAATCCATCAATGAAAGCGTCCAGTCCCTGTTTGATGCTCAGTCCCTGCATGATGACGCCGAGGAACAAGGCAAGTACGCAGGCGCTTAACATTAATGGGATGACAGGCTTCTTGCGAATTGCGCCCCACAGTACGATCACCGGCGGCAAAATAAGAACAATATTAAAATGGTATAGCGACTCCAGCGAGTGGATGATGTCCGTAACGCGCTGCGGCGTGGCCACCTCGCCCAGCATATTACTGTGTCCGGCGATAAGATAAACCACGGCGGCAAGCAGGAAACTTGGCAGGGTCGTCCAAAGTAAATGCTGAATATGCTCAAACAGAGTAGTATCTGCGACAATCGCGGCAAAGTTAGTCGAGTCGGACAAGGGTGAGATTTTGTCGCCGAAATAAGCGCCAGAAACGACGGCGCCAGCTGCTGCTGCAAGAGACACGTCCAGCCCGGCGGCAACCCCCATTAACGCAACGCCAACCGTCCCGGCGGACCCCCACGATGTACCGGTACAGACGGAGACCACGCTGGTTAAAAAGAAGGCTGCAATCAAAATATATTCCGGGCTTATGAGTTTTAGCCCCCAGTACACCATGTAGGGAATGGTGCCACTAAACATCCAGGTGCCAATCAAACCGCCCACGCAGATCAGGATCATGATAACCGGCATTGCTTTAGCCAGCTTATCCACCACTGAGTTGATGATGTCTTCCCAACAGTATCCTTGCCACCATGCAATGCCTGCCGCTACCGCCGCAGAGCACAGAAGGAGCGGTTCGATACGTAGCCCCATGATGCCGTAACCGATAATCAACAATAACAACATGGAGATGACTGGGATTAGCGCTAAACCCAATGACAGCGTTTTCTTCTTGTTTTGTGATGCACTCATAATGGAGCTCCGGTCAGTAAGGTAGCTCAAGGGTAGGGGGATACGCTTCTCACTACTGTGATCCATTACTTTCGTCCATGTAACCGATTACATGAGAAGGGTTAATTTGATAGTCATCACAGTTTTTACTGTTGACGACGCATTCATCGTGAAAAATAGGGCGCGACAGAATCGCGGATCACCAGTTCGGCATTGAAATGATTGCTGCTGGGCGGCGGCGTAATGCCCTGGTATAACTGTATCGCCAGTTGCGCGGCACAACGCGCCATTTGTTCGACCGGATAATGCATTGTTGTTAACGCCGGATAAAGATACCGGGCCAGCACCACATCATCAAAGCCGACAATAGAGAGCTGTTGCGGAAGCTGAACGCCGCGTTGATGAAGAATACGCATAATGCCAGCGGCCATCACATCGTTAAACGTGACCGCTGCCGTAAGGGGAAGCCCGCTATTAATAAGTTGATGCGCGGCCCGCTCGCCGCCTTCTTCGTTAAACGGAACGCTAATCACCCAGCGAGGGTCTGGAGAAATACCATATTCTTCCAGCGCCTCACGGTAACCATCAAGGCGTTCCTGACGATCGATAATTGGCAAGTCAGATGTCACACAGGCAATGCGCCGATGCCCGTTCGCCAGGAGATATCGGGTCGCTTCCCTGGCGGCGCTGCGATTTTCCAGCCAGATACACCGGTTGGCCATACCGGCGATATAACGATTAACAACAACCAGCGCTGGAAAGTGGGCTGCGTAGCGCAGCAGCTCTTTATCCGGTAATCGGCTGGCGTGTACAACAATAGCCTCACAGCCTTGATTAACCAGAAAATCCAGTCCCGCTTTTTCCATTTCTTCATCGTGGCCGCCGCTACATACCATCAAGCGATACTGCTGCTTACGAGAAACATCTTCTACGCCGCGAGCAAGGTGGGCAAAAAAAGGATCAGCCAGATTGCCGGTTAACAATCCGAGCATATCGCCGCTACGTTTCGCCAGCGCGATAGCGGCGGCATTCCGGCGATAATTGAGATCGCGCATGGCTTTCTCTACACGTTCGCGCGTGACGGGTTCAACCCACGCGGTCTGGTTAATGACACGTGATACAGTCGCGGTTGATACACCGGCCAAAGATGCAACATCCTTTATTGTCGCCATGTTAAGCTCATATTTGTTCGTTTAAAGGGTATCAAAGCCATTGATTATCATGTTACGTGGAAATCAGTGCAATCACTGCGGCGCAGCCTGAATTTATAAACATTTTTAAAATCATCCTAAATCCTGGTAACTGCAAATTTTAGTAGCTACCTCAATGAGTTATTGACCACTGAATTTTCTACGATAACATGACTAACAATATACACATGATAAGAACCACTACACTGGGAAATCGTTGCGTGGTGGTTCGGAGATAGATGATGAGTAGTATTACAAAAAACATACAGAATGAATATGTTTTATTGATGGAAAACGCTTTTTCTGAAAAATATAAATATGCATTTAGAAATTTAGAACTGAAAGAATTACGTAGATTCATCCTGAAAGAGCTAATTAGCTCTCCCGAGTTAGATAATCAACTTACAAACCTAATGGTGTTGCTAAATAAATTTTGGGATACTCACGCCGCGGCGCTTATAACAGAAGTGCGGGCGTCTAAAAGCTATCGATTATTACTGCCAATTCAACGATTTGGTTATAACATATCTAATCACCTTAGATCTCTGGGGATTTATTTTGATAGCATCATAATGGTTGATCCATTACACTTTCCTTCTCTTAGCTCTCTGCATTCATTTTTGTCATTGCCACCAGATAATAGTTATGTCCGCATGCGCAGGTTGGTATTACTTGAACATGTTTCCAATCTATTTCGCGCCATCCCATTTATGACTATTGATGATGATTATCCAATTTTTCTAATCGTTCCTGAATTACTGGATTTTGATAAAGAACGCAATCATGAACAATCTGCCGCTTTTCTAAGCCAGCTCTTTTTTAAAGATAGAAAAATGGATTACGCTACTTATTTAGCGTTTCTTGAGCACTTTGGGAGAAATGAAGAAACATTCCAGAAGATCCTAACAAATAAAGAATTATTAAAAACATTGCTTAATAATTTCAATAACATCGAAAAAGAAGTCTGGGTTTACGATACAGATTTAAAGAGTTTTACAACAAGAGAGGTAGATCTTCTGGATTACGATCTGCCGTCAGCTATAGCAACCTTACTGGGTAAGGTTGAAGGTGCAATTTATGCACAACGATCAACTCAATTATCGGCAACACTATTAGGCATTGATCCGGTTATTTATAGTAACCATATGTTTTTACATGAATGGACTACGGAGCAGTTAGTCAAGGATTATGGTAAATTAAATCCTCTTTCTTCTGAAGAGCAAGCGATTACAATGGGCCTTTCAGCCGCGGAAGTAAAATTCCTTACTGCGCTTTCCGATCTGGAATTAAAAAAGATTAGAGAAAGAGGTCAACTGGAATCCTTAAGGCATGAACTAAGAATCTCAAGGCATGACTTGCAAGGAAAAACACCAGATCAAATGCAAGATGCGGCAAATAATTTTTCAAAACATTTAATCAATGTGGTCGAAGAGTATGGAAAGTCGCATGAATCAGCCATTAAGAATTCAAAGAAAAAAAAGATCTCATCTGGATTAATTTTTGCAGGAACAGCCACGTTAGGTATAGCTTCACTTGCCATGCCGCAACTGACATTACTTTCAGCAGCAGCAACGGGAATTGGCCTGGCCTTTGGAGGTAAAAGTCTGGCAGATATTTTTAGTGAACATAAAGCACATAAAAATGAAATCCAGATATTAGAAAAAACACCCGTATCGCTTTTGTATGGGGCATATAAAAAGAAATAGTCATACTGTGTATACCGTCTGGTAGCGGAAGTCAGTTTTTGAAGCAATTGTCGTAAAGTTACTCAAACAATCATTTCGGCTTTGCTGATAAGCACAGCGGCTTGTCCGGTGGTGAGTCGGTAGTCACAGGGTAGGGGAGGAATACATCCTATGGCGTTTCAATGTCTGAAAACACTACCACATCTTGTGTCAGAGGGCCGCTGCGCGCCAGGCCGTTTCGCAAAGTTCGATTGCTTTTGCAGTCAGTACTGCCCTTAACAAATAGCCAGCTCGTTCACGACCTCAGCTACGCTCTTGATGCTGCGGATATTTCCAATGCCCGTGCCCAGCGCAATGTATCCTTCATCTGTATTACCTTCCAGCATGCCGATACGCAACCCGCGTAAACCTCCCATCGTCTGGGCCAGTTCTTCATTGCTTGCACCAGCTTTATCCATCGACACGAGCTTGTCAGCCAGCTTGCCAGGAAGTGAGCGGTAGTAATCTGGCAGGGTACGGAAAAGCAGCAAATCCAGGCCGTTAGCATTAATGATTTTATCCTTTACTGACTGTGGTACACGACTTTCTTCTGTCCCAATAAACACCGAACCAGCAAAGACACCCTCTGCTCCCAGCGCATGGGCAGCACGGGCGGTACGGCTATCGGTAATCCCGCCTGCAGCCATGACGGGAACACTCTTCACCGAGTCCGCAATCAGCGGTACGATCGAAAAGGTGCCAAGAGCGGTGCCAGGCAATGTGCCACCTTCATCAAAACCTGTTGCAACAATAATGTCGGCGCCGGCTTTTTCCGCTAAACGTGTATTTTCAGGTGTCGGATTAATATCGCGGTAAATAATTGCAATACCCGACGCTTTTAGTTCATTAAACAGCGAAGTGATAATAGCTCCTTCTCCGTAACCGGTATAAACAACAGCTTTTACTCCCTCTTCCTTTATTACCTGTAGGATAGGCGGAGTCCAGATGTCGTTTTCAGGGGTTGGAATAAGGTTCACCCCGAATGGTTTTTCGGTAAGTTTTTTGGTTTTACGAATTTCTTCACGCATTTTTTCTGCTGTTTCTTCAGGCGTTGATACAGCAGTTTCCGCTGTTAAGCCCGCATTTGGGCCAAGCACACCCAAACCACCGGCGTTGCTTACGGCTGCAACCAGTCTTGCATCGGTAAGCCAGGACAATGGGCCTTGTATAACAGGTTTTTCGATACCCAGAATCTGGCAGATACGGTTGTACTTCATGACGTGATCTCCTTCGAACAAATTTTCAGCCAGCCTTTTAGGCGACTGTGGTAGTTAATTAATCTGAAGAAGATCTTAAGCCTCTTTATTGTTACGAAAAACTATCCAATCTTTAAAACAGAATTACTGATAAAGTAACAATAGCCAGGTCGGATATGCACGAAAGAGCGTTATCAGAGATGTGCATCCGGACCAAAAACCTCGCACAGCCAGTCGATGAATACACGAACTTTAGGTGCCAGATACCGACGATCCGGGTAAAGCAGTGAAACCGGTTTTGGCGGGGGCGGGAAATCAGTGAGGATCTCTGTCAGCTCTCCACTGGCAATAAAGGGTGCAAGAGACGGACGCAATCCGTGTAGAACACCCAACCCCGCCAGCCCGCATGAAAGAAACGCTTCTGAATTGTCTACCAGGATGCTGGAGGGAATTTTTATTGACGCGATACTGCCATCAACCGTGAATTTCCACTCCATTATCTGCAGGCTGTGATTACTGAAAAAATTTACAGCCCGGTGGGACTTCATCAGCTCATCGATAGAGTGCGGCGTGCCATGCTTCGCAAGATAAGATGGCGCAGCACAAGTCACCATGGCTGCCGTTCCCAGACGTCTGGCAACAAAACTGGAGTCATTAAGCTCACCAAGTCGGATGACGCAGTCCACACGCTCGGCAATCAAATCAATCTTGCGATCGGACGTGCCAAGTACAATCTCAATATCCGGGTATCGGTTCTGAAAATCTCCAAGAGCCGGAATGATGACTGCCCGGGCGAGCGTAATAGGGACGTCAAGGCGCAGGCGGCCTTTCGGCGGTTGCGTGCTGGAAAATAATCGCCGGACGTCGTCCAGCTCGCTTAAGAGCGACAGGCAACGCTGGTAAAACTCTTCCCCTTCATCCGTCATACTGACCTGTCGTGTTGTGCGATGCAGGAGCTTAACGCCCAGATCATGTTCCAGATTCTGAACGGCGCGGGTAACAGCAGGGCGGTGCAGCTCAAGCACCTCCGCCGCGCGGATAAAGCTCCCTTGCTCTACCACATTGACATAAATATTCATGGCTTCCAGCATATTCAGCTGCATCTGTTCTCAGTCCTCAACCATTATTTGTGTCGAAGGGGGAAGCTCCTTATAACATTCCTGTCTGCTGGAACATATCCCTTTCTGAGCTGATTGTTTTATCTGGAGTAACATACTGCTATCGATACATGACTTTTACCGGGTGGTTGAGGTAAGACATGTCATTTGTAAAATCGCTACCAATTCTTCGCAACCTTTTTGGATGTTCGGCGGCGTCGTCTACAAAAACAAACAGGCCAGGCGATACGGTTACGCATGTGCAGGTCATGCCAGGCGCGACGCTAAAATACGAGCCGATTATGTTTGACCGCCGCCAGTGTAGCGAGTGTGAATGGCAGACAGTGAATAATCAAACCTCGTGAAATGAGGTTCCCATTAATTTTTTAGCCCATGTCAGCGCAGCGCAGGAAAATTGCCCGTCGTCTGGAAAAAAGCCCGTTATTAAAACGGGAACTGTCGGAAATGGCTGTTGAGTCCTACGGCGATGCCGTGTTATCTGCAGCGCGTGAAACAGGCCTTGATGAAAAGAGTTTTCCGTCTGAAATGCCCTGGGCGCTCGCTGATACGCTGTGCGACGATTTCATCCTGGACTGACACACTGACAATGACGAACCGAACACAATGGCCGGTTTTTTTATGCCTGCGCGGCGTAATCGTGTGCAGGATAGCGGGTGCAAATAAACAGAATTCGCTCAGCGTCACGGCAGGGAAGGGAAGGGATCAAACTTATGGGCCAGAAGTTTTTTGACATGCACGAATCCAGCCGCCTTAACATGTCTTTTAAATGTTCTGGTGCATTTAACATAATATACATTATGCGCACTAACGTCAGGTAACGAAGATTGTAGCCAGATTGGTGCAGTAGTTAGTTCGCATAACAGTTGGATTGTCTTGCGCCCTCTGGTTCAGATTGAGGATGGCTATGGCTAAGCTCTCACTGCGTTCGAGGGATTGTGCTCGTTGTGATTTCTTCATTCACCTGACCGACATCTTCAAAATCATCAAAACCTGTTTCGTCTTTTAGCTTGTGCAAGCCTCGACATTAGCTGGATGTGATTCTGGTTACTGCAAACTGGAACGCTTCTTCTTTGCTTCGACTATGTGCCCACTTCGGCATTAGTTGATTTTGGAATTCTTCTGATGCGTCAGTTTTGGTTTCATTATTTGGGGAAATGATGACCACGCAAAAACTGATGCGCAGAGATTCGTTGTACTGCCCAACGTTAAACTTCGTAGCACTGGTGAGATTCCAGTAAGCACGCCAATCTTGTTTACAATTTGAAGATTCTAGACACTGACAATTGTTATACAATTTTAGCTGTTGCTGTCCGACCTCCCATAGTGGATGCTCCCAAAGAGCGATGGATTATTTCATCGGTAACAAATGTCTTAGACCAGACACTAAATCTGTCCGTGTTGTTGTAATGACAACGGCTACTCCATTCTAGGCTGACTCCCATATCAGTAAGGTAGAAATACGTCTGTAGCTAACAAGCTGCATTCTCTGGAGAGCAAAACCATCTGTCGCAGGCTGGCTCCCATACCAGTAGCGTAGGAATACTAAGAAGACAACTTAGACGGATGGTGAAATGTCATTAGTAATTGCTTCTACGAATCTGTTGTTTTAACTGTACCCATTGATTCAGAATCTGTCAGCCTTAAGCAAGCTGATGGACGATGAGTGTTAACGGCTTTCCGGTGCACTGGATACAAGCTGTTGGCTTGCTTCGCTTAAAGCAAATGGGATGGAAGATTCAGGACTAGCTACCCTACTCTTTCATGGCTCTAAAGCAATTATCATGACATTTCTTTGTTATGAGGAATTGTTATGCGCCTGTATTGTGAAATGTATCGAAAGTAGTGCGTGTGTGTATCGTGGATTCATGACTGCCAAAAAGCGGAGAGTGTTCCCAGCTTCCATTGTACACACACTCAACAACTTTCACTTTTTAGTTAAGGTCTGAAATTAAAAGGTGCGTCTTTAATAATACTGTATACAGATTGATTAGGCGCTCTTGGGAATTTATCTATTGTGCGTAGACCTTCCTTAAGATAATTACAGAAATCATTATCGCCATTGTACGAATCAGTCCCAAGTAGCGTTCCATCTGTTCCTGTATGAATAACTACAGAACACTGCTTACCTTAGCAGGTTCACAAAGGATACAAAGGTGTTCATGTGTGTGAACGCTGGCATTGCTTTCAGAACTTCTGTTCAGACCTTCCAGCAATTCCCGGATATAATTCCATCATGGCTTCTTACCAGTTCATAAATCCGCTGTTCAAGAGCATCACTTACCATATTTTATCGCTTCCTCTGGCAATACGGTTGTAATCCCTGCCTGCGACACGTCAGAGGCCAGAATAATCCATCCGACTGTTCAGCAAGGCCACCAAGTAAAATAATATCACCATCTGCAAGGCTGACTTCGGTTGTTACATCACGCTTGATAAGGGTTGGCGAGTTATTAACGCCGGTTTCAGTGGTCACAAGCGAGGTTCTGGACATCTGAACTTAGCCTTGAAAAAACCGTCAGCTGCCCGCATCACTGACCGGGCTGGAGCTGAATCCCCTTCGTGAAGGATGCTTTTATTAGTACTATTAAAGGTGCTATATTTAGTCATCAACCAGGAGGTAAATTATGGCATTTCAAATTTTAACGACTACTGCAGCAAGCATTACAGAACTGAAACGTGATCCAATGGGAACTTTCAATGCCGGAGATGGCGCTCCAGTTGCCATTCTTAACCGTAATGAACCGGCTTTCTACTGTGTGCCTCCGGCACTTTATGCTCATCTTATGGATATTCTTGAGGATGAAGAACTCGGTCGTATTATCGATGAGCGTGCGAATGAACGCGTCATTGAGGTCAACATTGATGACTTATAAGCTGGCATTTAACGAATCTGCACTAAAAGAGTGGAAAAAGCTGGGACATGCTATACAGGAACAGTTTAAAAAAAAGTTACGGGAACGGCTTGAAAACCCTCGGGTTCCGGCTTCTCAATTACATGGAAGAAAGGATCAGTACAAAATTAAGCTGCGTGGTGCAGGATACAGACTGGTGTACAGCGTCGAAGATGAAATTATCACGGTAACTGTCATTGGTGTTGGAAAGCGTGAAAATGATGCCGTCTACAAAATGACACGACACAGAAGCTAATCACTCAGAAAATGCTCTCTTTCCCGTCAAGCGATACGACAAACAGGCCCAGTTCTTTTATGTGACGGCACCTTGACATATGCCACGTATATGAAACTATGACCTACGTTGTGTATGTGACATTCATTTTATTCCCGCCCGAAGTGTTTACGCTATCTGAGGATAACATTATGACGCAACGTATCGCGGTTTTTCCTGCTGACCGCCATTCTCTGTATGAGGAACATGGGTATTCCGCAGCCATCCGTTCTGGTGATTTACTGTTTGTTTCAGGCCAGGTAGGCAGTCACACAGACGGAACGCCGAAGCATATGTACCGGTTTTATTTTATTCATCCCTACCCTTCATCCTGTATGATTAACATGCAATCACCAAACATATCGAACTGACATGACTGGATATCTTCTGAGGCATAGGCCTTCATGAGTAGATCAACCCCAGCAAACTGACCGGTTAACACCATATGCGTCGTTTTTGGCTGATGTAAGTTCGTTAGCAGGCAGTCAACCACTTTCAGTTGATAGCCTGGATGTATATAAAGTGCAGTCCAGCCAGAACTTGCTTTGAGGCAATTGTGCTCCCTCGAATACGCGGATTCCAGGCATCGTGTAACGGTAGTTCCTACGGCAAAAATACGTCCGCCATTTTGCTTCGCAGTATTAATGATATCCGCTGTTGCTTGCGGAACTTCGTAGTATTCTTCGTTGATAGTCACTTCCTCTACACATTTTGTTTGTATTTTTCTGTTGGACAACATTTCTGTTGATGCAACATGTAAAGTAATAAAAGATATTAACCCACCTTTATCTTTGATTCTTTGGATAAGATCCCAGGTAAAATGAATGCCGGCAGAAGGTATTTCCAAAGAGCCATACTTTTTAGAAAAAACGGAACGGTAAGCATCTGGATATTTATAAAACAAGCTGGAGTCCACATACTCATCAAGACGCTCACCATGACTGGCTAAATAGCAAATTAAGGCCTCATGATTTTCCACGACGGCTCGGTACTGGCTCTCTTCGCTAAACTTTTGCTCTATTTTAATGGAAATTCCAGGGTTATCAACCAAATAGAAAACATCATTCGCGTTAAGTCTTTCTTTTAAAAGTCCGGAAATAATTACTCTATTATTTGGTAAAAATCCCTCTAAAACAATTTTAATTAATCTATTCTGTCTTGTTTTACAGATAAACATATGGTTTATTATAGTACTGTCGTTAAAACAGATTACATCACCTTCTTTGATATAATCTGTTACTTTACTAAAGTCTACCTTATGAATTTCCCCTTTACTCCGGTTGAGGACAAGCATTTTACACTTTTCCCTGTATGAATCATTGGCTATCCAATGAGGTCTGAGTGGGATAGTCATCTGATCGGTAATGCGAAAATCATATTTTTCGGTAAGCATATATTTACCCTTTGAAAAACCATTGATACGGCGATTGTTATATAGCCGTATTCTGCAGTATACGTTGGCCTTTCAAAGGGTGAAAATTAACTCGATAAATGTTGTTGTTATATTTACTTTGCTGGCTATTTAATCAATGTCAGATACCGATATTAAGCTGGACGATCGGATTTGACCGCCCTTTTCTTTTGCTTATTCCGGCATTGAAGCATCGCTATCCATTGCATCGGCAAACTTTTGCATTAACCGAACAAAGACATCAAGTTCCTCCTGAGGCCAGTCTTTAAAAATAACTTTGCCCATTTGCTCTCGAGCAGCGTCTATACGCTCCGTCATCGCCTTTCCTGTCCGGGAGATAACGGCCTCGCGTATACGACGATCGATGGCATTATGCTGCCGTATTATCAACCCCAGCTTCTCCAGTTTGGCGACCTGTCGGCTTACCGTCGTATAATCACGACCGGCACGTTCGGCTAACTCAACAACGCCAATCGGCCCTAAACGTTCGATACTAATAAGGATCGAAAATAGCGCACGATCGAGTTGAATCCCCGCCTCTGCAATTAATTTCTCATCATTACGAGGCCGGTTAAGCGCGCTCACCACGCGAATCAACGCACCGTGAAGCGCCTTCATTTGCTCGGAAATATGTGTATCTTGCACATTTTTATTTTCTGACATAGCATGTCTCCTCTTATGTGCATAATACACATATTGGAGAGACGATGACAAGATACACCACTACAGATGTACTGATCTGCGGCGCTGGCGTAACCGGGCTTACTTTAGCCATCGAACTGGCGCGTCACGGGGTCTCATTTCGCCTGATTGAGAAAAGAACGACGCCTTTTATCGGCTCCCGCGGTAAAGGTATTCAGCCGCGAACGCAAGAAATCTTCGAGGATCTTGGAATACTCAATAAAGTGGTCGCCGCCGGCGGGCTCTATCCCCGATTACGAACCTACCGTCACGACGGAAGCTATGTAGATTCAGATATTGCGCATCATACAAAACCGACCCACGCCGAACCCTACCATCTGCCATTGATGGTTCCACAGAACGTGACAGAAACGATTATGCGAGAGCAATTAAAAGCGTGGGGACATCGGGTGGAGTTCGGCTGCGAGTTACGACATTTTGCGCAAACCCCACGCACGGTCACCGCGTATGTTGCCGGGCCGGCTGGAGAAGAGGTCATCATCGCGCATTATTTGATAGGCGCGGATGGCGGCGGAAGCTTTGTCAGAAAGAAATTAGGCGTCAGCTTCCCCGGCCGTACGTTGGGAATCCATGCGCTTGTGGCTGACGCTTCGCTTTCCGGTCTGAACCGGGATGTATGGCACCATTTTAACGATGGCGATATGGCGCGGATGATAATGATTTGCCCTCTCGCCGGCACGCAGCTCTTTCAAATCCAGGCATTGTTGGCCCCGGACGACTCGCAGAATTTCTCAGCCGACGTGCTCACGGCTTTTCTTACTGAGCGAATCGGGCGGACGGATGTTCGCATCCATTCGATTCCCTGGGTATCGAAGTACCAGATGAATGCGCGCATAGCGGAACATTACCGTGTGGGTAAGGTTTTTTTAGCCGGTGATGCCACTCATGTGCATCCGCCGACGGGTGGGCAAGGGTTAAATACCAGCATCCAGGATGCCTATAACCTGGGATGGAAAATGGCAGCCTCGCTGCGGGGCGCAGGAGAAGAGCTTCTCGATAGCTATGAACAGGAACGCCGCCCGGTAGCCGAATCACTGCTCCACCTTTCTACCCGATTACTTGACTCTCAAAAACAGGGCGGCATCAAACGAGAACGCGACGTTCAACAACTTGACATCCAGTATACCAACTCCCCCTTAGCCCACTCGTTGCCCGAACGTCAGCATGGGTTACAAGCGGGAGAAAGAGCGCCGGATGCTCCTCTTTTGGGCGCCGGCGGCCAATCATTACGATTATTTCAGTTACTACAAGGTCCGGACTGGAATCTGTTGGCCTACGAAACCCACGGTAAGGTCATCGATGCGCGGCGAGGTCTGCGTATTCATCACATTGGCGAGCAGGACGAGCTCATCGATACCCTGGGGCACTTCCGGGAGTCCTATCAACTGGCGCCGGGTCAATGCGTGCTGATCCGACCCGATGGCTATGTCGGCGCGTTCTTTCACAGCAAACAGTGCAACGATATTGAAAATTATCTCTCTCGTTTTGCCATAGGGATTAAAGATGAATACTAATGTCTATGAGAACACCGACAGCGAAACTATCACCCCGCTCAACAAGCGGCGTATTTTGCCTGTTTTCCTGCTTGTCGGCCTTTACGCCGCCAGTACAGCGGCAGTGATGTCGGTACTGCCTTTTTATATCCGCGAGATGGGCGGTTCGCCGCTTATCATTGGAATCATCATCGCCACTGAGGCTTTTAGCCAATTTTGTGCAGCGCCCCTGATTGGCCACCTTTCCGATCGCGTTGGCCGCAAGCGAATACTGATTGTCACGCTGGCTATTGCGGCGATAAGTTTACTATTACTCGCCAACGCGCAATGTATCCTGTTTATCCTGCTCGCCCGCACGCTTTTTGGCATTAGCGCCGGGAATTTGTCAGCCGCCGCAGCTTATATTGCCGATTGTACGCACGTCAGAAATCGGCGCCAGGCAATCGGTATCCTCACAGGCTGCATTGGTTTAGGCGGTATTGTCGGGGCAGGCGTTTCAGGGTGGCTATCGCGTATCAGTCTGAGCGCGCCGATCTACGCCGCCTTTATACTTGTCCTTGGGTCTGCCCTGGTCGCGATTTGGGGGTTAAAAGACCCGTCCACAACATCACGTACCGCAGATAAAATAGCGGCGTTCTCTGCCCGCGCTATTTTAAAGATGCCAGTCCTTCGCGTCTTAATCATCGTAATGCTTTGTCATTTCTTCGCCTATGGCATGTACTCTTCACAATTACCTGTTTTTCTTTCTGACACCTTCATCTGGAATGGGCTTCCCTTTGGGCCAAAAGCGTTAAGCTACCTGTTAATGGCGGACGGGGTTATTAATATTTTCGTTCAGCTATTTCTGTTAGGTTGGGTGAGCCAATATTTTTCGGAGCGAAAGCTAATTATCCTCATCTTCGCCCTTCTTTGTACTGGATTTCTCACTGCGGGTATCGCCACGACCATACCAGTGCTTATTTTTGCTATCGTTTGTATTAGCATCGCTGATGCGCTAGCCAAACCCACTTATCTTGCCGCCTTGTCCGTCCATGTATCGCCTGCCCGACAAGGTATCGTCATCGGAACGGCGCAGGCATTAATCGCAATCGCTGATTTTATATCCCCCGTATTGGGCGGATTGGTCCTGGGGTATGCCCTGTACGGCGTCTGGATCGGTATAGCTATCTCTGTCGCCATTATTGGTCTGGTGACGGCAATGATTTACCTTTCAAAAAGTTCAGTGCTAATAGTGAAACCAGAAACAGAATAATGTGACAACGTCACAAATATTATTGTTCCCTTCTTCCGTTATTTATCAAAAGTATTGTACTTATATTGAATGTTTAAGAGGTATTTATGGAAATTATGCTGGCTGGCATTTGCCCTTGTAACGCGCGGGGAAAGCATGAAAAAAATATATCTCGTTGTTATCGTACTGTTTTTTATTTCTACAAAAGTTTATACACTACTTCATAACAACATCTTCTTTTGTCGAAACAGCCCGGAGTGTGATTTGTCTCATGTTCTCCCCGACTACCGGGAGCAGATTTCAGGCACACCGTTAAAATATACCTTGATTAATATAGCTCCATTAGCACAGGTGGTAGTCAGACACTATGAGTTATTATCGCAACACTGGTCGCCAGATGACATGGTAACCCCTGCGCAATGGCGACATAACGTTGATATTTATATCCCTGAAACGGCAAAAGAGCACCATGCTTTGGTGGTTGTAAACAACGGAATTAATTATGAAAAAGGCGTACAAATCCCCAGTAAAGCTGGTGATTTCCCCCAGGAAACACTGGCAAGCATCTCCCGTGATACGAATACCATCGTAATATCAGTGAGTGATATACCTAACCAATATTTAACCTTTCAGGATGATAAAAAACCACTGAAAGAGGACGAGAGCGTTTCCCGAAGCTGGGCATTATTTATGGAAGCGCCGGAGCAACGTGAGTTAATGCCCTTAAATATTCCTATGGTCACTGCCATATCGCAAGCGATGAGATTAGCAAAAAAGGAATTAACGCAATGGAATATAAATTCCTTTATCATTACAGGTATTTCAAAGCGTGGGTGGGCCACCTGGTTGTCAGCTATTGCCGATCCTGATGTTGAAGCAATTGTTCCCTTCGCCATTGATCTACTTGATATTGATGCTTCACTTGAGCATATTTATCAATCATACGGTGGAAATTGGCCCATTACATTCTACCCCTACTACCAGCAAGGCATAGATGAGAAAATAAAATCCCCCACATTTACCCAACTAAGGCAAATAATAGATCCGCTAAGATATCTCAACACTATTTATCAACCCCGCCTTGCAATACCGAAATATATTATTAATGCAAGCGGCGATGATTTTTTCGTACCAGACAATACTCGCTTCTATTATAGCAAACTTCCTGGCGTAAAATCATTACGTATAGTGCCTAATATGAACCACTACTCAATTAACCAGTTCGCTGAAGAAAGCCTCGTTCCATTTATTAATAGGTTTCAAAGTAAAAAAACATTACCACAGTTGATCGGCCTTATTCACCACCATCTTCTTACGGTCTATTTCTCAGAAGCGCCGGTAAAAGTCGTTCGCTGGACAGCCAACAATCCAAATGCGCGTGATTTTCGTTATGCCTGTGGCATCCGCTATCAGCCGCTTACAATAGATATTCCCGCCAACAATAAGATCAGTATTACGCTAAATGAACCGAAGACAGGTTGGGAAGCTACCTATATCGAAGCCACTTTTAATGATGGCTATGTCGCCACGAGTCAGGTTTATATTACGCCCGATGAAAAATACCCACAGACAGCACCACCTTCCGTTAACGCCGCATGTCAAACGTTACCGGGGCGTGGATTAGGGGAAAACGATAGTCCCGATTGAATTTTCAAGTAATTGACTGATTTTAAAGAATTTTATCCATCACGCTTGCGATGGATAAAATTCCTCTGCGATAAATTTTTGTTATATTGATCACGTTCTAACCACAAGAGAGGTGATTTGAAAATAACCTTAAAATATTGTGGTCAGGCCACTAGACCACAATAAGAGGATTAATCATGAAAAGAAAAACAATGGGATGGCTTATCGTTTTTCTTCTATTTATAGTTTACATGCTCAACTATATGGATCGTTCAGCATTGTCGATAACTGCCCCCTTGATCGAAAAGGAGTTAGGATTTAACGCCGCGGAGATGGGAATGATCTTCAGCGCATTTTTTATCGGATACGCCCTGTTTAATTTTATTGGTGGCTGGGCCAGCGATAAAGTTGGGCCAAAAACGGTTTTTCTCATCGCAGCGTTACTATGGTCTGTATTTTGTGGCTTAACTGGTTTGGTCACCGGATTGTGGACAATGCTTATCGTGCGCGTTCTATTCGGTATGGCTGAAGGACCGATCAGCGCTGCCGGAAATAAAATCATCAATAACTGGATTTCCCGAAAGGAGTCTGCCACGGCGATCGGAATTTTTAGCGCCGGTTCCCCGCTCGGCGGCGCGGTGTCCGGGCCGATAGTGGGCCTGCTGGCGTTATCCTTAGGCTGGCGCCCCGCATTTGGCATTATTTTCTTATTTGGCCTGGTCTGGGTACTGCTGTGGTACTTTATCGTTAGCGATAAGCCAACAATGAGTAAACGCCTGGCGCCGGAAGAACGCATTGATTTTGAAAATCATGAGGACGTTATTTTATCTGATGATGGCCGGGCTACACCTTCACTCGGCTATTACATGAAACAACCAATGGTATGGGCGACAACTCTGGCTTTTTTCAGCTACAACTATATTCTTTTTTTCTTCCTGACCTGGTTCCCAAGTTACCTGAACCATTCGTTACATCTCGATATTAAAGAAATTAGTATCGCCACGGTAATTCCCTGGGTCATCGGCGCCATTGGTATGGTGCTCGGCGGCGTCTGTTCTGATGTAATTTATCGGATTACCGGTAATGCTCTGCTCTCACGTCGACTTATTCTGGGCGTATGTCTGGCAGGCGCGGCGGTATGTGTTGCCGTTTCCGGTACCGTTAGCACTATTGGTAGCGCAATTACGCTCATGTCAGTTTCACTCTTCCTGCTCTATTTAACGGGCCCAATTTATTGGGCGGTTATTCAGGATGTTGTTCATAAAGATAAGGTAGGGAGCGTCGGCGGAGCCATGCATGGCCTGGCTAATATATCCGGCATTATCGGTCCGCTTGTCACCGGTTTTATCGTTCAATTTAGCGGTAAATATGACTATGCGTTCTATCTGGCTGGTGCTATCGCTATCGTTTCAAGCCTGTTGGTCTTCGTGTTTGTAAAAAGTAAAGGATTCAAAGCCAATGAAAGTCAAAGCTGTGTTCATTAATAAGCCTGGTGAAGTTGAAACCCGCTGGGTGGATTATCCCCATAAGAAAGAAAATGAAGTATTAATTAAGGTTGATGCCGCAGGCATTTGCGGATCGGATATCGGGGCTTTTCGTGGAACGAACCCACTTGTTACTTACCCAAGAATTATCGGGCATGAAGTGACCGGAATTGTTCTTCAGGAAGGCACCGGAATGCCGGACAATATTAAAAAAGGCGACCGCGTGATTGTTGACCCCTATATTTATTGTGGTCACTGCTACCCTTGCTCTGTCGGCAGAACTAACTGTTGTGAAAATTTAAACGTCATTGGCGTGCATGTCGATGGCGCAATGCAGGAGGTGGTGACTCATCCCGCACATTTAATTCATAAAATACCAGATAACGTGCCTTCTGAAATGGCGCCGCTGGCAGAACCGCTGACCATCGCTCTGCACGCGCTGCACCGGGCAAACGTTAAGGCCGGGGAATATGTTGCCATCATCGGCGCGGGGGCCATTGGTCTTATGGCGGCATTAAGCGCGCGACATTACAAGGCAACGCCTATTCTGATCGATATTGTGGAAGAAAGGCTACGCTATGCACAAAAGCTTGGCGTTCCCTATGTGCTGAACGCCGCTGACGATCAGGTTATCGACGCTATTAAAAATATCACCCACGGCACCATGGCGCAGATCGTGATAGAAGCCTCCGGCGCAAATAGCGCTATTCGAAATACGCTTGATTTAGCATCGTTTGCTGGTCGTATTTCGTTTACCGGATGGCCAAAACAGGAAACGTCGCTGCCGACGAACCTGATCACCTACAAAGAACTGGATTTACGCGGTTCCCGCACCAGTGCCGGTGAATTTGATGAGGCATTACGTATGCTGTCTACGCTGGAGATTAATCCGCAAGATGTTGTCAGTAAGGTCGTCAATCTTGATGAGATCCCTGATGCAGTTAAAGAACTTGATCGCTATCCGGAGCGCTACTTAAAGATTAATGCTGTTTTCCATTGATTTACGGCAAGCTCCACCGCATGGCATGACCGCCATGCGGTGTTATTCATCGACAAAATTAGCCGCCGACAATCTTTCTCACATAGCGTAAATGTTCCAGCGATCCCTCATAGGCGCTGTCAGCATCAGACTGTCGCATCGCATCCACTATCGCTTTATGTTGTTTGTTGAGATTAAGTAAAACATTTCTGTCTCCAGACTGCTCATCAAGCCCGGCATAAGGGATATTAATCCGTTGTTCCCATAACATACGGGACATATCGAACAACACCCGGTTACGGCTGGCCTCAGAGATCGCAAGGTGAAACTCTTTATCCAGCGAGTAAAAGCCGTGGACGTTATTATCGTTAATGGCTTGATCCATACGATGATAAATCGCCTCTATTTGATTGATGACGTCAACGTTATCGTTTTGTGCGGCTAAGCGCGCACAATGGCTATCGACCAGCTCGCGAGTAGAGAGAATTTCTTCGATGGTATAGTCGCTGGCAAGGTGTTTTTTATCTGAAACGATAACCCCATTACCGGACTGAATCACGATCCATCCGGAGATCTCCAGTACAATAAGGGCTTCTCGCAAGGAGGCGCGGCTCACGCCAAGCTGTTTTGCCAGTTCGCGTTCTGGCGGTAAAAAAGTTCCCGGTGGAAAAATATTATCATTGATCAGCTTAATGATGAGGTTGGCTATCTTCTGATAGAGCCTCTCCTGCCTGACCTCAGGTATAACCATGCGCCCTCCAATCCATATCCAGGGGATTTTGAATGGATTTAGCATACCATCCTGGCGCTGGTGATCGTGATAATTAATTACCGTGCATGATAAAGAGAAGCAACCGCCGGTAGTCTCCATTACCTTCGCCGAGACTACCGGGGAACCTAAACCGAGACGAGCGATTTATCCTTTAACGTTGATTTTCTCGAACACGGGCGCAGTCGCGTTCTTAAACTGAGAAAGAGACCAGGTTTTATAGTTGATATCATTGTAGCCGCGCACCATCATCTCACCGTGCGTTAAGTCAGATAGCGTTGTCCAGACCGTATATTCTGAGACCGGTTTGCGGGTGGCGTTGCCTTCCCCTTCACTCCCCATATAATCAACCGTAATATTTTTCGGACGATCGAAACGGCTCATAATATGCGCAAGCGTATTCATTGCATCGTGGGCGGATGTCGCTTGCGGCGCATATGTGGTGTAATAAACGCCGCGTATAAAACGGGAAACCGACGTATCGGACGATGGCAAGTCTGCAATAGCAATCCCGCTATCAGGCTGCATCACTTTTATCCCGCCCAGTGTGCCTGAAGAGCGGTCCACATTGGTTAATTGCGTATAGTTATTCAGATTTGTCAGATGCCAGGGGAATGCGGGACCATTTGTCATCACGCGAGTGGGATTGTCATAGACATGGAATTTGCCATTTTCCACTTCAACGACAATGCTTCCTCCTTTCTTGTCGTAAAACGCATAATGAAATGGCGATTTCAGATCGCCAAACCGATGCAGTTCCGGTGACCAGAATTTGCCCTCTTTTATTGCCTGTTTTACCTCGCCGACAGTAGCAAAACGGGCCAGCGCCCATTCTCCCAACGAGGTGACAGGAATTGCCTGTTTATATTCACTCGCGGGCAATGGCGGCAACTGCGCATTCATGATCATGTTTTCACTAAATGACAATCCCGCGCTATTCATGCCTTCAAGTATGTCTCTGCTATCGCCATCAGTAATGGTGGAAGTAATGGCCAGTATCGGATATTTCGCCTGATAGCTTACTCCCTGACTGCCATCCGGCGTTTTTTTATCAAACTGCGTTCCCGCCGGATAATACGTTAACCACGAGGGTAAATCCTGCATATATTCCAGCGTACGTCCATGAAAAATATCGCCTTGTTTATCCTGAATAGCAAGGGTTGTGCAGGCCTGTGCAGCCAGGGCGTATGAAAACAGCGCCGGAGCGATAAATAACATTGCTTTACTTTTTTTCATCATGCTCTCCTTGTTTGTAAAATGGATTGGATGAATATATTAAATTAAACCTATCAATGGTTATGCAGCACGTAATTAATTGTGATCTTATTTTACAAGCTAATAAATTTAACTGACGGGTTTAAAGGAGAGTTAAACACAGCGAACTAATATGAAACGCGTTATCCGTGTGACCATTAAAAAAAATCCCATCATGTTATAAATAAATCTTATCAACATTAAGAGATACCTTCACAACGCTATATTTACTCCACATCACCAATAACATTAAATTAATTTATGTTTTTGAGTAATGTGAGTAGCACACATGTAATCGGTTGTTACGAATTAGAAACATAATTGCTACTAAAACACGTTGAGAAAGACAAGAAATGCAACATATGATGCCCACACTAACTATAGTGGTTTGGGATAAACGTTATGCAAACACAAGATACATTTTATCAAGTTATGCGTAGACACGGCGTGACAAGGCGTAGCTTCCTCAAGTTTTGCAGCCTTACCGCAACGTCTTTAGGCCTGAGCAGTTCGATGATTCCTCAGATAGCTTATGCCCTGGAGAATAAACCGCGTACGCCAGTGATATGGCTGCATGGTCTTGAATGTACCTGTTGTACCGAGTCTTTCATTCGCTCTGCGCACCCGTTGGCAAAAGATGCCATTCTGTCGCTCATTTCCCTGGATTATGACGACACCATTATGGCCGCCGCAGGGCAACAAGCCGAGCAGGCGTTGGCGGATGTGATGCGCGAGTACAAAGGAAATTATATTGTTGCCGTGGAAGGTAATGCGCCGCTGAATGAAGATGGGATGTTTTGCATACTGGCTGGCGAGCCGTTCCTGGAGAAGTTAAAACGCGTCAGCGCGGATGCTAAAGCGATTATCGCCTGGGGGTCCTGCGCATCATGGGGCTGCGTGCAGGCAGCCCGTCCCAACCCAACTAAAGCCACGCCGGTTCACAAATTAATTACCGATAAACCCATTATTAAAGTGCCAGGCTGCCCGCCTATACCTGAAGTGATGTCCGCCGTTATCACCTATATGCTGGCATTTGATCGCATCCCTCCCCTTGATCGTCTTGGACGACCAAAAATGTTTTATGGCCAGCGAATTCATGACAAATGCTACCGACGCGCGCATTTCGATGCCGGTCAGTTTGTGGAAGCGTGGGATGACGAAGGCGCCAGAAAAGGGTATTGCCTGTACAAGATGGGCTGTAAAGGCCCGACCACCTATAACGCCTGTTCAACCGTTCGCTGGAATGATGGCGTGTCTTTTCCTATCCAGTCGGGTCATGGATGCCTCGGATGTTCGGAAGATGGATTCTGGGATTACGGTTCTTTTTACAGCCGGGCAACGGGCATTCCGCAAACCGGCATTGAAGCTACCGCCGATAAAATCGGACTGGGCGTTGCCGGCGTCGCGGGCGCTGCCGCCATCGCTCACGCCACGGTGAGCGCCATAAAACACGCCCGCAATAAAAACAACACGTCATCAGAAAACGCTCCGGAAGAGAAAAAATAATTATGGCATATCCTTATCAGACTCAGGGTTTTACGCTGGACAATAGCGGACGGCGAATTGTGGTCGATCCGGTTACTCGCATCGAAGGGCATATGCGTTGCGAAGTGAATATCGACAGTAATAATGTCATTACTAACGCCGTGTCGACTGGCACCATGTGGCGCGGCCTGGAGGTTATCCTGAAAGGTCGCGATCCGCGAGACGCCTGGGCATTCGTTGAACGCATTTGCGGCGTCTGCACCGGTACACACGCTCTGACCTCAATCCGTGCCGTAGAAAATGCGCTGGGAATCGCGATTCCTGACAACGCAAACTGTATCCGTAATATGATGCAGGCTACGCTACACGTTCACGATCACCTGGTGCATTTTTATCATCTGCACGCGCTGGACTGGGTTGATGTGGTTGCGGCCCTGAAAGCCGACCCGCATCAGACCTCCGCCATCGCGCAAAGCCTTTCCGCATGGCCGCTATCCTCGCCGGGATATTTCCGCGATTTGCAAAATCGACTGAAGCGGTTTATCGAGTCCGGTCAACTTGGCCCTTTCCGTAATGGCTACTGGGGACATCCGGCGATGAAACTTCCGCCGGAAGCCAATTTGCTGGCGGTCGCCCACTATCTTGAAGCGCTCGATTTTCAAAAAGAGATCGTAAAAATTCACACCGTTTTCGGTGGTAAAAACCCGCACCCTAACTGGCTGGTGGGCGGCGTTCCTTGCGCCATCAACCTTGACGAAACGGGCGCGGTCGGCGCAGTGAATATGGAACGCCTGAACCTTGTCAGTTCCATCATCCAAAAAGCTCGCCAGTTCTGCGAACAGGTTTATCTTCCGGACGTCTTGCTGATTGCCAGTTATTACAAAGACTGGGCAAAAATCGGCGGCGGGTTATCGAGCATGAACCTGCTGGCTTATGGCGAGTTTCCGGATAACCCTAACGATTATTCCGCCAGTAATCTTCTGCTTCCGCGTGGGGCTATTATTAACGGTCGTTTCGACGAAATTCATCCTGTCGATTTAACCGCCCCCGATGAGATTCAGGAGTTTGTCACTCACTCCTGGTATACCTATGGTAACGGCAATAACGATAAGGGCCTGCATCCGTGGGATGGTCTGACCGAACCGCAACTGGTCATGGGCGAACACTATAAAGGCACAAAAACCTTTATCGAACAGGTGGATGAGTCCGCTAAATATTCATGGATTAAATCGCCGCGCTGGAAGGGACATGCGATGGAGGTAGGTCCGCTGGCGCGTTATCTGATTGGATATCATCAAAATAAACCGGAATTTAAAGAACCTGTGGATCAACTGCTTAGTGTATTAAAGCTGCCTAAAGAAGCGCTCTTTTCTACATTAGGACGTACTGCCGCGCGTGCGCTGGAATCCGTATGGGCAGGCAATACGCTGCAATATTTCTTCGATCGTCTGATGCGTAACCTCAAGTCCGGCGATACGGCGACGGCAAACGTCACGCTCTGGGAACCCGATACCTGGCCTACATCGGCAAAAGGCGTTGGTTTCAGCGAGGCGCCGCGTGGCGCGCTGGGGCACTGGATAAAAATTGAAAATCAGAAAATCGACAGCTATCAGTGTGTGGTACCGACAACCTGGAATGCCGGGCCACGTGACGATAAAGGTCAAATTGGCGCGTACGAAGCGGCGTTAATGGGGACTAAACTCGCCGTTCCCGATCAACCATTGGAGATTTTACGTACTCTGCACAGCTTCGATCCCTGCCTGGCCTGCTCCACCCATGTTATTGATAATCATGGAGGGGAGCTGGTCAGGGTTCAGGTACGATGACGACGATTCGGAGGTCTCAATGCATCTCAAAGAAATAACCAGCCAGGGGTACTATATCTATGAAGCGCCGGTCCGTTTATGGCACTGGATCACGGCGTTATCCATTGTCGTCCTGGCTGTTACAGGATATTTCATTGGCCGCCCCCTGCCATCGATTCAAGGTGAAGCGACCTTTATGTTTTGGATGGGCTGGATACGACTGATCCATTTTACCACGGCGTATATTTTTACTGTCGCGCTGCTGTTTCGTATTTACTGGGCATGTGTCGGCAATGAGTACGCCAGGGAGATGTTTCTGGTTCCGTTCTGGCGCCGCGCCTGGCGCAAAGGCGTTATCAGCGAAATCCGCTGGTATTTTTTCCTCGAAAAAGAGGCCCATCGTTACTATGGACATAATCCGGTAGCGGGACTGGCGGTAATGTTCTATTTCTGGATGTCCGTACTGATGGTGTGTAGCGGCTTTGCGCTCTATGGCGAAGGGCTTGGAACAGACAGTTGGGCGTATCAATGGTTTGGCTGGATGATTCGCCTGACTGGCAATGATAGCCTCGCGCTGCATTTCTGGCACCGGCTGGGCATGTGGTTCATTATCGCCTTCGTCATTGCGCATGTTTATACCGCTATCCGCGAAGACATTATGAGCCGACAAAGCGTGATTTCAGTCATGATAAGCGGCTGGCGCTGGTTCAGGTGATAACAATGGCAGAAGTAACAATCTTAGGGCTTGGCAACCTGCTTTGGGCAGATGAAGGGTTCGGCGTCAGAGCGGCGGAAAAGCTGTTTGAACAGTATGCCGATAACGAGAAAGTTGACGTTGTTGATGGCGGTACGCAGGGGCTGGCGCTGCTGCCCTGGCTGCAACAAACCGAAAAACTGTTAATCATGGATGCTATCGATTTTGGTATGGCGCCAGGTTCGCTGGCGATGTTTCGTGATGAACAGGTTCCCGCCTATCTGACGGCGAAAAAACTCAGTTTACATCAGACCAGTTTTTCTGAAGTGCTGGCATTGCTGCAATTAACCGGCGGCCAGTTATCGGAGATTGTGCTGATTGGCGTGCAGCCGGAATGTCTGGATGACTATGGTGGAAGTCTTACGCCGCAGGTAAAGGCGCAACTGATGCCTGCGGTCTATCTCGCGCAGGAAGTGCTGGCGCAATGGGGTATCACCGCCTCTTCAACGGACTTGCCCACTGAGAGACTCAATCATTACAGCCTGTGTATGGAACGCTACGAAGATGAACGGCCAGATGCGCAAAGCGCTTGCCGGGTCGGCGATATTCGGGTGCTACAGAGAGAGAAATCATAATGTGTATCGGCGTTCCTGTGCAGGTTATTTCACCCGGTCAGTGGTTCGCCAAATGCCGCGACCGACACGGCGAGCTTATCGACGTTGATATTCGGCTTGTGACTCCCCCCTTAGCAGGCGCATGGCTGCTGACATTTGGCGGCGCAGCACGACGAGAAATGGACGAAGCGGAAGCCGCTGAGGTACTGGCGGCGCTGGACTCACTGGAACAGGCCATGCTCACGCAAAGCGATCCGCTGACCGGTTTTGCCGATTTATTGTCTCGCACGCCTGAATTACCGGAGCATTTAAAAAAATGACTATCTCACCCCAAAATCCTGTTTGTCCACTGGCGGATAAAGGCTTTCTGGTTACCGATGCGCAAACGCTCCCGTCGTTGATTAATACGCATCCGACTCTGCTGGTTTTGCTGCAAAGCGACCCCAACAAACATCCGGAAGTCGCCGACAGTTGGGTCATTATCCCGGAGATCCTCAAGCAATTTCCGGCGACGTCTTATACCGCGGCATTTGCGGATAGCGAACAGAGTGAACTGATCGCCCGGGAGTATCGCATTCTGAAATATCCGGCGCTGCTTTTCTTTCGCCAGCACCGTTTTGTCGGCAGTCTGGCGGGATTATATAGCTGGCAAGAATACTCTCAGCGGGTGGCCGCATTGCTGACCACACCGGGCTATCGTCAGGATATTCCCGTTATCACGCAATAGAATGAAAGGTAACACACGTGAATCATTCCAGAACTATTCCAGTCGTTAATATTGCCGGACCAGGCTCGCAGCCAGAAGAGGAAGACTTTAACTTTCTTCCTATCCCCGCCGGCATTAATCTCCCACTGACGCCGGTTTTACCGGAACAGGCGCTGCCCGCTGAGCTTCGTGTTGCCAGACACGTCCTGACTACGCTTATTCGCGATATGGATAACCCGGTGGCAACGCTCCCCTTTCCCCTGAGCTATAAGCTGAATGCCACTGAGCAACAGAATAGCGGTTTGTTGGATCAACTGCTCGGCGAAGGTGAAATCTCCGCCCGGGTACTATTATCCGATGGAAAAGAACAGCGTATTCAGGAGACGGTTTTTACGGGCGTCTGGCGTGTACGTGAATATAACGCTGACCAGCAACGGGTTGCCGATGAAATTATCATTGGCCCGATCCCGGAGAGCATCTGGCAGACGCATCCGCAGCCGCCGATTACGCCAGAATTGCCGCCACAACCGGCGGGATTGATGAATGGCGCCTTTATCGCGCATGAAATAGCCGAGCGCGTAAAACAGCCGGTAAAAGAGCCGCATATCATTAACTTAACGCTGTTGCCAGTAAACGATGCCGATCGCGAGTATCTGGATCATTTTTTAGGCGAAGGCTGTAGCGCTATTTTTTCACGCGGATATGGTAAATGCCGGATTGTAAGCACGCATTTTCCCGGCGTATGGCGGGTCAATTATTTCAATGATATGAACACATTACTGCAAGATATGATTGAGATAGCGGACATTCCTGATATCGCCGTTGCAGGCATCGACGATATCGAAGATGCCTACGCGGGGCTAAAAAATACGTTGGAATGGTTGAAAGAATACCCGGTCACAGAAAATGAGCCAGTGGTGCGCATGGAGTGCAAAGTATGTTGGTGGGTTTACGACCCTGCGCTGGGCGATGATGTATGGCAAATTCCACCCGGCGTGCCCTTCAGCCAGTTACCTGATTACTGGTGCTGTCCGGTTTGCGAAACCAGTAAGTCCGGGTTTATGGTGATCGATGAAGGTAATAATTCGTGCAAAGATTGACCGTCTATTCTCACCCGCTACGGATTATCTGGCAGGAGGCGCCGATCGGTCGTTTGTTACAGGGCGCAACGCCGGTATACGCGAAGACGCTTATTTCACGTTTGTTTACGTTGTGCGCTCAGGCACACAGCGCAGCGGCGGCTTTACTGTTGTTTCCTGAAGAGAAGCCAGATATGCAGGCCGCACAACAAGAGCTGGCGCGAGAAACGCTCCGTCGCGCGTTGACCGACTGGCTCCCCCTGTTTAGCCACCGACAGGCAACCGCTGAAGAATGGGCGTTGTTACGTCGCGGAGAGTTATCCCCGCTGGCAAGCACAATCTTTTTTGACGATGATCCTCAGACCTGGCTTGCCGCTGGCGTAAAGGGCTGGGAAGCCTGGTTTTTGCAAGAGCGTTCTGAAACCGCCCGCTGGCTGGCGGCAATACAGAATATCATTACACCTACACTACCGATGGCGTCGTCCCCGGACCATACGTTAATAACCCATGGTCCCCTGGATGTCTCGCCTCTGGCTATCGAATATCCGCTACTGTCAGCCTGTTGTCTTAGCGGAAAAACGACTGCGCTACGTCTGCTGGCCCGCTGCGTTACGCTCGCCCGAAGTTTGAGCGCCCTTCCTACCCTGCGCTGGAATCGTTTTGATGATGGCGAATGGAAAATAGCGGTAGTGGAAACCGCGCGAGGATGGTTAGTTCATCAGGCCAGACTGACGACGTCAGGCAATATTCTTGATTACCGTATTATCTCGCCTACCACACGTCACGCCCAATCTGACGGCGTCATTGCTCGCGAACTGGCCACTATTCCACTCTCATTGTGGGCGCAACAGTTACAGGTAATTGATCCTTGTGTCGCCGTAAATATTGTTGAATGAAGGAGCTGGCCCATGCATGAATTAGCCCTGGCGCAAAATATTATCGAATTGCTGGAGGAACAGGCAGTAAATCACCAGTTCAGCAAGGTAAAGCAAGTCTGGCTGGAGATTGGCGTTATGGCCTGTGTTGAGGTGCCGGCGCTGCATTTTGGCCTGGACGTCGCCGCTCGTCATACCCTTGCTGACAATGCGCGTTTCCACATTACTATCGCACCGGCGCAAGGTTGGTGTCTGTCCTGTAATCAACCCTTCACCTCTCAAACGTCCACACTCTGTTGCCCCTTTTGTCATTCAGGTAAAGTGCAGATAGATGACAGTAGCAGAATGCGCATTCGCGAGATCGAAGTCGAATAGTCAACGAATAGTCAATAAAAAAGGACGCCAGAAGCGTCCTGAAATAATAAAAGAATAAATTAACAATAATAAAGGTTAAGCAGTGACACAGTTTTGGGAAAAGGAGGGTATCCCTAAACTGTCTTAATCAGCAAGTTTTATCAAAACTCGTAGACTAAGCCGAGCGCCACGGTGTTGTCTGTATTAGGATTCGATGGGTTGCCATCTTTTAGCAGATTGATTTTGTAGTCAACATACGCGGACATATTTTTATTGAAGTAGTAATAGGAACCCACATCAATATATTTTACAAGGTCGAACGAACCCAGTCCATTAACATCATTGGCTCTGGATTGCAGGAACGCCAGTGATGGGCGTAAGCCATTATCAAATTGATATTGTCCTACCATTTCCCAGTTATCGGTTTTATGTGCAAAGCCGCCCAATGTATCGCCCATATAGGTCATATCATAAGTACGGGTGTAGTTTGCCGCCAGGTAAATATTATTGGCATCATACTTCACGCCGCCAGTCCAGGCTTCAGCGCGGTCACCATTGTCGTATTTATCTTGCGTCATCTGATCAAGCGTGCGTTTGGAACTGGTATAGGCTGCCCCCAGGCTCACCCCCATGCCCAAATCATATGTCGCTGATGCCCCGAAACCATCGCCATTCTGGTACGCGATACTTTTTCTGGCATTATTACTTAAAGGATCGCCTTCTTTCGACAAGCCGTCATTTTTACCCTGATACTGCAACGCAATATTCAGACCATCAACCAGACCAAAGAAATCATTATTGCGATAAGTCAGAACGCCATTCGCGCGTCCGGTCATAAAATTATCGGAAGCTTCATACGAATCATTACCAAATTCAGGCAGTACGTCAGTCCATGAACCAATGTCGTATAACACGCCATAGTTACGACCATAATCAACAGACCCCATATCGGCAAATGCCAAACCAGCAAAACCGAGACGCGTCCAGCTTTGCGGGGAACCGCTGGAGTCACCATCTTCCGGACGATTGGCGTTGACCTGATACTCCCACTGTCCAAAACCGGTTAGTTGATCGGTAATTTGAGTTTCGCCTTTAATACCCATACGGATATAAGATTGATCGCCATCCGTACTATGATTACTGGAAAAATAATGCAGGCCGTCGACCTTGCCATACAAATCCAGTTTATTGCCATCCTTGTTATAGATTTCTGCTGCGTTGGCGGCTCCAGCCATCATTACGGCTGCGGCTACCGCAGATAACACCACTACTTTTTTCATTTTATATGCCTTATTTGTCTTATTTTTGGACTTTCCGCAAAACCTGCTCGCGGAACTGTCCAGGACAATATCACTAACAATTACCGTGCGTTAAGTTTCAAAGTGTAATATTAGCTTGCTATGTATTAGTGATGTTAAAATGCAAGTTAAGCATGACTACATCAATGATATGCCCTGTTTTCTGCTGTAATAACAAGGGGGTTACCAGTAGAGAACAGGCTTACGGTCGGGGATGCCAGGGCGAGAATGGCACTGAACACTCGGCTGACATTCGTTAAGACGGAATCATAATCAAGTCAGTTGAGACCACAGCCCTTCTTATTTTTGTGTATAATTTGTTACGTTTACATTTATTTTTAAATTAGCGTTATGAAAATATCAGTACTACTGAAATAGCACTTCTTCGCTTCGTGTATTTTTACTATGGTTAATTATCACATAGCGCAAACGGTCATTTGTGTATCACTATTCATAAGATTAACTATTTACCAGTGGTAATAAACATAAAAATAAGTCAAAGGACAACAACAATACTGAAACTCTAAATGTTGATATTTTGAGTCATGCCGTTACAAACAAATACGATATTCTTAATTGCACTACTCCCTTTTCGGGGTAGTTTTATAGAAGGATGTTTTTATTGTTCGTGAGCCATGTTCCTTTAGTATAAAAGTGAACGTAACAGGAAAGATAAAGCGTCTCAAAAACAGACCATATGGGTATAACTATTATGCAAAAAACGTCACTATTGTTTTCGACCGCCGCGATAACGTTAACTCTGATGGCGTCATCGGCATCAGCGGCAACGCCAACCGCCGCACAAAATGAAGTTACGTCGACTGTTAAACAAGAAATTACAGAAGGCATTAACCGTTACCTTTATTCAATAGATAAGGCAGACCCAACGTTAGGCAAGCAGCTTTTTTATGTTTCACCGGAAACCAGTTTTATTCATCCACGCGGTCACGAACGCGGATGGTCGCAGATCGCTGAAAATTTTTATGGCACCACTATGGGTAAAACCTTCAGCAAACGCACATTAAAACTGGACGCTCCCCCTGCTATTCATGTGTATGGCAATGCCGCCGTTGCAGAGTTCGACTGGCATTTTACCGCGGTACGCCGTGATAATGGGCAGACTCAACACACGACAGGCCGCGAAAGCCAGGTGTGGGCGAAGATACCAAACACAGGATGGCGAATCGTTCATGTCCACTACTCCGGTCCAGCCAAAATCGGCGTTGGAGAAGGCTATTAAGCTTTGCTCTTCAGGTTATGGCGCAGATGAACATTCTGCGCCTGTTAAGACAAACTCAGGTCAGTTGATAGCGCTTATCCGGTATCCGTTTTTCCGGAATATCCCTTTCATCATTCATTTGCAGTAAATCGATTTCTATCGCATTGCATATCGCATCCAGCGGTAAATCATTATTTTCAGTACCGAACGGATCTTCCAACTCTTCCGCTAACGCATCCAACGCGATAAACGTATAAGAAATAAGCACCGAAATAAACGGCGTCATATAGTGCAGATCAACCACCAGTGCAAATGGCAACATAATGCAGAAAAGATAAACCGTACGATGCAAAATTAACGTATAGGCAAAAGGCACCGGTGTGTTGGCGATGCGTTCACAGCCGGCCAACACTGACGACATATCATTTAAACGGTTGTTGAGGCTATGAAATAAAATATCGGAAAGCTTTCCGCTGCGGCGGCGAATCGCCAGCCACTCTCCCATCAGCAATAAGATACGGTTAGCGGGGGAATGGGAAGCGACAACTTTCTGTAACGCCTCCTGGTCAAGATAGTTGCCCAAAACTTGCGTCTGAGGCTGTCGACGCAATGTCATACGCAAACAGTGGGCAAAAGCGATTTGTAACCGAACAAAATCCTCGATACCGCGTTCATCAGGCAAGGTTGTTTTCACCTCTCGCAGTATTGAGCGTGAAGCGATCATCAACTGCCCCCACAAATGTCGCGCTTCGACGTAACGCGCATAACAGGCATTATTGCGAAACCCAAGAAAAATGGCGATAGCGACGCCCAGTATGCTAAACGGCGCAAGGGTAAACTTAATACCCAGCATTGTGTACCAGGGCAGCATGATAATAACGGCGATAGAAAGAAGAAAGTTAAGGAGCAGTCGTGAAAAGATTTTAGATAACACGGAACCATGCCAGACAAATATCAGGCGAATCCAGTGCTGTTGTGGTCTAACGATCATGATTATCTTCAGCAGGTAAAAAAGCACTGTCATTAAACGTGATCCAGATCAAGGTTGCAAGCTTCTGGTGATACACGGATCCCCTGCCCTGTAGAACATTTTTTTGCACAGTGCTGACAGGCGTTGAAAAAAAACAACCAAATGTATGTTGTAACTAAAAAGACACTTCAGCACATGAGATATATGACGGTCAACGGCTGCTATCAGTGGTATAGGGTGATTTATCGGGGAAAGCGTCAGCAACGACGCACTGCCCTACCGCTGATTCATTTGTATGACCAGCCAGTAATGGATAACGCTGACAATATACTGTTGCTGCGCTTCGCTCAGCGGTTCTCCCTGAGGTATCTGGTGCCACTTCGCCAGGCACCCGCGACAGCAGGTTGCCGTCGCATGTTGCGCGATAAATACCGGATGGCCCCGCATCGGCGTTTGCTTACCATCATTCGCCGGGTGAGCTGGCGCCAGTCGCTGGGCGATAAAATCGGCGGCGTGTTTATCAATCACCTCCGCGCCTTTATCCCAGCAATATTGTCTTTCTTTTATCCCGAGACGAAAACGCGAACGAAATGTCGATCGCGCCAGGCGGGCAAAGAGCGGTTCAAGCGCATTCATCAGTATACCGAACGTCCTAACGTTTGTGTTAATTGCTCAAGCGCGGCGATACCTGCCAGAGAGTTTCCCGCAGGATCCAGCTCCGGACTCCAGACGGCAATCGCCATTTCATGCGGCACAATGGCGACAATACCGCCGCCCACGCCGGATTTAGCGGGCAATCCCACCCGCCAGGCAAACTCTCCGGCATTCTGATACATCCCGCTGGTCGCCATTAGCGCATTAATCTGCCGGGCCTGCATGGGGGTAACTACCGGCTCGTCGAGATGAAACGCCTCGCCCTGATTCGCCAGAAAGACAAACGTCCTCGCCAGTTCCATGCAGCTCATTTTCAACGCACAGTAGTGGAAGTAATTTTGCAACACGGTAGGCACATCATGATGAAAATTACCGAATGATTTCATCAGCCAGGCAATAGCGGCGTTACGGGCAGAATGCTCAAATTCAGAGCGCGCGACCGTAGCGTCATACGTAATATCCGATACGCCGCAAAGCGCGCGCACAACTTCCAGCATTCGCTGACGCGGCGCGCTAAGCCGCCCTTGCAACATGTCGCATACCACCAGCGCGCCCGCATTAATAAATGGATTACGCGGGATGCCTTGTTCCATCTCTAACTGAACCAACGAATTGAACGGCGAGCCGGAAGGATCTTTTCCGACGCGCTGCCAGATCTCCTCTTCCGGATAATGACGCATCGCCACCACCAGACTAAGCACTTTCGAAATAGACTGAATAGAGAAGCGTTCGTGCGCATCGCCCGCCTGATAATGCTGCCCGTCCACGGTACAAATCGCTATCCCCAGCTTTGAACCCTCGACGGACGCTAATGCCGGAATATAGTCAGCGACTTTGCCCTGGCCAATGAGGGGGCGAACGCGCTGTAAAATCGTCTCTAAAATTGCATTATCCATGGCCCTGGCCACAACATGCTCCTTGCTCGCAGGTCTGAAAAGGCCTGCGAGTATAGCAGAGGGCGCCATGCGACGTCAGGGCGATTAGACGCGGTTCTTCCAGACGGTCTGCACATTACAAAATTCGTGTAAACCAAAGTGCGAAAGTTCGCGACCAAAGCCGCTTTTCTTCACCCCGCCGAATGCCACACGCGCATCGCTGGCGCTGTACCCATTAATGAATACCCCGCCGCACTCAAGACGCGCCGCCATCTCCACGGCCAGCGTATCGTCGGCGGTAAAGATCGTCGCCGACAGGCCAAACTCACTGTCATTCGCCAGCGCGAGGGCGTGCGCCGCATCTTTTGCAACGGTAATGGCGGCAACAGGCCCAAAAAGTTCCTGACGAAATGCCGTCATGTCAGGTGTGACATCCGCCAGAACGGTCGCGGCATAATAGTTGCCCTCCCCAGCGATTTTCTCGCCGCCCAACAGTAACCGTGCGCCTTCGGCGACGGAAGCCTGCACCTGTTGATGGAGTTCATCACGCAAATCAAAGCGCGCCATCGGCCCCAGGTCATTCTCTTCAACCAGAGGATCCCCCATCTTTAATGCTGCGGCAGCCGCCACAAAGCGATCGGTAAACGCCTGCGCAATGCCCTCTTCGACAATAAAACGTTTGGCGGCGGCGCAGACTTGTCCGGTGTTTTGATAGCGTCCGGCAACCGCGGCTTTTACCGCCAGTTCGAGATCGGCATCATTGAGTACAATAAACGGATCCGAGCCACCCAGTTCCAGTACGCACTTTTTCAGCGCCGCCCCAGCCTGAGCGCCAATCGCCGCGCCGGCGCGCACGCTACCGGTCACCGTCACCGCCGCGATTCGCGGATCGTTAATCATCTGACTCACGCCCTCATTATTGGCGTTCACCCATCCATAGACGCCAGCAGGAGTACCGGCTTCCGTCAAGATTCGGGCTATCATCTGCGCGCAACCCGTGACATTGGGCGCATGTTTTAACAAGTAGCTATTCCCCGCCAACAGTATCGGCACTGCCCCGCGTAACACCTGCCATAAAGGAAAATTCCACGGCATTATCGCCAGAATGACGCCCAGCGGACGGTATTCAATCATCGCCTGCTGATTTTCTACCAGCGTAGGCTCAGGATTCAGCATTGCCGGGCCATGTTCCGCATACCAGTCGCATAACGCGGCGGATTTCGTCACTTCCGCACGCGCCTGCTTTATGGGTTTACCCATTTCACGCGTAATACATTGCGCCATCTCTTCTGCATGAGCGCGAAGCGCCTGACCAATATCGCGTAATGTTTGCGCCCGTTGCGCTACCGATGTCATTTTCCACTTTTTGAAACCGCTCGCCGCCAGACTCAGCGCATGTTCAATCTCTTGCGCGTTAGCCCAGGGCATTGCCGCCAGCGTCTGGCCGGTCGCAGGATTCACGGATAACGCCTGTGTTGCAGTCATCATGGTCATGTTCTTTCTCTCGTTATCAGGGGAGTTGTACCATCATGACGCCCTTTACCCTTTCTGAAAAATGAATAATATTAACCAGACCATTCACGAATTGAGAAAACCATGGACCTGACGCAACTGGAAATGTTTAACGCTGTCGCTCTGACGGGCAGCATTACGCAGGCGGCGACAAAAGTGCACCGCGTTCCGTCCAATCTGACCACGCGTATCCGTCAGCTTGAAGCCGACCTGGGCGTCTCTCTGTTTATTCGCGAAAACCAGCGACTCAGGCTGTCACCAGCCGGGCATAACTTTTTACGTTACAGCCAGCAGATCCTGGCGCTGGTCGATGAAGCCCGCATGGTGGTTGCCGGAGAGGAACCGCAAGGACTGTTTTCACTCGGCGCGTTAGAAAGTACTGCCGCCGTACGTATCCCCGCGCTGCTGGCGGGTTATAACCAGCGTTACCCTAAAATTCAGTTCGCGTTAACGACCGGTCCTTCCGGCGCCATGCTGGATGGCGTGCTCGAGGGAAAGCTGAACGCCGCCTTTATTGATGGCCCGCTAATGCATCCGGGGCTGGAAGGTATACCGGCTTACCAGGAAGAGATGATGATCGTCGCGCCACACGGCCATTCCGTCGTTTCGCGGGCCAGCGAGGTGAATGGTTACAACATCTATGCTTTTCGCGCCAACTGTTCTTACCGACGGCATTTCGAAAGCTGGTTTCATGCCGATGGCGCGACCCCCGGTACGATTCACGAAATGGAGTCATATCATGGAATGTTGGCGTGCGTAATTGCCGGCGCAGGTATTGCGCTGATGCCAGCAAGTATGCTCAACAGTATGCCAGGACATCATCAGGTGGAAGCCTGGCCGTTGGCGGAGAAGTGGCGCTGGCTTAGCACATGGCTAATGTGGCGGCGCGGGGCGATGACGCGCCAGCTTGAGGCCTTTATCGAGTTACTTAACGCCCAACTGGCGAGCGTCGACTGAAGACGAAACGGCCTGCGAAGTAAATGAGAAGCAGGTCACAAAATGATTGTCTTTTCGCCAGTAAACGTTTTAAGATCGCGGCCTCACCTTCTCGCAACTAACCCGAAATATTTTTATGACATTCAATCCAGTTTCCCGCAAGGTCGCGTGGCTACGGGTAGTTACGCTTGCTATTGCCGCTTTTATTTTCAATACCACAGAATTTGTGCCGGTTGGTTTGCTATCAGACATTGCTGAAAGCTTTCATATGCAAACCGCGCAGGTCGGCATCATGCTAACCATTTACGCCTGGGTAGTTGCCGTCATGTCGCTGCCTTTTATGCTTCTTACCAGTCAAATGGAGCGCCGTAAGCTACTCATTTGTCTGTTTGTTTTGTTTATTGCCAGCCACGTGCTCTCCTTCCTGGCATGGAACTTTACCGTGCTGGTCATTAGCCGTATTGGTATCGCTTTCGCCCACGCTATTTTCTGGTCGATAACCGCCTCGCTGGCGATCCGCCTGGCCCCTGCCGGGAAACGCGCGCAGGCATTAAGTCTGATAGCGACCGGCACCGCGTTGGCCATGGTGCTTGGGCTGCCCATAGGTCGCGTTGTTGGTCAGTATTTTGGCTGGCGCACCACCTTTTTTGCCATCGGCATGGGCGCATTAATTACGCTGCTATGTCTGATTAAGCTTCTACCGAAATTGCCGAGCGAGCATTCCGGCTCACTAAAAAGTTTACCTTTGCTATTCCGACGCCCGGCGCTGATGAGCCTCTATGTACTGACCGTCGTTGTGGTGACTGCGCATTACACAGCTTATAGCTATATTGAACCGTTCGTTCAGAATGTCGCCGGGCTCAGTGCGAATTTTGCTACCGTCCTGTTACTGATCCTCGGCGGCGCCGGGATCATCGGCAGCCTCGTGTTTGGTAAACTGGGTAATCGCCATGCCTCGTCGCTCGTCAGTATCGCTATTGCCCTGCTGGTTGTCTGTCTGCTTCTGCTGCTGCCTGCGGCGGATAGCGAAGCGCATCTGGCCATACTGAGCATTTTCTGGGGCATCGCGATTATGGTGATAGGGCTCGGTATGCAGGTGAAAGTACTGGCGCTGGCCCCGGACGCGACCGATGTCGCAATGGCGCTATTTTCAGGCATCTTTAATATTGGTATTGGCGCTGGCGCGCTGGTAGGCAATCAGGTGAGTTTGCACTGGTCAATGTCGGCCATCGGCTATATTGGCGCCATACCCGCCTGTGCCGCGCTGGTATGGGCTGTGCTCATATTCCGCAAATGGCCAGTGACGCTGGAAGAACAACCGCATTAAGACATTCGTCTGCCGGGAACAGGTTTCCGGCAGACGAAAATGCGCCTTAGTGGTACGTTTTAATAATTTCCAACACGCCGTTGATAATAAATTGCACGCCCATACACACCAGCAGGAATCCCATTAAGCGGGAGATCGCTTCAATCCCCCCTTTACCCACCAGCCGCATAATAGCGCCAGAACTGCGTAAGCATCCCCACAGGATCACCGCCACGGCAAGAAAAATAATCGGCGGCGCGACCATAATGACCCAGTCGGGAAACTCGCCGCCATGACGCACCGTGGAAGCGGAACTGATGATCATTGCGATGGTCCCCGGTCCAGCGGTGCTTGGCATAGCCAGTGGAACAAACGCAATATTGGCCGTCGGTTCGTCTGCCAGCTCCTCCGATTTGCTTTTCGCTTCCGGCGACTCATGCGCCTTCTGCTGCGGAAAAAGCATTCTGAAGCCGATAAACGCCACGATTAACCCCCCGGCGATCCGTAGCCCTGGAATCGAAATACCGAAGGTGTTCATAACTAACTGCCCGGCGTAGTACGCCACCATCATAATAGCGAAGACATAAACCGAAGCCATATAGGACTGCCGGTTGCGTTCCGCACTATTCATATTGCCCGCAAGGCCAAGAAACAGCGCCACGGTGGTTAGCGGATTGGCTAACGGGAGCAGTACGACCAGCCCCAATCCAATCGCTTTAAACAAATCCATCATAATACTATCTCTTACCCATCAGCGTTTCATGAACCGGAAGTATAAAGTGAAATTGCCCAGGCGCGCCATTTCGCCAGTGTGCAAGTTAATATCCTCTACAACCTATAACCTGTAATTATCAATTAGTTACAAGTTATCACAGCACAATACCCCGGACGCCTTTTAGCAAATCGTGGCATCGGCCAATTCATTTAGTTGACTTATACTTGCCTGGGCAATAGTATCTGACGAAATTAATTACTTGCCGGGGCAACCATTTTGAAAAGCACCAGTGATCTGTTCAATGAAATCATTCCGCTGGGTCGCTTGATCTACATGGTAAATCAAAAAAAAGATCGCCTGTTAAATAACTATTTATCCCCGCTGGATATCACCGCAACACAGTTTAAAGTGCTGTGCTCGATACGCTGCGCGGGATGTATTACCCCGGTTGAACTTAAAAAAGTGCTGTCTGTCGATCTCGGCGCATTGACGCGGATGCTCGACCGCCTGCTGTGCAAAGGCTGGATCGAAAGACTGCCGAATCCTAATGACAAACGCGGCGTACTGGTGAAGCTAACGCCGGACGGCGCGGCAATTTGTGAGCAATGTCATCAACGACCAGGGCAAGACCTGCATCAGGAATTAACAAAAAACTTAACGGCGGACGAAGTGGCAACGCTTGAGTATTTGCTCAAGAAAATTCTGCCGTAGACAAAAAAGAGGTATGACGATGTCCAGACGCAACACTGACGCTATTACTATTCATAGCATTTTGGACTGGATCGAGGATAACCTGGAGTCGCCGCTCTCACTGGAAAAAGTGTCTGAGCGTTCAGGATATTCCAAATGGCACCTGCAACGGATGTTTAAAAAAGAGACCGGTCATTCATTAGGTCAATACATCCGCAGCCGTAAAATGACGGAAATCGCGCAAAAATTAAAAGAGAGCAACGAGCCCATTCTCTATCTGGCGGAACGCTATGGCTTTGAGTCACAGCAAACATTGACCCGGACGTTCAAAAACTATTTTGATGTGCCGCCACACAAATACCGGATCACCAATATGCATGGCGAATCACGGTATATGCTGCCGCTGAACCATGGCAACTACTAGTTTGTTTATGCGCCACGCGAAGAGCACCATGAAAATGCTGTTTCCCGCCCTGCCGGGTCTGTTACTTATCGCCTCCGGATATGGCATTGCAGAACAAACTTTGTTACCTGTGGCGCAAAATAGCCGCGATGTGATGCTGCTGCCCTGTGTAGGCGATCCGCCAAATGACCTTCACCCCGTGAGCGTGAACAGCGATAAGTCAGATGAATTAGGCGTGCCCTATTATAACGACCAACACCTTTAACCTCTTTGCCCCGTTTTGCGGGGCATTTTTTTAGTACCATCTGGCGATGACAAGTCCGCCGCTATTACCTCGCGGCATGGTCTGAAATTAGCGCTTGTCTTCTTAGTAACATAATGCCTCATCCCCTGACGCGCGCAGTACGGCGCACACGAAATCCAAACACATTGATATAGAGTCCAGCCATAATCAGTACTGCGCCCGCAAGCTGCATCCCGGTCAACGTTTCCCCGAGTAACACCGCGGCGCTCGCCAGCCCGACTACCGGCACCAGCAATGATAACGGCGCCACGCGCCAGGTCTCATAGCGCCCCAGTAACGCGCCCCAGATGCCGTAGCCAAGTATAGTGGCAACAAAAGCCAGATAAAGCAGCGACAATATCGTCGTCATATCGATGGTAATAAGGCTTTGCGTAATGTGATCCGCCCCCTCCAGTAGCAGCGATGACAGCAGGAACGGCAGGATCGGGATCAGCGCGCTCCAGACCACCAGCGACATCACCGCCGGGCGCGGACTATGTTGCATAATTTTTTTATTAAAGATATTGCCGCAGGCCCAGCTAAATGCCGCCGCCAGAGTCAGCATAAATCCCGACATCGCTATATGCTGTCCGTTGAGACTGGCTTCAATCAATACCAGTACACCTATAATCGCCAGGGCGATTCCCGCCAACTGCTTACGTTGTAACCGCTCGCTAAAAACAAACGCCCCCAAAGCCATGGTAAAAAAGGCCTGCGCCTGTAATACCAACGACGCCAGTCCTGCGGGCATACCAAACTTTATCGCGCAAAAGAGAAAGGCGAACTGCCCAAAGCTTATCGTCAGCCCATAGCCCAGTAACAGCGTAAGCGGGACTTTAGGCCGGGCGACAAAGAAAATTGCCGGAAACGCCACCAGTAAAAATCGTAATCCTGCCAGCAATAATGGCGGCATATGGTGCAGGCCTACTTTGATGACAACAAAATTGAGCCCCCATACGACAACCACCAGTAACGCCAAAAAACCGTCTTTACGCGACATTATCGGCCCCTGTCATTATTAAAATTTTGTAAAAAGGTAAGTTATCGGAAATCAGTGCGCCATAACAGGACTTTTCTTTTTACCGTGAGCATGGCATTGAACAACACACGATGGGCAAAATCCTGCGTTATGGTATGTTAAGACTACGCTATAGCGTATAGACATCATGCTTTTGCGGGCACGGTAGATTAAAACGTCCCGATACGTAACCTCCATTTCAGGCAGGAAAAATGAATCCAGGATTGAGACGTTCGACGTTGGCTCTACTCGCCTCATCGCTGTTATTGACAATTGGACGCGGTGCCACGCTCCCCTTTATGACCATCTATCTTAACCGTCAGTACGGTTTAGGCGTGGATCTGATTGGCTACGCGCTGACCAGCGCGTTAACGATTGGCGTCGTCTTTAGTCTTGGCTTTGGGATTCTGGCAGACAAGTTTGATAAAAAGCGCTACATGTTACTCGCGATTATCGCCTTCGCCTGCGGGTTTATCGCCATCCCAATGGTGCATAATGTCGTACTGGTTGTCCTGCTTTTTGCGCTTATTAACTGCGCCTATTCGGTTTTTTCTACCGTCCTGAAGGCCTGGTTCGCCGATAACCTCACCGCGACAACAAAAACGCGGATTTTTTCGCTCAACTATACCGTACTCAATATCGGCTGGACGGTTGGCCCGCCGCTCGGCACGCTGCTGGTGATGCAAAGCATCAATTTACCCTTCTGGCTTGCCGCCATCTGTTCCGCATTTCCGCTGGTCTTTATTCAGGTATGGGTGACACGTTCGGTTGCCGCCAGCGAGGGGAAAAATGCCGCTATCTGGTCTCCCTCCGTTCTGCTGCGCGACAAAGCATTATTGTGGTTTACGCTTTCGGCATTTCTGGCCTCCTTTGTGGGGGGCGCCTTTGCGTCCTGTATTTCACAGTACGTTATGGTCGTTGCCGATAGCGGCTTCGCGGAAAAAGTGGTAGCCGTCGTCCTGCCGGTTAATGCGGTTATTGTGGTCAGTTTGCAATACGCCGTGGGCCGTCGACTTACCGCCGTCAATATTCGACCAATGATGACGACCGGCACCGTCTTTTTTATCGCCGGGCTCATCGGATTTATTTTTTCAGGCGACAATCTGTTTTTTTGGGGGCTTTCAGCGGCAGTATTCACGATTGGCGAAATTATTTATGCCCCCGGCGAATATATGTTAATTGACAACATTGCGCCTGCCGGGATGAAAGCCAGCTATTTTTCAGCGCAATCGCTGGGCTGGCTGGGTGCGGCGCTAAACCCGCTGGCCAGCGGCGTCATCCTGACGACACTTCCCGCCTGGTCGCTTTTCGTTGTCCTGATAATCGCCATTGTGTTCGCCTGGGCACTGATGTTAAAAGGAATGCGGATTACCCCTACGCAACAGGCTATCACCTGTTAATTATCTGCAGCCAGTGATGTGCGCCGTTTCTGGCGCACTGGGTTAACCCTATATATTGCAGGCTAATTATCTGCTGTCACTGCGATAATTCAGGAATATTCCTGGGCGCTGACGAAAATATTCTAATGCTTTACCCTTCCAGTAAAATAAATACGCAATTCAGACTTTGCTTAAGTATAAATTAGTACTATAGTCTGTACGAGGTTTTTTAAAAAAGAGGATGCACGCTAAAATAAGGAGAAACGAGATGTTAGGCAGTATTAACCTTTTTATCGTTGTATTAGGAATTATTTTATTTTCCGGATTTCTGGCCGCCTGGTTCAGTCACAAATGGGATGATTAATGAACGGAGATAATCCCTCGCAGAGCCGGCCCCTTGCTACATCGTTGCGCAAGGGGCCGCTTTTGTCTGGATGGCAGGCAAAAAAAACCGCCGGTTCACCAGCGGTAAATGCTTGCATGGATAGATTTGTGTTTTGCTTATACGCTACCGGGCAAATTCTTGCGAGGATAACGGATCGCTAACGACTGTAGCACCGTCAATATCAATGAAGCTTAAACGATACGCAACCAGACCTGAATAAGACATTATGGGACCTTTTGTCCCCCAGGCGCTTTTACAAGACCCATGGTATCAGGCCAGCCGCGTGCCCCGTATGGCTGACCTGGAGATTGCCGGTTAGCGCGCGTTATTTTTGCAGTCGGTTCACGCGAACAAGCGGTTCCTTCGCTTTCTTGTCCAGACTACCGTTAATGTTGATCATTTGATCCGGCTGAACTTCCCGCCCATCAAATACGGCGGAAGGAATTATCACGTTAATCTCGCCGGACTTATCACGAAATACATAGCGATCGTCGCCTTTATGATCAATAAGGTTGCCGCGCAGCGAAACGGTCGCGCCATCATGCAGGGTTTTTGCCTGTTCGATGGTCATTTTTTCTGCATCATCCGTACCACGATAACCATCCTCAATAGCATGAGGCGGCGGCGGTGCCACGTCTTTTTTTAATCCCCCTTGATCATCCGCTAGCGCGTAAGGCATTATCAGAAAACTTAAAAATGCAGCCACCTGTAGTTTCATGCTCTCTCCTTAATAACGTCTATTTGACGTATTAAGTCTGGCCGCTATTTTTAGTTTTTACAAACATGAATTTATCCGCAGAATATTAAGCAATAAAATCAACCCATCCGGATTAATATGCAACCGACATCAGCGCCGGTGAGCGCGAAAGCGTAACGGCGTAATAGTTAACTTGCCACATAGCTGAAGTCATATGTATCAACGTCTGGATAGCAATTCAGAATAATCGGCTTTATTTTTTGAGGATAATGGCCTTACGCATAATCAATGACAGTCATCGCCGTAAGAAAGTAAGCAAGTTATGCAACAGCGGGTTTGTTGGTAACTGGATAAAATAATCATTCACTGACAATGTCATAAAATAAATATGCCATACTTGAGAAGAACGAACAGATTTCATTTATCTCTGTAACGGAAAAATAAACGATGAGATTAGAACAGCACGATATTGTCACCCTTGATGAAGCCGAATCCGTCGATAGCCTGACAAAAAAACTTGGTGATTTACTGGTTAACCAGAAACTCCGTCTGACCACTGCAGAATCCTGCACTGGCGGGAAACTGGCTTCAGCATTGTGCGCAGCAGAAGATACGCCCTCATTTTACGGTGTGGGTTATGTCACCTTTACTGATGAAGCCAAAGCAAAAATCTTACGCGTACAACGCCACAGTCTTGCCGAACATACCGCCGTCAGCGAAGCGGTCGTTACTGAAATGGCAAAGGGCGCTAAGGATCAGGCTGAGGTCAATATCAGCATAGCGATCAGCGGCTATGGCGGTCCGGAAGGCGGCGAAGATGGCACGCCGGCGGGCACCGTTTGGTTTGCCTGGAATATTAACAATACAACTTTTACAAGCCGACAACATTTCAACGGAGATTGTCAGGAAGTATTGGAAAAATGCGTACGCTTCGCCCTCGCTGAATTGCTTTTTCTGTTAACGAAGAAAGCATAAACAATAATTTCATCTGACCGGTCAGAATAACTCTCGGTCAGAATAAAAAAATGCGAGCCTATGGCCCGCATCGTATGCGCAATATTTCAGAATATATTTACGAAATATCAGGAGTAAAATTAATTGCCGGATTTCCGTCCGCCACTGTGGCTGTTCTGGCCACCTTTTTTACCCGCTTCAGATGCACGCTGTGGGTCGTTTTTAAAGTTCCCACCGCTATGCTGGCCGCCTTTACGACCTGCTTCTGAGGCTTTCTCTTTATCTTCTGCAAAATTACCGGAACCGCCGCGATGTTCTGCCATAATATAATCCTCATGATGATGTTGCGTTTTAAATATGATATGTCTTCTCATATCATGTGATACAGTTCTAAATCTAGTCGCCCTGTGCGCAGTGTCAAATTCATTTCTGCATTATTTACATAATACAGACGCATGGCGGAAAATATATTTTTTGAAAACGTTAATAGCGAAGCGGTAATAAATCTTTGGCAATCAAGCCACCACAGGGAAATAAGTAGAAAAATCCGAATGCACGCCCTCTTTATATTCAGACAATTTAACCCCAGAAATTTAACTGGCTGCCATCAGAAGTGCAGGACTCATTTTCAGGCGGTTGTTCGACAGTGCCGAACAACCGTATCAGCTTAGCGATCGAGCCCACGATATTGCAACATGGGGTCAATATGCGGTTCATGTCCACGCCAGTCTGAATAAAGCGTTTCTAAATCAGTACTATTCCCCCGGGAAAGGATAGCATCACGAAAACGCTGCCCGTTTTCACGCGTCAGGCCGCCCTGCTCTACAAACCATTGATAACCGTCATCCGCTAACATTTGCGTCCACAGGTAGGCGTAGTATCCCGCTGCGTAGCCGCCGCCGAAGATATGGGCAAAATAACTGCTGCGATAGCGGGGCGGCACTGCCGGTAAATCAAGATGCTCGGCGGCCAGCGCCTGCTGCTCGAACTCAGCAACAGACTGCTCTGCTACGCTCTCCTCCAGCATATGCCATCGCATATCCAGCAATGCGGCGCCGAGCAATTCAGTCATATCGTAACCTTTATTAAATAAACTCGCCTTGCGCATTTTTTCCTGTAAATCAGCAGGCATTTTTTCACCGCTGTCGACATGACGCGCGTAGCGTTCGAACACACGTGGATGGCTTGCCCAATGCTCATTAATCTGGGAGGGAAACTCGACAAAGTCGCGGGGCGTATTGGTACCTGAAAGCGTGGCATAGCGCTGGACGGCAAACAAACCATGTAGCGTATGACCAAACTCATGGAAGAGCGTAATAACGTCGTCCCAAAGCAGTAATGCAGGCTGCCCATCAACAGGTTTCTGATAGTTACAAACATTGTATATAACGGGCCGGGTTTCATTGAGTGTGGATTGCTCGACAAAATTCCCCATCCACGCGCCGCCGCTTTTCGAGTCCCGCGCGAAGAAGTCGCCATAAAATAACGCCATGCCGACACCATCGGAGTCGAAAATCTCCCATACCCTAACATCAGGGTGGTACACCGGAATGTCAAAACGCTCGACGAAGGTGATGCCGAATAGCTGGTTGGCGGTCCAGAAAACCCCCTCTTGCAACACCGTATTTAAGGCAAAATAGGGCTTCAGTTGCGCTTCATCTAACGCATATTTTTCCCGCCGTACCTGTTCGGCATAGAACATCCAGTCCCAGGCCTGAACGGTGTAGCCGCCCTGCTCACCATCAATGACGTTCTGAATTTCCGCCTGTTCATTGAGTACCCGCTGACGCGCTGGCGGCACAATGCCACGCATAAAGCTCAGTGCGGCTTGCGGCGTTTTCGCCATCTGATCGGCCATTTTCCATGCGGCATAATTGGGGAAACCCAGCAGTTTTGCCTGACAGCGACGAATCTCTACCAGACGCTGAACGATAGCGCGGGTATCGTGGGCATCTCCTTTTTCCGCCCGAGTCCATGACGCTGCGAATAAATTTTCGCGGGTCTGGCGATCGCGCAGCGTAGCAAGCGCAGGCTGTTGCGTCGTATTAAGGAGCGGAATGAACCAGCGCTCCTCCAGGCCTTTTTCACGCGCCGCTTCAGCAGCGACGGTCATTTCTTCCGGGCTTAATCCTGCCAGGCAATGCGCGTCATCGACCGCCAGCCCGCCCGCTTTACTTGCCGCCAGCAGACGCTGATTAAACTGACTCATTAAGGTCGCGGATTCAGTATTCAATACCTTCAGTCGCGCTTTATCCTCTTCGGCCAGCTGCGCGCCTGCCAACACAAAACGCTGATGGATAACATCGACCAACCGTAGCGACTCATCATCCAGCCCCAGTGAGTGACGCTGTTGCCAGACGGCATCCACGCGAGCGAATAACGCGCTATTCAGATAAATATCGTTGGAGAGCGCCGCCAGCTCGGCAGAAAAGGCCTCATCCAACCGCTGGAGTTCATCGTTAGTGTGCGCGGCCGTCATCGCGAAAAAAACGCTGGTGACGCGTGACAGAAGCGCCCCGCTTTGCTCCAGCGCCAGAAGCGTATTCGTAAAATCAGGGGCCGCCGGATGATTGACGATGGCCTCGATTTCCACGCGTTTTTGCCGTACGCCCTCATCAAAAGCAGGACGATAATGGCAATCTTTGATCCGATCAAAACGCGGTGCCTGATAAGGCAACATACTCTGGTCTAACAAAGGATTCGTCGACATTTTTCACTCCTGAAAATAGGTTGATCATAAGAGTAAACTTCCCCCTATGCTGACCGCAACCGTGTTAACCAGGATTACCCTTTCATAAACGCCGCGTGCTATGGTAATACAACACAAAAAGCGTTGAGGAACTGTGTGATGATCGTTTTAGTAACTGGAGCAACCGCAGGGTTTGGCGAGTGCATTGCACGCCGTTTTGTTGAGAATGGACATAAAGTCATTGCCACGGGACGTCGTCATGAACGCCTGCAAGCGTTAAAAGATGAGCTTGGCGAGAACGTATTGACCGCCCAACTGGACGTGCGCAACCGCGCGGCCATCGAAGAGATGATGGCCTCTCTGCCTGCGCAGTGGCGCGATATTGATGTGCTGGTCAATAACGCCGGCCTGGCGCTGGGTCTTGAACCGGCGCATAAAGCCAGCGTAGAAGACTGGGAAACTATGATCGATACTAATAATAAAGGCTTAATTTATATGACCCGCGCCGTGCTGCCAGGAATGGTCGAACGTAATCGCGGTCATATCATTAACATCGGTTCAACCGCCGGCAGTTGGCCTTATGCTGGTGGCAACGTCTATGGCGCGACGAAAGCCTTTGTGCGCCAGTTTAGCCTGAATTTGCGCACGGATTTACACGGCACGGCGGTTCGCGTGACCGACATTGAACCGGGTCTGGTTGGCGGTACCGAGTTTTCCAGCGTCCGTTTCAAAGGCGACGATGAGAAAGCGGGTAAAACCTACGAAAATACCACCGCGCTCACGCCAGAAGACATTACCGAAGCGGTATGGTGGGTGGCCACACTCCCCGCGCATGTGAATATTAATACCGTTGAGATGATGCCTGTTACCCAATCCTTCGCAGGGCTCAGCGTCCACCGTAGCTAAGGGGTTATACCCGGTCTGCGGGCCGGGTAATCCCTGGCAAACGTATCTGCAACCAGAAACATGAAAGGTATAGACCACCACGGAAAAGTGGTAGAGTATCCGGGTCAACCGCCTAAAAAGTAAGAATGAATGACCGTCGAAACGCAGCTTAACCCTACACAGCCAGTCAACCAGCAAATTTACCGTATTCTTCGGCGTGATATCGTGCATTGTCTGATCCCGCCTGGCACGCCGCTATCAGAAAAAGAGGTCTCAACCCGTTTTAACGTTTCGCGTCAACCGGTGCGCGAGGCTTTTATAAAGCTGGCGGAAAATGGGTTGATTCAGATCCGCCCTCAGCGCGGTAGTTATGTGAATAAGATTTCGCTTTCTCAGGTACAGAATGGCTGTTTTGTACGGCAGGCGATCGAATGCGCGGTGGTCCGCCGTGCGGCGGCGATGATCACCGACAACCAGTGCTATCAACTGGCGCAAAACCTGCACCTGCAACATATTGCCATCGAGCGCAAACAGATTGATGATTTTTTCCAGCTTGATGACGATTTCCACCAAAAGCTGGCGCAGATCGCCGATTGCCAGTTAGCGTGGGATACCATTGAAAATATCAAAGCGACAATCGACCGGGTTCGCTATATGAGTCTGGATCATGTTTCTCCGCCGGAGATGTTGTTGCGCCAGCACCATGATATTTTCTCCGCGCTGGAAAATCGTGACGGCAATGCGGTTGAGAGCGCAATGACCCAGCATTTGCAGGAAATTAGCGAATCCGTTCAGCTTATCCGTCAGGAAAACAGCGGCTGGTTTAGCGAAGACTAACCCCCTTTAACGTCAGGGTGAGACGCCTTCTCCGCTTTCTCACCCTGCACATTCCCGCCTAAAAAGCCGTGAGCTTGATCAAAAACAAAAAAAATCCGCAACGATAAGCGTATTTATATGTCGCCCGTCATGCGGGGGGAAACCTGCGGGCTTTGGCAGTAAGTTTGAAAGGAGAAAACACCATGATGACATACGATCGTAACCGTAACGCAATCACTACCGGTAGCCGGGTCATGATAAGCGGCACGGGTCATACCGGGATTATCAAAGCCATTGAGAGCGAAGGTCTGGATGCAGGTCAAATTCGCCGCGGCAAAACGGTGATTGTCGAAGGTTGTGAAGGTAAATTCGCGCCGGTCGAACTGATCCGTCTTGGCATGAACTGATACCACTGGCCGCTAAGAACCGCTCCGGCCTTCCCGGTAGCATAATGCTACCGGGTCTCTGTTGCGCTATTTCAATCGCTCGGCATATTTCGCCACGCTCGCTTTCGCGCCATATGTCAGTAAACTGTCATAGGCTTCTTGCACTTTTTGCGTAAACCGCGCCGCCTGCGGCAAATCGTTGCCGAAAATTTCTGCCATTCCCAGCAGCGCCTTAACACGACTGGCGCCTTCTTCACTGTTTGCCACGGCGCGCTGAATAACCGGCAATAGCGGATCGCTAATGTCGATCGCCTTGCCCTGTTCATCCACGCCACCAACGTAACGCATCCACCCCGCCACGCCCAGCGCCAGCAAATCAAAATCGCTATGATTAGCAAGATGCCAGCGAACGGAGTCCAGCATACGCTGCGGAAGTTTCTGGCTACCATCCATCGCAATCTGCCAGGTACGATGACGCAGCGCCGGATTACGGTAACGCGCAATCAACTGATCGGCATAACGCTGTAAATCTACCCCCTGGACTTTCAGCGTGGGCGCCTGCTCGCGTAACATTAACGCCTGCGCGGTCAGACGATAGTTGTCGTCAGCCATGCAGTCATTAATATGCTGATAGCCGGCAAGATACCCCAGATAAGCCAGGAAAGAATGACTGCCGTTAAGCATTCGCAGTTTCATCTCTTCAAACGGAACCACGTCGGCGACCAACGTCGCGCCCGCGTTTTCCCACTGCGGACGCCCCGCCACAAACGTATCTTCTATCACCCACTGACGAAACGGTTCGCAGGCGACGCCCGCCGGATCGCGCACGCCGGTCAGTTGTTCGATTTTATCCAGCGTCTCCGGCGTGACCGCAGGGACAATCCGATCAACCATGGTTGACGGAAATGTCACGTTTTGCTCGATCCATATCGCCAGTTCCGCATCCACCTCCCGGGCGTAAGCCGTCACAACCTGACGTGTCACATGCCCATTTTCCGGCATGTTGTCGCAGGACATCACGGTAAATGCCGGTAAGCCTGCGGCTTTACGACGCGCTAACGCTTCGACAATAATACCCGGTGCCGTTAGCGGTTGATGCGGATTTTGCAGGTCGGCGGCAATCATGGGATGTTCCAGCAGAAGTTGGCCCGTGGCTGGCGAATGACAATACCCTTTCTCGGTAATGGTCAGAGACACAATCGCTATTTGCGGTTCGCACATCGCCGCCAGCACACGTTCCAGACCATCAACCTGAACATGCAACGCCGCTTTGACGACGCCCACCACACGCGCCGTCCAGGCTTCCGCCGACATCTCCGCCACGGTATAGAGGTTATCCTGCTGCTTTAGATCGGCAATCTGCTGTTCGCCGCCAATAAGATTAACCTCATAATAGCCCCAGTCGCTATGCTGCTCCGCAGCCAGAATATCTGTATAAACCCCCTGATGCGCGCGATGAAACGCGCCAAAACCGAGATGGACCATCCGCGCCACCAGCGCCGCGCGATCGTAATCAGGAAGCGTCGCCTTTGCCGATAAAAGCCTGTTTTGCATTTTATAACCTCTATATTCTGAAAGCGGAACAGTCGCAGAGTAACGCCTGCCCTGGTACATTTGGATTTACGCTAATTAAACAAAAGTGACCGGACAGCATGGCCGAAACCGCATTAGCGTTCCGGTCATACCGTCGACACGATTTAACTCGTCTGGGTTGCGGAGTGGCGTAACTTCTCTGCCGCTGTCGCTTCCGCCGCATCCTCAGGCAAGCTCAGATCGCGATCTCTGACCTCCGGCATCAACAACGCAGAAATCAGACCAATACACGAGTAGAGCACCAGCATAATTAAGATGGGCAGCCAGGAATCGGTCATGTTACAAAAGATCCCCGCAAGAACAGGGCCAAAGCCAACCGCCACCAGGCCTCCTGCCTCTTTTGAAATCGCCATCCGGGTGAAGCGATTACGCGATCCGAAAATTTCCGCCATGGTGATGTTTTCCAGCGCAAATAATCCCAGCACGGCAAAGTTATGAATAACAATGAGCGCCGCCATAATTACGCCAGGGCTATACGTTTTATCTACCACAATAGACAGCATCGGCCAGGCGAGAATAATCGCGGAGATATTCAATATTATATACGGCAGCCGACGACCGTATTTATCGGACAACCACCCCAAGAGTGGGATAGTGATAAAACCAATTACGGAACTTATCATTAACGCATCGGTTGGGATAGATTTGTTAAATAATAACGTCTGAACTAAATATCCGGCAAGGAAGGTTTGAATAAGCCCCGAATTCCCAGCTTGTCCAAAACGTAAACCGGTGGCCAGCCAGAAAGATTTGCTGGTAAACATCGCGCCCAATGTATTTTCTGACGCAGGCGTTAACGCTGGCGATTTTTCGCCTTCGCTTACTTTTTCGAATACCGGACTTTCTTTCAGATTCATTCGCAGCCAGATCGCGAATATCATGACAACGACGCTCGCCAGGAAAGGAATACGCCATCCCCAGGCGATCAGCTGTTCGCGTTCAAGCGCAAAGAACATCACCGCCCAGATCGCCGTCGCGCTCAACGTACCGCAGTTGGTGCCCATCGCAACCAGCGAGGAAATGATGCCACGCTTTCCTTTCGGCGCATACTCGGCCAGCATGGTACCCGCGCCGGAAATTTCCGCCCCGGCGCCCAGCCCCTGTATAATTCGCAATGTCACCAGTAATACTGGCGCAAAAATGCCGATTTGCGCATACGTCGGCAGTACGCCAATCAGCGTGGTGCAGATCCCCATCATGGTGATGGTAATAAACAATACTTTTTTTCGTCCGATGCGGTCGCCCATTTTACCAAAAACAAAGGCGCCGATAATTCTGGCTATATAACCTGCACCATAGGTGCCCATTGCCAGAATAAGCGCCATCGCGGCAGACTGTTCCGGGAAAAATATCTCATGGAAGACCAGAGCCGCGCCTAGTGAATATAACTGAAAATCCATAAATTCAAGCGCGGTGCCTAACCAGCCAGATACGGCAGCGCGCACTAAATCCTGAGTCGATCGTTCATGCTTTATTTGTGTCATATAGGCAATCTCTAAGAGGTAAGATGCGTACCACTTACTCGCAATTATTTATATTATTTCGCAAACGTGAGTAAGACTTTGCAGCATTGACGCTGGTCTTTCTCGAAAAGCTCAATCGCGTCGGTGACATGTTGATAATCAAATGTATGCGTTATCAGCTTATCCGGATCAATAAGCCCTTTATTCAGCCAGTCAATCACGACCGGGAATTTATTGGCATTAAGACGCGATGAATAAATAGCCAGCTCTTTTCCGGTAATACCCTGCTGTACAATCTCACACGGGTCGCTGGAAAATCCCATCAGGACAATGCGTGCCGCAGGCGATGCGAGGGTAATCGCCTCTTGCAGGATAGCGGGATGACAGGCGGCATCGACAATCAAGGTCGGTTTTAGCGCCTTCTGCTGTAGAAATTCCGCCAGTGAATGTTGACCATTATTGAGGGTCCAGTCAGCGCCGCTCTGCTTCGCCATCGCTAAACGCTCTTCAATGCGATCAACGACTATGACCGTTTTAACCTGATAAACCCCCTTCAGCGCCTGTACGGTCGTCAGTCCCATCGGGCCTGCGCCATAGATAAGCGCCACGTCCTGCTCGGTCGGATTCACCTGCCCCGTCACATTTGCCGCAATGGTAAACGGCTCAACCATGACGGCATGATGATCTGCGATGTTGTCCGGTATGCGATGAGCATTACGGGCCGGCGCCACCGCATACTCGCTGAAACCGCCGTCACGATGCACGCCCAGCACCACCAGCGAGGTACACACATTGGGTTTACCAACTGAACAAGGGTAACAATGCCCGCAACTGATCACCGGATCGACGGATACCCGTTCTCCTATCCGGTCGTGATTGACGTTGTCGCCTACCGCGTCGATGACACCGAAAAATTCATGGCCTATGACACGAGGATATTTTGCAAAGGGATTATGTCCCCGATAAATATGACTGTCGGAACCGCAGATACCCGCCAGTTTCACTTTAATGCGAACTTCGCCCGGCGCAGGCTGCGGAAGCGCGCGCGTTTCGATAGTTAATGTATTCGGTTTTTCGATTACGATGCTTTTCATTTTTCGCTCCTTACCAGTTCCACAGTGTGCCGTCTTCCAGGCGGGCCACCGGCAAATAGGCTGGATCGTACGGATATTTCGCCGCCAGTTTTTCATCGAACTCAATGCCCAGTCCTGGCTTGTCGCCCGGATGCATATAGCCGCCCTCGAACGTCCAGTTATGCGGGAAAACCTCCAGCATCTGTTCGGAGTAGCCCATAAACTCCTGCACGCCAAAGTTAGGCACCCACAGGTCGAAATGTAATGCAGCGGCCATACAAACCGGCGACAGATCGGACGGCCCATGCGAACCGGTACGCACCTGGTAGAGCGAGGCAAAATCGGCAATGCGGCGCATCCCGGTAATACCACCGGCATGGGTAAGCGTGGTGCGGATATAGTCAATCAATTGCTCTTCAATGAGCTGTTTGCAATCCCAGATACTGTTAAAGACTTCGCCTACGGCAATCGGCGTGACCGTATGCTGGCGGATGAGGCGGAAGCACGCCTGATTTTCAGCCGGCGTCGGGTCTTCCATCCAGAACAAACGATAGTCTTCAATACATTTGCCAAAGCGGGCAGCCTCAATAGGCGTCAGTCGGTGATGCATATCGTGCAGAAGATGTTCATTAAACCCGAACGTATTACGCACGGCGTCAAACAGCTTTGGCGTAAAATCGAGATACTTTTCCGTTGACCACAATTGTTCTTCCGGCCACTGGCCTTTTGTCGCGGGCTCATAGGCCAGCCCCTTGCCTTTCGCCATGCCGTAGGTGGTTTTCATCCCCGGAACGCCGCACTGCACGCGGATTGCTTTGAACCCTTGCTCTTTATGACGCGCGTAGTCTTCCAGCACATCGTCGATGGTGTGACCTGTGGTATGGCAATACACCATGACGCCTTCACGAGAAGCGCCGCCGAGTAACTGATACAACGGCATATTGGCGGCTTTGGCTTTAATATCCCATAGCGCCATATCAACCGCGGAAATGGCGGACATGGTGACAGGGCCACGGCGCCAGTACGCGCCTTTGTAGAAGAACTGCCAGATATCTTCGATGCGGCGAGCATCCCGCCCGATGAGCTGTGGGCACAGGTGATCGGTAAGGTACGAGGCCACCGGGAGCTCGCGTCCGTTCAGGGTGGCATCCCCCAGACCGGTGATCCCGTCTTCCGTGGTTATCTTTAAGGTGACGAAGTTACGCCCTGGACACGTAACAAAAACTTCAGCCCCTACAATCTTCATGTTTATTCCTTACATCGCATTATGGGATGCAGGAAATTTACCCAACTGAGCTACTACCATACAAGTATATTGATGTAAAAAGCGCTGCCAGATCACAAAATGTTCTGGTCGCGCGGCAATGTTACGTACGTCCCCATCCGACGACGATAATCAGCATTCCACACAGCGCGATCAGCGCACCGCACCAGTCATAAACCGTGAGCCGGACGCCATCGACAACACGTAACCACAGGAGCGCAGTACAGACATATACCCCACCGTAAGCCGCATAAACCCGCCCACTCGCCGCCGGATGCAAGGTCAAAAGCCAGACGAATAACGCGAGTGACGCGGCAGCGGGCAGAAGCCACCACACGCTGGCGCCGCGCTTAAGCCATAGCCAGGGAAGAAAACATCCAATGATTTCACAGAGGGCGGTGACAAAGAAAAGCAGAGTCGTCTTTAGCATGAGATTCATTTGGTTACGAAATGATAAGTGATAATACAACAGAATATCGTTACGGTTATCCGGCCATTCTTGTGTATATGCCAGGCATAAGGATTGGTGTAGAATTTACAGGTGGTTTACCGCTTTTTCCCCTCTAATGAAAGGATGTTGTGATGAACAATACGCTGAGCAAACGCCTGTGCCTGACGGCAATGCTTACGTTGGCGGCCGTTGTATATACTACTTCCGCATTCGCTGAAACCAGTAAACTGGTGATTGAATCGGGAGATAGCGCACAAAGTCGTCAGGAAGCGGCGATGGAAAAGGAACAATGGAACGACACTCGCAGTCTGCGTCAGAAAGTGAATACCCGCGCAGAAAAAGAGTGGGACAAAGCCGATGCCGCCTTTGATAACCGCGATAAATGCGAGCAAAGCGCCAACATCAACGCCTATTGGGAACCCAATACGCTGCGGTGTCTGGATCGTCGTACAGGTCGCGTTATTACGCCCTGATGCAGGATAACTAAAAGGAAGTGTAAGGATACAGTATGACAAGTGACTACAAGGTCAGACTGCGCCCGCTTGAGCGTGAAGATTTACGATTTGTCCACCAGCTTGATAATAATGCCAGCGTTATGCGTTACTGGTTTGAAGAGCCGTATGAGGCTTTTGTCGAACTGTCGGATCTCTACGACAAACACATCCACGACCAAAGCGAACGGCGCTTTGTCGTCGAATGCGACGGTGAAAACGCCGGGCTGGTAGAACTGGTGGAAATTAACCATGTGCATCGGCGGGCGGAATTTCAGATTATTATTTCGCCGGAGTACCAGGGAAAAGGCCTGGCGTCACGCGCGGCCAAACTGGCGATGGATTACGGATTTACCGTACTCAATCTCTATAAATTGTATTTGATCGTCGATAAAGAGAATGAAAAAGCGATTCACATCTACCGTAAACTCGGGTTTAGAGTAGAAGGCGAGCTAATTCATGAGTTCTTCATTAACGGCGAATACCGTAACACCATCCGCATGTGTATCTTCCAGCAACAGTATCTGGATGAACATAAAACGTCCGGTTCTACGCTCCTGAAACCCACCGCGCAGTAAACGCGGCGCGGTAGTCACGGAGAATCGCACCGCGCCCGGTTTAGTAGTAATCGATACGATTTTTAATGGTGTAATGGTGGGATACTGCCGGCTTAACGCTCTCATCGACGATAACAAGCCGGCAGTCAACAGGGTTCGCGTACGCATCATATTCGCAGCTCTGTGTGACGTTGCCGACCTGTCGATCATCCACCCGGCTGACTGCCGTGTAATCCAGCTTTTTACGCGGGTCCGCGGAGGGTTTTGCCGTCACAGAGAGCGTATTCTGCGAGTTTATGGTTGTCTTACCTAACGGATAGCCTTCGCTATCATAGCGGTACTCGACCTTCATCTCTTTGCCCGTCGCCGATACCACAAAACCGTTGTCGTCCGTTTCCCAGGTCACACCCGCCGAAGGCAACGCCGCCAGCTGGCACTTCCCCTGTAACTGCACCTTTTTTTCCAGCGTCTGAGCATCCCGGTAATAATTGGCATCCAGCACGAGCGCCAGCCCCGTATTATTCTCCAGATCGTGTAACTCAAGCGTATCAAAACAGCCTTCCTGTGAAAGCGTACCGGTGACCTGCTTCGCCACTTCGCCATTCTCACTCATCAATGTCTGGCTGAAATCCTTTACCGGACCACGTAATGGATCAAAATCAAATTCGTTCGAAAAACTGGCCATTTCCGGCGTAAAAGACTCAAGGGATTTCGGGTTATCACAACCTGCCAGTATCATGCACAATAACGTCAGTAAAAGGGGGTTCTTCACACGTATCACCAGGATGAAAAGATATTTATCATCATATTAGCAAATACAGTTATTTACACGAAAAATGCTAAGCTTAGAACATCGTCATTAATCACAGGAGTTCATGATGAAAATCGCAACTGCAATAGCCGCTCTGGCGTTAGTCAGCGCCCCCTCGCTGGTGATGGCGGCACCGGGATCGTGCGAGAGAGTAAAAAGCGATATTGAACAACGTATCATCAATAACGGCGTGCCGGCGGATAATTTTACGCTCACTATCGTTCCTAACGACCAGGCCGATCAGCCGGACTCACAGGTGGTGGGCCATTGCGCGAACGACACGCATAAAATTCTTTATACCCGCACCAGCAGCGGCAATGCGCCAGCCAATACCTCTCCCGCTCAGGACGGTTCATCCGCCGAACCGCAATAACCTCCTCCTGCCCTCCGGGTCCGGAGGGTAACGCTCTTTGACATGGATTAATAATCCTTACTCCCAAAGGGGTAAACTCATTACATCATTAGCATGTTAATAATTTCGTTATAGTTATCAATATATAGCGAAATAATAACGACAATGGAGTGAGTGATGCCCGGAGAAAAGCAACAAACAGGCGTTAGCCGCAGGACGTTAGTGAAATCAGCGGCGCTTGGCTCACTGGCGCTGGCTGCCGGAGGCGTATCTTTACCGTTTGGGATGCGTACCGCGGCCGCGGCGGTGCAGCAGGCCATGCGCAACGAAGAAGATAAAATCGTCTGGGGCGCCTGTTCGGTCAACTGCGGCAGTCGCTGCGCCCTGCGTTTGCATGTAAAAGATAATGAAGTCTGGTGGGTTGAAACTGATAACACTGGCGACGATGTCTACGGCAATCATCAGGTTCGCGCCTGTCTGCGGGGCCGTTCAATCCGTCGGCGCATTAACCATCCGGATCGCCTTAACTATCCCATGAAACGCGTTGGCCGCCGCGGAGAAGGCAAATTTGAACGCATTAGCTGGCAGGAAGCGCTGGACACCATTAGCGCCAGCCTGAAAAAGACCGTAGAGACCTACGGCAATGAAGCCGTTTATATCCACTATTCATCCGGCATCGTAGGCGGCAACATAACCCGCTCGTCGCCTGCCGCCTCGCCGGTGAAGCGTTTGATGAACTGCTACGGCGGTTCGTTGAGTCAATACGGCTCATACAGTACCGCGCAAATTTCTTGCGCCATGCCCTACACCTATGGCTCCAACGACGGCAACAGCACGTCTGATATCGAAAACAGTAAACTGGTGGTCATGTTCGGCAATAATCCGGCTGAAACACGCATGAGCGGCGGCGGCATTACCTGGTTTCTGGAGCAAGCGCGTGAACGCTCAAATGCGCGCATGATCGTGATAGATCCGCGCTATACCGATACCGCTGCCGGACGTGAAGACGAGTGGATACCGATTCGCCCCGGCACCGACGCCGCGCTGGTGGCGGGAATTGCCTGGGTATTGATTAACGAAAATCTCGTTGACCAGCCTTTTCTCGACAACTATTGCATCGGCTACGATGAAAAGACCCTTCCGGCTGACGCGCCCCCCAATGGCCATTATAAGGCTTATATTTTGGGCCAGGGCGAGGACGGTATCGCCAAAACGCCGCAGTGGGCATCGCATATTACCGGCATCCCCGCCGATCGGATTATCAAACTGGCGCGCGAGATAGGTAGCGTCAAACCGGCCTACATCTGTCAGGGTTGGGGGCCGCAGCGTCAGGCGAACGGCGAACAAACCGCTCGCGCCATCGCCATGTTACCGATTCTGACCGGCAACGTCGGCATTCATGGCGGTAACAGCGGCGCACGCGAATCTACTTACACCATTACCATTGAACGTCTGCCGGTCCTGGAGAATCCCGTTAAAACCGCCATCTCCTGCTTTAGCTGGACGGACGCCATTGCGCGCGGCCCGGAAATGACCGCCCTGCGCGACGGCGTACGCGGCAAAGATAAGCTGGATGTCCCGATCAAATTTCTATGGAACTACGCTGGCAACACCCTGATTAATCAGCATTCGGATATTAATAAAACCCATGAAATTCTTCAGGATGAAACGAAATGCGAAATGATTGTGGTCATCGACAATTTTATGACCTCTTCCGCGAAGTACGCCGATATTTTACTGCCGGATCTCATGACCGTCGAACAGGAAGATATCATCCCCAATGATTACGCCGGCAATATGGGATATCTGATTTTTATCCAACCGGCGACGACGCCTAAGTTCGAGCGCAAGCCCATCTACTGGGTACTCAGCGAAATCGCCAGACGCCTCGGCGACGATGTGTATCAGCGGTTTACCGAAGGCCGTACCCAGGCGCAATGGCTGCAATATCTGTACGCCAAAATGCAGGCAAGAGATCCGGCATTGCCCGCGTATGACGAGCTGAAAAAAATGGGCATCTATAAACGCAAAGATCCCAACGGCCATTTTGTCGCCTATAAAAAATTTCGTGAAGATCCGCAGGCCAATCCGTTAAAAACGCCGTCCGGTAAAATCGAAATCTACTCGAGCAAACTCGCTCATATCGCCAGTACCTGGGAGCTGGCGGAAGGCGACGTGATAAGCCCACTGCCGATTTATACCCCTACTTTTGAAGGATGGGACGATCCGAAACGGAGCACCTTCCCGCTACAGTTGTTTGGCTTTCACTATAAATCCCGTACCCATTCAAGCTACGGCAATATTGATGTTCTGCAGGCCGCCTGTCGCCAGGAGGTGTGGATAAATCCGCTCGATGCGCAAAAACGCGGTATCGCGAATGGCGATAAGGTTCGCGTCTTTAACGATCGTGGAGAGGTGCTTCTACCCGCCAAAGTCACGCCGCGTATTCTGCCGGGCGTCAGCGCGATGGGTCAGGGCGCATGGCATAATGCGGATATGGCTGGCGATAAAATTGACCACGGCGCCTGCATCAATACGCTCACGACGCTGCGTCCTTCCCCCCTGGCAAAAGGGAATCCTCAACATACAAATCTGGTGGAAATCGAAAAAATCTAAGCCGCCTGCTCCGGGACGTTTTTACGCGCCCGGAGCTCCCCGTTTTGCGAACACAACGACATTTAAAACTCTTTTTTGGATGAGCATAGTGAGCTGTTATGAAAATCACCAACCCTGAGGCATTAATGGCGGCCAGTATCAGCCGACGAAGCCTGGTGAAAACCTCCGCTATCGGTAGCCTTGCGCTTGCCAGTAGCGCTTTCACCCTTCCGTTCTCCCGCATCGCCCACGCCGCAGCAGATCTCGCATCTGGCAATGTGGCAGAAAAAGCGGTCTGGAGTTCATGTACCGTTAACTGCGGCAGCCGCTGCCTGCTGCGCCTGCACGTAAAAGATGACACCGTATATTGGGTTGAGTCGGATACCACGGGCAACGATGAATATGGCAACCATCAGGTACGCGCCTGCCTGCGCGGTCGTTCTATTCGTCGCCGGATGAATCATCCCGATCGCCTGAAATATCCGATGAAACGCGTTGGTAAACGTGGAGAAGGCAAATTCGAACGTATCAGTTGGGATGAAGCGTTGGATACCATCGGCGATAACCTGAAACGTATCCTCAAGGATTACGGCAACGAAGCGGTACATGTGCTTTACGGTACCGGCGTGGACGGCGGCAATATTACCAATTCTAACGTACCGTATCGCCTGATGAACGCCTGCGGCGGCTATCTCAGCCGTTACGGTAGCTACAGCACCGCCCAAATCAGCGCGGCCATGAGCTATATGTTCGGCGGCAACGACGGCAACAGTCCGGATGATATCGCCAATACAAAACTGGTGGTGATGTTTGGCAATAACCCCGCGGAAACACGTATGAGCGGCGGCGGCGTGACATACTATGTCGAACAGGCGCGCGAACGCTCCAACGCCCGGATGATCGTGATTGACCCGCGTTATAACGACACTGCCGCCGGCCGCGAAGACGAGTGGCTGCCGATTCGCCCTGGTACCGATGGCGCGCTGGCGGCGGCAATCGCCTGGGTGCTGATTACCGAAGATCTTATTGATAAACCGTTTCTGGATAAATACTGCATCGGCTACGACGAAACCACTCTGCCCGCCTCGGCCCCGCGTAACGCGCACTATAAAGCCTATATTTTGGGTCAGGGCGAAGACGGTATTGCTAAAACGCCGCAATGGGCCGCGCAGATTACCAGTATTCCGGCGGAAAAAATCATTCAACTGGCGCGGGAAATCGGCTCGGCGAAACCGGCTTACATTTGCCAGGGCTGGGGACCGCAACGCCACTCTAACGGGGAGCAGACCGCACGCGCAATCGCCATGTTGTCTGTACTCACCGGTAACGTCGGCATAAATGGCGGTAATTCCGGCGTGCGCGAAGGCACCTGGGATCTGGGCGTCGAATGGTTTTCTATGCTGGAGAACCCGGTAAAAACCCAGATTTCGGTCTTTACCTGGACCGACGCTATCGATCATGGCGCGGAAATGACCGCCACACGCGACGGCGTGCGGGGAAAAGACAAGCTCGACGTGCCGATCAAATTTTTGTGGTGCTACGCCAGTAATACGCTGATCAATCAGCATGGCGATATCGCCCACACCCACGAGGTGCTTCAGGACGACAGTAAATGTGAAATGATCGTCGGCATCGAGCACTTTATGACCGCGTCGGCAAAATATTGCGACATTCTGCTGCCTGATTTAATGCCGACCGAGCAGGAAGATCTGATTTCCCACGAATCCGCAGGCAATATGGGCTATGTCATTCTTGGTCAGCCCGCCACCTCGCCGAAATTTGAAAGAAAGCCCATTTACTGGACGCTCAGTGAAGTGGCTAAACGGCTTGGTCCGGACGTATACCAGACCTTCACAGAAGGCCGCACGCAGCATGAGTGGGTCAAATACCTGCACGCAAAAACCAAAGCGCGTAACCCGGAAATGCCGGATTACGAAGAGATGAAACAGACAGGGATTTTCAAGAAAAAATGCCCGGAGGAGCACTACGTCGCTTTCCGCGCCTTCCGCGAAGACCCTGCCGCCAACCCACTGAAAACGCCGTCCGGTAAAATCGAAATCTATTCCGAGCGTCTGGCAACCCTCGCCAACACGTGGGAGCTGAAGAAAGATGAGATTATCCATCCTTTACCCGCCTATACGCCAGGCTTTGACGGTTGGGACGATCCGCTTCGTCAGCGCTACCCGCTACAGCTAACCGGCTTCCACTATAAAGCGCGTACCCACTCCAGCTACGGCAATATCGACGTCCTGCAACAGGCGTGTCCGCAGGAGATCTGGATCAACCCGATTGATGCGCAAGCGCGCGGCATTCAGCACGGCGACACCGTGCGGGTCTTTAACCAGAATGGAGAGATGCTCATTCCGGCAAAAGTCACGCCGCGCATATTGCCTGGCGTCACCGCTATCGGCCAGGGCGCCTGGTTAAATGCCGACATGTTTGGCGACAAAGTCGATCGCGGCGGCTCCATTAACATTCTGACGTCGCACCGACCTTCCCCACTGGCGAAAGGTAATCCGTCACACAGTAATCTTGTTCAGGTTGAAAAGGCGTAAGGAGTAACCGATGACAACCCAGTATGGATTTTTTATTGATTCCAGTCGTTGTACCGGTTGCAAAACCTGCGAACTGGCCTGCAAGGACTACAAAGATCTCACTCCCGACGTCAGTTTCCGGCGGATATATGAATACGCAGGTGGCGACTGGCAGGAAGATAACGGCGTCTGGCACCAGAACGTCTTTGCCTACTATCTCTCCATCTCCTGTAACCACTGCGAAGACCCGGCCTGTACCAAAGTCTGCCCGAGCGGCGCGATGCACAAGCGCGATGACGGTTTTGTGGTGGTGAACGAAGAGGTCTGTATCGGCTGCCGCTACTGCCACATGGCCTGCCCGTACGGCGCGCCGCAGTACAACTCCGCCAAAGGTCATATGACCAAGTGCGACGGCTGTTATGACCGGGTGGCGAAAGGCAAGAAACCGATTTGCGTGGAATCCTGTCCGCTGCGGGCGCTGGACTTTGGTCCGATAGACGAACTGCGCAAAAAACACGGTGAGCTGGCTGCCGTCGCGCCGCTGCCGCGCGCGCATTTCACGAAGCCGAATATTGTGATTAAACCCAACGCCAACAGCCGCCCGACCGGGGACACTACCGGTTATCTGGCCAATCCGAAGGAGGTATAAGATGGGAAGTGGATGGCATGAATGGCCGTTGATGATCTTCACGGTCTTTGGTCAGTGCGTGG